>CAILKW010000240.1 GCA_903834845.1 uncultured Bacteroidia bacterium | reverse complement strand
GCTTTATAATTAGAGTTGGTGTTATCCATTTTATGTCTTTTTAATTACTAATAATCAATACTTTGATTTTTTAATTATATGATTTTATTATAATTCAAAACTATCTAAGGGACTTTTTACCTGCTCCATTCCTTTATGAGTAATATGCGTATATATATTTTTACTTCATCATCAAAACATAAAGAAATCCCAAAATTACAAATAATTCTAATTCAAAAACCATTTTCCTCATTTTCAATCGTCACTTGTCCATTGTCAATTAAAAAAGGCTCACCCACCGGGCAAGCCTTCTTTTCTAAAAGACTAAAGGCCTACTTTTTTTTCATAATCACATTTTGCACATACTTTCGGCCTCGGGTAATTTTAATAGTAATAATTTGGTCAATAAAATTGGGGTGAGTGTATTTATAACGGAAAACGCCCCATTTGAATTCCTGGTCACTGTAATAACCTAGGTTGTCAGTAACCATAGGTTTGCGATCAGGCATATCAAGATTAGTGATGATGCCACCAATGATTACATTACCCTCTTCGTCGTGCATCAAACCATTAATGCCTGTGTGAGAAGTAGGAAGATCATCTATTTTCATAAGTTCGGCCATCCCCTTCGAAAAATCAGGATGGGTCGAATTATAATGTTGAGCATCGTCAAGCATATTGGGAAAATCAAATTCCCAGATATTCTTCTGAATAAGCGTAATGCGTTCGAGAGCCCGATCAACTTCGTTTTGTTTCATTTTAGCCTGTCCCAAAAAACCGTCTAAAATATCTTTCAGGTCATTGGCATCCGAAATAATTTCGGCATCAATGCCGGTTTCAGCGGCATATTCTGCGTCATTCGTCATAAAATATTCCGATTTGTTAATCATAGTCGTCAGAAAAGGAATAACACCCGAAAGAGGATAATTAGACATTTTGCTTAAAGTAGGTTTAAAAAACCCTAGTGAAGTATCGTTATTTTTTTTGCGAAAATAGCTTCTCGATGTCGAGCAAATCTTTTCGTTCATGAATTCTGCACAATTTACTTGTGCTTTATCTTGATCTAAAGTGATTTGAGTGAAATCGTACTGTGAAATACCAATTTGAACCCGCATGATGACAAGATTCCCCCTGAAATGTAAGCAACTATTTTTTAAGGGACCCCAATCTTCAATGAGTTGGGCGTTATCTTCATTGTCGAGGTAAGCTTCTAACTGGTCGCAGGTTAGATTTTTTGCTTCTTGTGTTTTTTCCATAAATATTTGAATTTAAGATGAATAATTAATTTTATGCTGATTTTAAAAATTGAGCCTAATTATGAATGGATATGTTTTGAGAAATGGTTTTTTGGTTTTAAATAGTAATTTTAGATTGATTGAATATATTTAATTTGACAAAATTACGATTAATTTTCTTATAAAACAAATTTAATTGAATTTAAAAAGATTTTTATCTGATTATTTATCTGAATAAAAGAAATAAGATGGAAAATAGGGATCGATTTATTAAAATATAAAGGGCTAAAATCGAAAATAGCAGCTCCAAAAAGCAAAACAGAAGGTGCGAAAAGCAAAACAGCAGCTCCAAAAAGCAAAACAGAAGGTGCAAAAAGCAAACCTATATATCCGACAAGCCTCCCTTCAAATGAAAAATCCATATCTGTTCGGGCAAAAAGCGAACCTATATATGCAACAAGCAAACCTATATATGCGACAAGCCTCCCTTCAAATGAAAAATCAATATCGGTTCGGACAAAAAGTCACATGGTTCAGACAAAAAGTCACATGATATATGATTTAAGCAAACCTATATACGGATTATTTTGGGTCGATTGCCCTTTATCAAAACTTATATATGATTATTTAAAGGTCGATGATGATTTTTTAGAATGACAAGATGATTTAATAAGACTCATATACCAATTCTGGAAAACTAATAATGAATATCTCAAGACTTACGTGGGTTTTTGAATTATAAAATATGGGTC
>CAILKW010000239.1 GCA_903834845.1 uncultured Bacteroidia bacterium | reverse complement strand
GTAACTGCAAAAGATCTCACAACGGTAAATCCTGTTTATAGCAGCGACTTTGAGATTAAAAAACTATCGAATATCCGAAAGATGATTGCCAAAGCGATGCTGAATTCAATTCAGAAATCAGCACAATTGACACATCATCTCGGTGCGGATGCACGAAGGATCCTCGAATTAAGGCGTAAAGTAAAAAAGGCTAACGATAATGGTTATCCGGTGAACATTACCTTAAACGACATGGTTTGTTTTGCAGTGGTAAAGGCACTACGGAAATTCCCTCAAGCCAATGCCCATTTTCTTGGCGATAGTGTGAAATATTTCAATAAGATACATCTTGGAGTAGCGGTTGATACCGATCGTGGATTAATGGTTCCGGCAATCAGAAATGCAGATGACCTTTCAATACAAGGACTTTCGAATCAGATGCGCGAAGTCGCAGCGTCATGCCGAAAAGGAGCTGTCAATCCTGAATTGCTTTCATCCGAAGCTGCTTCATTTACTGTTTCAAATCTTGGAAATTACGGAGTTGAAATGTTTACACCAGTAATTAACCTTCCGCAGGTAGGAATTCTTGGAGTCAACACAATTGTTCCGAGACCGAAAGATTTGGGTGACGGCGTTTATGGATTCGTTCCGTTTATCGGATTGAGTTTAACTTACGATCATCAGGCATTAGATGGCGGCGAAGCAACCCGATTTCTGAAACAAATCGCCATTGAAATAGAAAACCTTGAGTTTGAACTTTAAAATATAGGAGAATCTGAAATGAGTACAACATTCGATTTAGCAATAATTGGTGGAGGTCCTGCCGGATATGTAGCAGCCGAAAGAGCTGGTAAAAAAGGACTTAAAGTTGTTTTGATTGAAAAGAGCGAACTGGGAGGCGTTTGTCTTAATGAGGGATGTATCCCTACAAAAACCCTTTTATATAGCGCGAAACTTTACGATAACGCACTAAATAGCAGCAAATATGGTATCAACACCAAAGAAGTGACTTTCGATTTTTCAAAAATGATGGCTCGTAAACAAAAAGTCGTTAAGAAATTAGTTGGCGGTGTCGGGTTGAAAATGAAAGAACATCATGTTGAGGTTATTAAGAGCAAAGCTTATATCAAAGGACGCTCGGCTGCAGGTATCGAAATCAACACCGAAAATGCCGATTTTTTAGCAACTAACCTTCTTATTTGCACAGGTTCCGAAGCTTTTATGCCTCCAATTCCCGGACTTGGTACTCCGGGAGAATTGATTTTAACAAACAGAGAAATCCTCGAATTGAAGGAAAGACCAGATTCGTTGGTGATTATTGGTGGCGGAGTTATTGGACTTGAATTTGCAAGCTTCTTTAATAGTCTTGGCACCAAAGTAACTATAATCGAAATGCTGGATGAGATCCTTACAGGAATGGATCGCGAAATGAGCGAAATGCTTCGTCTTATGTACTCAAAAAAAGGAATCACCTTCAACATTTCTGCTAAAGTTACCGAAGTCAAAGGCAATGAAGTATTCTATGAAAAAAACGGAAAGAAAGAGTCTGTTTCGGGTGAAAAAATACTTGTAAGTGTTGGTCGTAAAGCAAATATAACAGGTTTTGGACTTGAAAATATTGGAGTAGAGCTTTACAGGGGAGGAATTAAAGTTGATGAAAAGATGCGGACAAATGTTCCGAATGTTTTTGCTGCAGGCGATGTTACAGGTTTCTCCTTATTGGCTCACACTGCCAGCCGTGAAGGTGAAGTGGTGGTGAACAACCTGACAGGTCGTGCAGACAGAATGCGCTACAACGCAATTCCAGGTGTGGTTTACACAAACCCTGAATTCTCAGGTGTCGGTTTAACAGAAGAAGCGGCAAAAGCTCAAAATATCGAATATCGCGTATCTAAATTACCATTGGCTTTTGCCGGACGTTTTATTGCCGAAAATGAAGGTGGAAGTGGTCTTTGCAAAGTACTTGTCGGAGCTAAATATGGCGAAGTTCTTGGTGTTCATATACTTGGAAATCCATCCGGTGAAATTATTTATGGAGCCTCTATGGCTATCGAAATGGAGATGACTATCAAAGAAATGGAAGAGGTGGTCTTTCCGCATCCAACAGTTTCGGAAATTTTCAAAGAGAGTATTTTTGCCTTTTAACATTCAGATACTAAATAATATCATTAATAAATTTTTATGCCTAAAGTTCAGTTTATTGACCCCTCAGTGGCCAGAAAAGCCGGAGAAATTACTTTTAAACCAATCCCGGTAAATCAATACAATAAAACAATTGCC
>CAILKW010000238.1 GCA_903834845.1 uncultured Bacteroidia bacterium | reverse complement strand
GTTCGGAGGCACCGGATTAGGTCTTTCAATCTCGCGAGGTTTAATAAAAATGCTCGGAGGTGAAATACAGCTCGAGAGTATTTTAAATCATGGATCTACGTTCTTTGTTTACTTACCGTTAAGACAGATTCAACAAAATACCGGAGAATTGAATAATAAACAGAATGTGGCATCCCCCATAAAAACCGGAAAAATTACTATCCCTGAGATTATGCAAGGTACCGACATTGTAAATACTCCGTGGTTTGTATCTGACGACCGCATATCTTTGGGCAACGGGCGCACTGTAATGATTATTCATTCTTCAAAGCAGCAGGCTGAAAAATATATGCAGCAGGTAAGGGCCAAGAATTACAAAGTCATTGTCGCAGCAACAATAACTGACGGGATTCTAATGGCAGAAAAATATCATCCCCGGGCTGTCATGCTGTCGGTTGAATTTGCCAATGACAAAAACAGTTATCAATTATTGAAATCTCATCCATCGATAAAAAAACTCCCGATTCATATTATTACACCTATTGAATATATAGGATCGTATGAAGAGAATGAACTCAAAACACTTGAAAATCTTGAATTTGTAGATGTTTTAAAAGCTCTCGAAATAGATTTTCTTGCTCCTTCAAAAAAAATCCTCATTGTGGAGGACGATTCGAACACACGTAAAGTTGTTAAAAATTTGCTTTCTGATTTTAACATTACTATCTCTGAGGCAGGCTTTGCGGAGGAGGCATTTAATATTATTTTCCAAAACAACTTTGATTGCATTATACTCGATTTAGGATTACCCGATTATTCAGGAAAAGAGTTGCTCGAAAAGCTAAGAACAAATCATATAACAATTCCAAAAGTTATTGTTTACACCGGAAAAGAGATATCGAAAGATGAACACAAGAACCTTAGCACTTATACTAATACAATCATTCTGAAGGGATTAAAATCTGATGAAAGGTTAATGGACGAGGTAACACTCTTTCTGCATCAGGTTTCGAAAACAATTCCTGAACAAAAAACTAAAATTTCGTCTATCGATGAAGATATTCTTTTTAAAGGGAAAAAAATACTTGTAGTGGATGATGAGATACGAAATGTTTTTGCTCTTGGTAAAGTATTAGAGGAGAAAGACATAGAAGTTCTGGAGGCAGAAAATGGGGAGGTAGCTATTGAGGTTTTAAGAGCAAACAGGGATATTGATCTTGTTCTTATGGACGTGATGATGCCTGTTATGGATGGTTATGAAGCTATGCGAATTATTCGTAACTCACCTGATTTAAGAGACATGCCTATTATATGCCTGACAGCAAAAGCGATGAAAGAAGACCATGAAAATTCTATCAGGAACGGAGCCAACGACTATCTGTCGAAACCCGTAAATGAAGATAAACTATTTGCAATGTTGAAAATTTGGCTTTATAAAAAATGAATATGAAGATGAGACCTAAAATTCTTATTGTTGACGATCTGTTGGAAAACCTTATCAGCCTTGAAGCAATTCTTGATGATTTTGATATTGATCTGATAAGAGCTTTCTCGGGCGAAGAAGCATTGAAACACACACTTAAAGAGGACTTTGCATTGGCAATCCTTGATGTGCAGATGCCTGGTATGAACGGTTATGAGACCCTCGAAATGATGCGACAGCGCAAAAAAACAAAGTACCTCCCTGTAATATTTGTTTCTGCTATTCATCAAAGCGACCTAAATATTATTAAAGGAATTGAAACCGGAGCAGTTGATTTTATTCCAAAACCAATAATTCCCGACATACTCAAAGGTAAAGTACAAGTATTTCTGGATCTTTATCTTCAACGTAAAAAATTAGACGATCTTCTGGCTGAAATGGAAAGAACCAACGTCAATCTCAAAACAGCCAAGAACAACGCCGAAGTTGCAACACGCACTAAATCAATGTTCCTCGCTAACATGACACATGAAATTCGTACACCTTTAAATGGTGTAATCGGATTGTCGAAGCTATTACAAAAAACACCTTTAAACAGTGATCAGCAAGATTTGTTGAATATAATAATCACTTCCGGCGAAAACCTGTTTCAGATTATAAACGATATACTAGACTTTTCAAAGATCGAATCAGGACAAATCCAGCTCGAAAATATTGATTTCGAACTAAAAGGGTTACTAAACAACGTTTATCAACTTTTGAAATTTAAAGCTGACGAAAGCGGCATAGGTTTAAGTTACCACATTTCAGATGGAGTACCTGAAACATTGAATGGCGATCCTCTTAGGATAAGTCAGATATTGATGAATCTGGTGAATAATGCCATTAAATTTACCCCTCTCGGAAAGGTTGAGTTAACCGTTGAATTAGTTGACAAAACGGGGGATTCAGTAAGAGTTCTTTTTAAAATAAAAGATTCGGGAATCGGCATTTCCGAAGAAGGTAAGTTGCTATTATTCAAAGAATTCTCACAATCTGAAAATAGCATAGCCCGAAAATACGGAGGTACAGGTCTTGGACTTGCTATTTGCAAAAATCTTGTCAATTTGATGGGGGGCGAAATTGCGGTAGAGAGTGTTGTTGATAAAGGTTCGGTGTTTTGGTTTAGATTACCTTTGAAAGAGGCCAAAAATGAAAACCTTCAAAACCGAAATGTGAGTGAAGTTATTCCAAAAAATATCAAAATTCTGCTCGCTGAAGACAATGTAGTTAATCAGTTAGTAACAAAACTTACCCTCAAACAATATGGTTTATCATGCGATATTGCCAGTAACGGAATGGAAGCGATTAATTTTTTCAAAAAAAATAAGTACGAATTAGTATTAATGGATATGCAAATGCCTGAAGTTGACGGACTTCAGGCTACTGCAATTATCAGGAGTTACGAAAAAGAGAATCAATCTAACCAACTCGCGTATATTGTGGCTTTAACAGCTAACGCAATGACTGAAGACAAGCAACGTTGCTTACTTGCGGGTATGAATAATTTTTTGAGCAAACCTTTTACTGAAAAGGAGCTTTGCATGATCTTGATTGAAGCAGGAAAACGATTAGGGAAAAATTAATGTTCAAATTTGATGGTACAAAGTGCTTATAATGCATCAAATGCAGATCTTCTGAATATCGAATTACAGTTGTTGTTGGAGGCTGTATTTTTACGCTATGGTTACGATTTCAGAAATTACAGCAAAGCCCATATTAAACGAAGAGTTTTGCACCGCCTCAGCATAAGTGCTATTTCATCAGTTTCTTTACTTCAAGACAAAATTCTCAGAGATCGTGTCTTTTTCAACGAATTTCTTGATGATTTATCAATTAACGTTACAGAGATGTTCCGCGATCCTGAGTTTTATAAATCATTAAGAGAAAACATTATACCTAAACTTCGAACCTACGCATATTTTAAAATATGGCATGCAGGCTGTTCTACGGGCGAAGAGGTTTATTCTCTCGCCATACTTCTAAAAGAAGAAGGTTTGCTGGATCGTTGTCAGGTATATGCTACCGATTTTAACAGAAAAGTTCTTGAAATAGCAAAAGAAGGGGTGTATCAAAAAAAAGAAATTGAGATTTACGAAAAAAACTATCAGCTTTCAGGTGGTATTAATAAGTTGTCTGATTACTATAAGTCACGCTATGGTTCAGTAATATTCGATAAGGAATTGTCGTGCAAAGTAGTTTTTGCTGACCATAATCTTGTAACAGACAAAGTATTTGCCGATGTTAATCTTATTCTCTGTCGTAATGTTCTGATCTATTTCGAAAAAAATCTTCAGGATAACGTGATAGCTTTGTTTTACGAAAGTTTGATTCCATCGGGTATTTTATGTCTTGGTACAAAAGAGAGCATCAAATTTTCACAACACGGTCTTTTATTTGAGTCTGTGGATGATTATCAAAAAATCTATAAAAAAAGGATTGTGTGATGTATAAAGCTGTGGTTATCGGTACTTCTTACGGTGGATTAGAGGCATTAAAAATCCTTCTCCCAAAATTTGATCTCGGGTTTCCGATGCCAATAATTATAGTTTTACATATTGGCGACCACAGTAATGAAACATTTATCAATTACATGAACACTTTATGCCAGCTTCATGTAAAGGAGGCAGAAAGCAACGAAAAAATAAAAGAAGGATTCATTTATTTCGCACCACCAAATTATCACCTGCTTATTGAAACTAATCAAACCTTTTCCCTGACGACCGACGAGAAGCATAATTATTCGAGGCCTTCAATTGATATTTTATTCGAGTCTGCTGCATGGGCTTATAATAAAAACTTGATAGGTATTGTTTTAACAGGTTCAAATTCAGATGGGGCAGCCGGTTTGAAAATTATTAAAGACTTTGGAGGAATGACAATTATTCAAAATCCATGTTCGGCTCTTGCTCCTATAATGCCACGAACAGCTCAAAAGATTGCAAGGCCAAAATTCAGGCTAAAATTGGAGGAAATTGCCGATAAATTAATCGAGTTGTCTCTTTAATAAAATCGAAAAGGATGAAACCGGGCGGCTCCATCCTTTTACTAAAACTAACCAAACTAACTAACCTAACTAAACCTAAACTTATGAAAAAAAATGTAATGCAAATGTAAGCCTCATTTTGCTTTCCACCAAATTTTTTAAGTTAAATAATTGTAAAATATCTGAAAAGGTGTACTACTTCACTTCAAAGGCAGTATTACCTATGTTTTTTCCGTCAGCAAATACATCAACCTTATATTTTCCCGGAATAAGAGGTGACTCCTTCGCATTGTCCCAATAGATACTTACGGGTATGTCATTACCCTCATATTCAACCTCGCGAACAGCTGAATAGGGAATCTTCATGTCCTCAAACTTGAAAACATCCTTTTCGGATTTCATAAGTAAAATCTGATCCGGGCGTTGAATTCTTACATAAATATTTTTTGCACCTCGCTTAGCAGTTTGGTTTTTACTCAGAACAAAATCAATTTTTACTTTCTCAATTTTATTTGATTTAGTCTGCTCTTTACCTTTTGCACTGATTCCTCCGGCTTTAAGGTCATTTGCCTCAAGTTGTGAAGCCAAATTGACCGTCTGCTCCAGTTTTTTCTTGTCTTCTTCTAACTGCTGATTTACTGATCTGACTTCACTAACTTCTTGCTTAACATTCAAATTTTCAGCCATTAAACGCTGATTTTTCAGGTTAAGACTGTCAATCTGAATAATATAATCCCGCATAATCTCCCTAAGAGTCGTAACTTCTTTCCGGTATTTTGTTATTTGTTGGTAGCTCACATTTTTTACCTGTTCAACTTCCAAAAGCAAATCTTTTACTTTTGTCTGGGCATAGCTAATGGTTTGGTTTAATGAGTCGTTTTGTGAGCGTATCGAATTGTAACCTGTTACCATCTTTGATAATTCAATAGCTATCGAATCTTTTTCTGCCCTGATTAGCACAGCATCCTTCCGATACAAATTTCTTTGCCAGAAAAAGAGCACGGCAAGCATTACAAGAACGATAGACAAAACTATGACAATCAGATTATTCCTTTTGTCATTCAATAAATTCAATTTCGGGTTTTCCATAACGATTTTATATTCTCAACACACATTATTAGTAGGCAAAAGTAGTGATATTTTCAGTTTCACAAAAAACAAGATCTCAGAAATGAGGATATAAGTTCAGGGAACAACAGGATTTTCTCCATAATTATCTCCCTTTCTTTCTTCCCCTATTTTTGGCTTCGCGATGCTCCGAACTTTTCTGATTAAAACTGAATGAACTTTTTGTTTGCCGTGGCTTTTTTTCATGAAAAGCCCCTTTAAACTCAGGGTCAGCAATCCTTTTTTGGCGATCAATTTCGCGATCAATTTTCTGTTTCTCAGGACGGCTCAACGGTACAATATCAATTTCCGATGGCATTACGCGCTCTTCTATTTTCATCCGTATCAACTTTTCAATATTATCAAGATGGAAATCTTCTTCCGGGCCAATAAAAGAAATGGCTACTCCTTCAGTGTTGGCACGTGCAGTCCGCCCGATCCTGTGTATGTAATCTTCGTATCTCGGAGGAAGATCAAAATTAATTACATGAGATATTTTACTGACATCAATCCCTCGCGCCGAAACATCAGTTGACACTAAAACCCTAACAATTCCCGATTTAAACGCTTCGATGGCATTGATTCTGGAGCTTTGAGCCTTATTTGAATGAAGTATCCGCACTTCCCCTTCCGTTTTCCGACTTATAACTTTAAAAACATCTTCGGCATTCTCTTTGGTACGACAGAAAATGATCACCCGTTTAAACTCCTCCTCATCTCTTAGCAGGTGATTAACAAAATTCAGTTTAGTCCTGAAATTAGGTACACGGTAAAAATATTGCTTTACTTTCTCAACTGGCGTAGCTGATGGTGCCACCTCCACACGTACCGGAAAAGCAAGAAATTCGTTACTCATTATCTCAATACTTTCCGAAAAAGTGGCAGAGAAAAGGAGGTTTTGTCTTCGGGGTGGAATCACTTCAAAAAGTTTGTTTAGCTGCGGCATAAATCCCATATCCAGCATTCTATCGGCTTCGTCAACAACGAGCGTCTTTATGCTTTTCATACCAAAAGCTCCTGCACGGTAAAGATCCCACAAACGACCTGGTGTTGCAACAAGTATATCAACTCCTGGCTCAAGTAAGGCAGCATGTTTAGTCCATCCGATTCCACCATATACTGCAGCATGACGAATATCAGTATATTGCGATAACTCTGCTATATCTTCACCTACCTGAATAGCCAGTTCGCGCGTTGGAACAAGAACAATAGCACGAGGGTCTTTACCTTCAGCTTTTACGAGTTTCATTAACAGCGGGATGATATAGGCAGCCGTCTTTCCTGTTCCTGTCTGGGCAATCCCTAAAACATCTTTTCCCGACTTAATTACAGGTATGGCCTGTTCCTGAATAGGAGTTGGTGTCGTAAATCCAATCTCATCCAATGCTTTTAAAACAGATTTACCAATCCCAAATCCTTCAAATGCAGTCATTCTCAATTCTTTTTATTACTTCGCAAAGTTAACCTTTCTTTTCAGATGGCTCTGAAAACTTTTCCTGGAAGCCCTTTTACAATTCCTGCGAATTCGAGATTCAGTAAAGTAGGCGAAACTTTGCTCATTGGAAGAGTTGTTTTTATGCAAACCAGATCAATAGTCATCTCCCCTTCTGTGCGAAGCAGATCAACAATAAGTTTTTCATCAGCTGTAAAATCATAAAACAAATGTGGCTGAATAGCATCGGGTTGACTTTGGGTCGCACTCCAGTTCATCACATACTCCAGATCGGCTACACTCTCAATAAGCACAGCTCTATTCGATTTAATCAAAAAATGACACCCTTCAGAATAAATATCCCCTACCTTTCCCGGGAAAGCAAATACATCGCGATTGTACGAGTTGGCGATATCAGCTGTCACCAAAGCACCTCCTTTTTTGGCCGACTCTACAACAATTGTGGCATCCGACAGTCCCGCAATAATACGATTCCGGCGAAGGAAGTTGGTTCTTTCGATAGTTGAATTACTCAGAAAATCAGATACCAGACCACCTTTGTTTTCAATCATTTCCTTTGCTATTGCAGTGTGCAAAGAAGGATAGACGGTTTCGAGACCGTGACCCATCACTGCAACAGTGGGCAATCCTGTACGCAACGCCGATTTGTGCGAATGAATGTCAATGCCATAAGCCAATCCGCTAACAATAACGATCTTATAACCTCTTTCTGCTATTGAAGCAACAAATTGATCAACTAATTTCTTTCCATATTCGGTCGCGTGCCTCGTTCCAACAATGCTTATCACTTTGGCACAATTCAGAAATGGCTCACCTTTTACGTAAAGAATAATTGGAGCATCAGAGCATCCAAGCAATCGCTGTGGATAATCTTCGTCAAGGTAAAACAGGGCATTTACATCGTTTTTCAGTAAAAACTCCACTTCCCGACCTGCTCTTGTCATTACCGCCGAATTGACAATATTTTTTGCCAAAATACTTCCTACTCCGGGTATTTGACGCAATGCTGTTTCTTTTTCACGAAAAACCTGTTCTGCACTTCCGGTATAGGCAATAAGCGATTTTGCGGTAACGCTACCTATTCCCGGAATCAGAGATAAGGCAATTTTATGAATAAGGTTGGCTGTCATCGAGAATGATTAGTTGAAAATTCACAATAAACTATTTTTTTGCAGTTGCACCCGGAACAATAACCCGGCTTGATGAGTACCCCCCGGCTCCGAATATTCCTAAAGCACCACCGCTAAAGTTAGAAGGAGGATTACCGGGAGCCTGACTATTTACACCCTGTTGAATAGTCTCGCTTATTCCCTTATAATACCTCCAAGTATTCCTTTCAAGGTTTAGCAGCTCTACGATAACAGTATCACCCGGAACAAAATAACGGTAATAAATCGGAGCTACAATTTTCTCCCCATCCAAAAATGTATCGGTTATAAGGTAATAATCATTTACAGCGTAACGGCCATTGCGGTAAAGTTTTATGCGATAATAATTGCCCTTTAAAGCCTGATCCTGAAACTCGACAATAATATTCAGGCTGTCGTTACGAAATATCCCTTGTTTGAAATAAACTGTGTCTATGGGAACCGATTGAGGGAGTTCAACAGTTGCTTTGAAAACCTCACCTGCTGTTGTAATATTGAGAGTATAAACTGTTCCGGCAACCCTCTTAGTCCGGGAAGCTACATAATACCCACCTTTTTTTTCGATCAGTTTCTCCTTTATTGCAAGATATTCCAGTTGTACAACAGCGCTTTTTACTTCAGTGAAGTTACTTTGATTGAAAAAGGACTGACTTTTAGATATTTTTACCATAAAAAGATTATCGCTGTTAGTTATTAAGCTCTCTATCACAACTTTAGGAATTACATTATTCAGGTTTACGTCAATCAACTCTTCACACGACAATAACACAACAAAGATTATGGGCAACAAAACAATTTTTCTGAGAAAAATAGAAATCAGATACTTTACTATTTTATTAATGCAGTTTTTCAAGAAGTCGTATTTTATCACTGTTTCAAACTTTTTAATATGACCTTCTCTGATTACGGTTACCTGATTGATTATCTGAATGTCTGAAATCGCCTGATTTGGAATTTCTTACTAAAATATAACTATCCTGAAACAATGTATTGTCCAGCTCTTTTATTGCTTCTAATGCTTCATCTCTGTCAGGCATTTCAACAAATCCGTAGCACTTCGACCTGCCTGTAGCCCGATCAAATATGACATTCACGATAGTTACCAAACCGTAATGCGCAAAGAGTTTATGCAAATCCTTGCTCGTTGTTGAAGGGTTCAATTTTGCCACAAATAAGTTCATAATGCTCTGAAATTAAAATTCAAATTTAAGACACAAGATGCAGACATGCAATATTTTATATTCTGATTTTCAACACATTAAATGCTCTCTAAGGTTTTTCCTGTTGCATTGCGAAGTTAAGTAAAAGAATTGAAAACAAAAGGAAAATTTGTTAAATGCTGTCCTTTTAATTATTTGCTGCAGTTATACGCAGTTTTCATTACCTTTGCTCGTATGATTGATCAGAGAACAATACAACAAATACTCGACTCAGCTGAGATTGCAGATGTGGTTGGCGATTTCGTTACTTTAAAGCGAAGGGGAACATCAATGATCGGGTTATG
>CAILKW010000237.1 GCA_903834845.1 uncultured Bacteroidia bacterium | reverse complement strand
GTTTTAATATTCCTGAAGCGTGGAATTTTATTTATATCTTTTAAGGCATAAGAAGGAGCAACATATTTGACAGGGCGACCGGTGTTTTTGCTGTAGAAATATATGGTATGTCCCAAAAGTTCTCCATTCTCATTTGTAGGAGCAAATCCTTCACCAAATTCATATTTGCCTTCACTTCCCATCCGAAATGATGCGCCTGCTAAAAATCCCACTAAACCATCGCCTGAAGCATCACAAAACAAAGGAGCATGTAAGATATACTCCGTTGAATTCTGACTGCAAAAGGCCGTTACAGACGAAATGTTAGCCTCATCTTTCTTCTCAATATCATAAACCATAGTGTTCAGCAACAGTGTGATATTTGGTTCTGCAATTACTTTTTCGAGCAAAATTGTATCGAAGATAATAGCATTGCCTTCTTTGTTGCGAAAGAGGTTTTCAACAAGGATTTCATCAATTACACCACCTTCGCGAGCCCAGCGATTGTTATTACCCAAATGTGATGTGGCTCCGAGTACCCAAAGTCGAACTTCACTCGATCCGTTTCCACCCAGAACAGGACGATCTTGTACCAGAACAACTTTGATTCCGTTTCGTGCAGCAGTAATGGCTGTGCAGGTTCCTGCCATTCCGCCACCTACAACAATAAGGTCTGTGTAAAGTGTAGCATTAGTATTGACCCGTTTTATTAGGGATAAATTTTGTCTAATCATTTGTTATTTTAATTTAAATGGTTTAGGTAATATTCTATATCCAATTAATAATAATACAACAGCCATTCCCAAAACGTAGCTTTTCCCATTTTCGGCTATGGCTCCCAATCCTCCAATAATCAAACCTGTAGCAAGAATTCCTATAGCGATCATTTTTAGTCCCTGATTGTTTTCAGCCTCTGATTGTTCGGCAGATAAAACTTCCTGAACAGGTTTATTTGCAGTAAAGTCAAGGTAACCAAGGTATTCGGTTTCCGGAATGTTTTTAAATCTTAACCAAATTTCAATAATCAGTAGAATAGCCGCTGGCACACCAACACCGAGCATCATCTCACTTTCTCGCGAAAGATTCGTTCCATTGATAAAGGGGAGTAGAAATTTGAAAAATAAGGTAATGGCGAGCGATATGACAGTTGTTGACAGAGCCGTGAATCCTGTTTGCTTTTTGGAAAACAACGACCAGATCAGTGGAAGATACATTGGACACCCTGTTAATGCAGCCATACTAAGCACAACTTCCTTTGCTCCACCCATCAGCGGAACAAGCATAGCAATTCCAACCGTCATTAACCCAAAAATAAATGTCGAAGATTTGGCAACGAGCATCAGCCGTTTTTCTGAAGAGTCAGGAAATTTGTTTTTATATAAATCGTTTGTAATTACGCCTGCAGAGATATTTAATACACCTGTAACAGAACTGTTTGTGGCAAAAACCAGACTTATCAGCATCAAACCCAACATTCCCGCAGGCAAAACCTCTTTACACATCATCAGATAAGCTCCTTCGTCTTGTAAACCGGTTAGCTCCGGATTTAAGGCACGGTAGATCATTGGAGGCAACATCCAGATAACAGGACTTATCAAATATAAAGCACCAAACAGCAGTCCGACCTTTTTTGCATCGCGAGGTGTAGCAACACTTGTATAACGCTGAACGAAACCCCATTGTCCGCTAAGGTAAAAGAAGTTGTATAATCCGAATCCAATCAGAAAATTCAAAGTATATTCATGATTGGATAAATTGAAAAAACCTTCGGAGGGCACTGAATTGATAAATTGGGTGATGCCTCCAATTTTATCGAGCGACAAAGGAACAACTACAATAGCCGCTGCGGTAAGAATTACAAATTGCAGAGTATCAGTAACAACCACTGCCCATAATCCTCCCAGCGAAGTATAAATAATAACAATAACACCTAACAAAGCAATTGACAAATAGAGGGGGATTCCGGTTGAAACTTCCAAAATCCGGGAAACGGAATAAATATAAACCCCTGTCATGAAAAGCATGATAGAGAGATAAATGTACGAATAACTTTTCTGAACTTTTAATCCAAACCGGTTTGAAATATACTCAGCAGCGGTCAAAGATTTGGTTTTATGCCATAAAGGTGCAATGAGGATGCCCATCAGAAAACCTGCAAGACACATAGTCCATTGAATAGTAACTGCTACCCAGCCAGAGGTATAAGCAATCGAACCCCATACAACAAAAGTTCCGGCCGACACAAATCCCATGAATAAAGATAAGCCGTTAATCCACCAGGGTACGGCACCACCGGCAGCAAAAAACGATTTCATATCTTTACCGGAAGTATTTGAAAAAGAGAGCCCAATAACTAAAATGAGTATCGAAAAAAGTACAATTACAAAATAATCAAGGATCGTCATATCAAAAAATATTATTTTAGTGCAATGTTATCAAAGGGCTAAACTTAATGAAAGTAAAAACCAATATTAATTATCGGAAACGTTTTCGGAAACGTTTTTATTTTCGGAAACGTTTCCGAAATACTGTAAGAATAGATAGAATATAAGTATTATGGAAATTTTGGTGCAAGTTTTTAAGGTACAAGCCCTGAATTTGTGCAATTTTTTGAAAAAGATTTTGAGAATACAAAAAATGCAGAAAACATTAAAAAGACACATTAAAGACCGTCATGAGAGAAAAAAAAATTGTAAACTTGCTGAATAAAATTTTGTTTGAGAAAATATGAAATACTATGAATATCAAGGCAAAATATAAACTAATATTAAAACTGAAATAATGAAACTAAGAGTTACAATTTCTATTATTATGTGTGTAATCATGTTGGCAGGTTTTGCAAAAAAACGGGAAACAGATTACACGAAAAAGATTGATGACAAAGCGCGTGCTGAACAAATCAAAGAAATGAAGTTTGGCATGTTTATATGCTGGTCATTCAGCACCTTTTCAGGTAAGGAGTGGACTCCAACCGAAGGTAAGGACGCATCCTATTTCACAGCCACCGGCTGCAACACCGACCAATGGTGCAAAGTGGCAAAGGATGCAGGCATGGCTTATATTTTATTTTTAACCAAACATCACGATGGTTTTTGTTTGTGGAATACAAAAACTTCTGATAAAAAAGTAACCAACAGTCCGTTAGGAATTGATGTGTTGGAGAAACTCAGGAAATCCTGCGATAAATATGGAATCAAACTGGCATTATATTTCTCAGAAGGCGACTGGACTTTTCCTGGAGCCACTTTTTCAAAAAACGGTGGAAGTAATCCTGAAATTAAAAAAGCTCAGCTTAAAGAACTTTTAACCAATTACGGTCCAATCGAATATATATGGTTCGACCATGCCCAGGGAGATGGTGGCCTAAGTCACGAGGAAACGGACTTATGGGTTGCGAAATTCCAGCCTAACTGTCTTCCTGGTTACAATCACGGTACTCCTGCAGGTCGAATCCGTTTGGGTGAAATGGGAAGTCCATCAGCACTTGATGATATTTCAGGTGCCGGATACAATAAACATGCTGGTAATTACAAAGGCTACATAGCTGCTGAGTTCACTTATCCTATTCTTCCAGCTCACGAAGGAGGTGCAATGTGGTTCTATTCACTTCCAAAACATGAAAGTTTGTGTTTGCCCGCCGAAAAAATCTATCAGGATTATCTCGGTGCAGTTAAGTTCGGTAATATTTTTTCGTTGGATATTGGCCCGAATTACGAAGGACGTATTAGGGACATTGATGTCAAAACCTTGAATCAGGTAGGAAAATTAATCAGGAAAAAAGTAAAGTTGCCGGAAATCAAAAAATAAATAGTTATGCTGCACGATCCAAGCCATGTTCCGCAAATTCCGATGGAAGAAGAGATAGTATTAACCTCCGGAGAAAAAGATGTTTTACGCCGCCTGGGTTCAAAAATTGCCAATATTGCCGCCTTGCCGTTACACAGTGAAAAGGCTTTGATGTGGCAGAAAATGAATGACTTGAAACAAGAAAGACCTATGGTTTGGGTAAATGAAATTCCCTGGCATGAAATGAATGTAAATGAGGAATTGACCTTACAGACTGAACATCCCTGGGCAAAAGAGTTGGAGACAAACCTTCGCAGGACAATTTATCAATGGGAACATCTGCCGTGCGATATGATAGTAAACAACTATTTGGATTGCCCCATAGTCTATCATACCACTGATTTCGGAATTGTAGAAGATGTGGACACTGTACATACAGATTCAGAAAATGAAATTTATTCACGTCATTTTAAAATTCAAATCAAAGAACCTGAGGATATTGAAAAAATAAAACTCCCCAAACTTACTTACAAGGAGAAAGCTACGCAACATAGTTTTGACACTATGAATGATATTTTTTCAGATATAATTCCGGTTAAAAAAGTTGGCCAAACACATATTTGGTTTACTCCATGGGACTTTTTAATACGTTGGTGGGGCATAGAGGAGGCGATGATGGATCTTTGTTTACGTCCCGCAATGGTTCATGCAGCTTATGAAAAAATGGTTGATGCCTGGATGCATGAACTTGACCAGTTTGAAACCTTGAATTTATTAAGCTTGGATTGTAACAATACAAGAATTGGTTCGGGTGGTTATGGTTATACGAGTGAACTTCCGGGGGCAAATTTTGATCCTGAACACATTCGTCCAATCAATATGTGGGGGTGTTCCAATGCTCAAATTTTCTCATCGGTTTCACCCGAAATGCATTGGGAATTTGCCTTGGAACATGATTTACGCTGGCTTAAAAGATTTGGCTTAACATACTATGGATGCTGCGAACCATTGGATACAAAAGCCGCCATTCTTAAGCGTATTCCTAATCTGCGTAAAGTATCGGCCAGTGGATGGGTTAACGTTGAAAATGCAGTAAATCAGTTAGGTGACAAATTTGTACTAAGTCGCAAACCATCTCCTGCAATATTTGTATCATGGGATGCTGACGAGGCAAAAAAGCAATTGTCAGATTTTAAGAAAGCTTCGACCGGTTGCAATGTTGAATTTATTATGAAAGATATTTCAACATTACAATACCATCCCCAACGATTATGGGAATGGGCCGAAATAGCAATGAAGGTGGTAAATGAATGATAAAAACAATTTATATAAAAAATGACTAAATCTCAAAACGCCGGTTTTGTATTGCCGGGAACTGTCGTACCGTTTATTTTGGTAACAACATTATTTTTTATGTGGGGTATTCCCAACAACTTGAATGACATATTGATTAAACAGTTTATGAAGTCTATGGAAATTTCACGTTTTCAGGCAGGACTGATTCAATCTGCATTCTATATGGGTTATTTCATGCTTGCAGTTCCTGCCGGGATTTTAATGCGCCGGTACAACTATAAAACAGGTATTGTATTTGGGTTATTATTATATGCTTTGGGATGCCTCCTATTTTGGCCTGCTGCAATTATAGGCCAATACAGTTTTTTCCTTATGGCACTTTTTATTATTGCCTCGGGATTGGCTTTTCTTGAAACAGGTGCAAATCTCTTTATCACACAGCTCGGTAATCCGGATTCTTCCGAACAGCGGTTAAATTTTTCTCAGGCTTTTAACCCAATAGGATCAGTTGTCGGTGTTTTATTGGGAACTGTTTTCATATTTTCGGGTGTTGAACCCGATGAATCACAAATTGCCTCTATGAAAATGGCGGGAGAATACGCCGGATTCCTTCAAAACGAAACGCTTCGTGTTGTCGAGCCCTATCTTGCCTTATCCTTGTTTGCTTTGATCTGGGCATTATTGATTGCAAAAGTAAAATTTCCAAAGATTGGGTCAGAGAAAAGTGAATTACCCGATTCAAAAGGAAAATTGAAGGATTTATTAAAATTTCCGCATTTTTGGAAAGGGGTACTTGCACAATTTTTATACGTAGGTGCTCAGGTAGGAACATGGAGTTATTTTATATCTTATGTGAAGGATTATACCGGTGAATCGGAGAAAATAGCCGGATATTTTTTGACCGGAACCTTATTTGCTTTTGGTGTGGGTCGTTTTTCTGCAACTTGGTTTATGCGTTATATTCAACCCAACCGTTTGATGGGTATTTATGGTCTTATCAATGTTATTTTGGTCTTATTCAGTGTGTTTATACCCGGTTGGATTGGTATTTGGGCAATTTTCTTTACAAGCTTCTTTATGTCTTTGATGTACCCAACTATTTTTGCAACCAGTATCAAAGGGCTTGGCGAAAATACAAAGATTGCCGGATCCATATTGGTAATGGCAATTATAGGTGGCGCAATTTGTCCTCTGTTAATGGGATATATTGCCGATGCTGCAAATAGTATGGCTATCGCTATGGTAGTTCCCTTATTTGCATATATTTATATTAGCTATTATTCATTTAAGGGTGAGGTACAAAAATAGGATTGTTGGAACATAATATTCTCCAAAAAGTGCTTGATATAAATAACCACTTTTGTTGCTTGCAGAATGGGGAGAAAGCGGATGAAACGCAAATAGATTTAATATGATAAAAATCGAAGGACTTATAAAAAGGTTTGGAGAACTCACAGCTGTTGACGGATTGAATTTTGAAATTTACAAAAATGAAATATTTGGTTTATTAGGTCCCAACGGTGCAGGAAAAACAACAACCATAAGCATGATTTGCGGATTGTTACCTCCGTCACAAGGGAAAATCACTTTTGATAATCATCCGTCAAAAGACAGAAAATCAATAATCGGATACTGTCCGCAAGAAAATATTTTTTATCCCAAATTGACCTGTTTCGAACAATTGGTTTTTATAGGCCGGATATATGGTCTTTCTTCAAAAACTGTAAAAACAAGAGCCACAGAATTATTAAACCTTTTGGGATTAACAGATAAATCCAATGTTTGGGCAGGTAATTTATCAGGAGGAATGAAGAGAAGATTAAATATTTGTCTTGCTCTGATTCATAACCCTGAGATACTTATTCTCGATGAACCGGAGGCTGGTTTGGATCCACAAAGCAGGATTCTTGTCCGAGATTTTATTAAAGCATTTGGCAAAGAAAAAACAATAATTCTTACTACTCACAACATGGACGAAGCCGACCGATTGGCTGACAGGGTAGCAATAATTGATCATGGCAAACTGCTTATATCTGATACACCTCAAAACCTGAAAAGATCAGTTGGCGAAGGTGACATACTCGAGCTTGTTTTACAAAAAGGTGATGTTAGCTATATTAATCAGTTTGCCAAAGATGTTGCTCCTCTTTCAATGAATATTAAAATTACCGCAGATTCTGTACTGATAAAGCATTCGAATATTATTGAACATTTATCAACAATAAAGATTCTTGCTGAAACAAACGGATTGAAAATTTCTGAAATTAAACTTCGCGAAAACACCCTTGAAGATGTATTTATTCATTTAACAGGAAGGAATTTACGACAATGAAAATATTCAGCATTATTACCAAAAGTCTGAAAGAGCAAATACGAAGTTATTGGGTGCTATTGCTATCTTTATCTATGGGCCCTTTTTTCATTTTTGTTTATTTCCTGATCACCGAAACCTCTAAGCCTCAATATACTATTCTGATAGCAAACAAGGATAAAGGTATTTTGACCGATAGTCAACAATTCAATCACGGTAATTATTTGATTGATTTTTTTAAAAGTATAAAAATTGATACCATCCCAATTCCTTTATCAATTATCGAAATTAAAAGTAAAACAGTTGGAATCGAAATTATAAAAAATAAAAAAGCAGACGCATTAATTATTATTCCTGATTCTTTTTCCCAAACTATCGAAAAGCGAAGATTAAAGGATAGTTCGGATGTAACCAAGATTGAATTTATCGGAGATTTAACCGATGCCAATTATCTGATAAGTGCTGTATGGGCGAACGAATTATTGAACGAATATTCTCTTCAGGCAACAAATACTAAAAGAATTATCGAAGTAAAGGAAACCGCAATTGGTATAACTGCAACTATAAATATGTTTGATATGATTGTGCCGGGCCTACTTATTGTATCCCTTATAATGCTTATGTTCACTGCAAGTATAGCCTTTGTATCCGAGGTTGAAAATAAAACCATTATGCGGTTGAAACTTTCAAAACTATCAACTTTTGAGTTTTTATGTGGTATCAGCATTGTTCAATTGATTGTTGGTATAATTTCGGTTTTGCTTACTCTCCTTACAGCAATATTGCTTGGATTTCATTATAGAGGATCAATTTCAATTATGATTTTCATTGCAAGTCTTACAAGTTTATCTATTATCTCATTCAGTCTTATAATTGCGGCAATAACCAAATCAGCCAATGAAGTGTTGGTTGTCGGTAATTTTCCAATGTTTTTATTTATGTTTTTTACAGGTGCTGCATTTCCGCTAAAGAGTGAAGCATTATTTACTGTTGCCGGTTACCCGATAAACATACAAGGATTAATGACACCGACTCATGCAATTTCAGCATTGAATAAAACCCTTATAATGAACATGAACCTGTTGGATATTATGCCTGAAATAATATCAATTATTGCCCTTACTTTACTGTACTTTGTTATCGGGGGAATTGCTTTTAAACACAGACATTTAAAAGTTGTCTGAAAACTATTCAACATCTATCCTAAATGGAATGTTGAACATTATTTAAAACAGAAAGGGGAAAACCAAAGTTTTTCCCCTTTCTTAAAATAGTTACACCTTCACTTTTATTTTAGTTCTGTTGCTATATTTCCATCCTTGGATATTGAATCACGCATAGCGGTATCTGCCATGATATTTTTGTATTTCATATAATCCATAATTCCCAGATTGCCCGATCTGAAAGCTTCAGCAATTGCCAGAGGTATCTGTGCTTCGGCCTCTATAACTTTTGCAGTCATTTCCTGAGCCTTAGCTTTCATTTCCTGCTCAAGAGCCACTGCCATTGCACGTCTCTCTTCGGCGCGAGCCTGAGCAATATTTTTATCAGCCTGTGCCTGATCCATTTGCAAATAAGCTCCAATATTCTTACCGATATCAATGTCGGCTATATCAATCGAAAGGATTTCAAAGGCTGTTCCTGCATCCAACCCCTTTTGTAGAACTACTTTCGAAATTGAATCAGGATTTTCGAGTACCAGTTTATGTGAGTGTGACGAACCAATCGAAGAGACAATTCCTTCGCCAACACGGGCAAGAACAGTTTCTTCACCGGCACCACCCACCAATTGTTTAATATTTGCCCTAACTGTTACGCGGGCTTTGCAAATCAACTGAATACCATCCTTAGCTACAGCCGAAACCGGTGGTGTATCTATTACTTTTGGATTTACTGACATTCGGACCGCCTGAAGAACATCGCGACCGGCAAGGTCAATGGCAGTGGCCATTTTGAAAGTCAACGGGATATTAGCTTTCTCAGCCGATACCAGCGCATGAACAACATTTTCGACATGACCGCCAGCGAGAAAGTGTGCCTCAAGTTCGTCACGCTTAATACCTTCCAGACCAGCCTTATGAGCTTCGATCATAGCTCTGGCAATCACTCCGGGAGGTACTTTTCTGAAGCGCATCAGAAATAACTGGGTAAGCGAAATTTGAACTCCGGAAACGAGCGCGGAAAACCAGAGTCCGATCGGAATAAAATAAAGGAAAAGAATAAGACCGACCACAATTGCAATTGCAATGCCAATAGTACTTGTTGGTTCCATAATTATTAATTTATTTGTTTGACAATTAATTTGTTATCTTGTAATGAGACGACCTCAACCGTTGCTCCGTCATCAATAAAATCGCCGGTTGATTTGCCTTCCACAATGTGGTGATTGATTTCAACCTTACCAATAGGAGCAAGCCTGCTGATTGCTTTTCCCCGATCTCCAACTCTAAAACGCTCTTTTTCAAGAACATCAACTACACTGGTAATTTTTGAGTCGAGCTGCATTTTTTTTCCGGCCTTGCTTTTCAGAAACTTAAAAAACATAATTGGCAGAAGTGTAATAATTATAATCAAAGTTACTATTCCGGCAAGAGTACCGTAGTTGACAAAGGATAAATAAACACTATAGCATAACAAAATTATTCCGCCGACCCCGGCAATAGTAAATCCGGGAATTACAGCAAACTCAAGTAAGAGGAGAATAATTCCCAAAATAATAAGCAGTAAAATAATAAGTATTGTCATTGACTTCTTTTTTGAAATGAGTTATTTAATTACAGCCTTAAGATCGCGATTGGCAAGAGCTCTGCGCATTGGAAGTAAAAAGGATTTTGAACCTTTTTTTACATCGCATTTACCTTTATAATGAATAAGGTAGGTGCATTGTATAGCCTGAATTGTATCAAGATCGCAGATTTCAATCAATGATTCGATTACGTAGTCAAATGTATGATAGTCATCGTTATGTAGTTCCAATGTACATTCATGATCCTTGTCGTGATCAGTCGGTGATATCCGTTCTTTTTGCTTCTCAACGCTCATTTTGTTCTAAAAATTATAGGTTTTAAATTTACTTTGATGGAATATCTTTAGCAACACTAATAACCGGAACGCGTTTACCATTATTGAAGGCGGCTAAAAATGCTCCTTTTGCTCCTTCCATAATCAATTGATTTTTAAGTAATGAGGCATCCTTATACTTTGCGAAATTCCCAACAGTATAAACGCTGTATTTCTTATCATCAACATACATATCTATTTTTCTGAATTTCGACAACTTGGAATAAATGGTTTTGAAAGCAGGAGTAAGCTTACCGTTTTTGAATGAGCCAATCTGAACTTTAAAAACTATGTTGTCGGTATTCGATGATTGATTTTCTTCATTGTCTGTTTGTTGGACTGGTTCAGAGTTGTTGATGATTGGCACTTTTTCGGATGAAACATCAACATGCTTATTTTTTTCAGGAAATTTTTCGTTTCTGGCCTTCTCCCTTCCTTCTATTTCGGTAATGAAGGCAGTAATCGCTTCAACTCCTGCTTTTTCCCAATACGCAGCCTCTTTAACTCTTGCCTGTTCGAAATATTTCTCACGATCGCGCAGTAGTTGGTAAGACTGCTGTTCTGCGTCAACAATTCTTTGAACAAGTCCAATTCTGGCGGCTACGTTGTTTGTCTCTTCATGTGCTTTTCTGAGAACATCGGTATTTCGTACTATCGAATCATTCTTTCCTGTTGCTATCCAAGCTTTTGCGAAAAGTATTTTGGCTGCTTCTCCCCTGAAATCAGTAATACCATGATAAATTAGTTGGCTGTTAATCTGAAAATTGAACCATTCAGTCCGAAGAGAATCAGGAATCGGGAAATTTTTTTCGTCAGGTGGTGGCACTGTTGCTTTTATCGAGTCAACAAATACAATTGTCTCGTCTCCTTTATCAATCTTGAATGGGTTAATCTGCTTTAAGCACAAATTAAAGTATTTATCATACTCGAGTTCCTGACGTTCCTGATTGCTTCCTCGGTATCTTTTATAAAATTCAAGAGCCTCAGTCCAATTTCCGATCGCATGAAAATAATTTCCAAGATAGAAATTGGAATTCGATGGCGTTTTGTCAACAACGGCATTAAGCAAAGCCTCTTTGGCAGCAGTCTCGAAAGAGTTATTCTTTAGTAAACATACCCCGTAATAGTAATTAAACATAGCATTATCAGGAGATCTGTTAATAAGCTGCGTGAAAATGGGTAACGCCTTTTCATAGTTTTTCTTTTTAAAATACTCAATAGCAAGTGATTCATTACCAATTCTTTCCTGAGATATTGAAATACATGGTAGCAACAAATATAGACTTGTAACGGAGACAAATAAAAACCTTTTTAAAGAAATCCTCATAACCATAAATTCGTGAAATAATCGGGAGCTAAAATTAAACATTTTAACGGATTATTTCATCTTTCAATAAAATATTCCTGAGCGAATTGTCAGAAATCAGTAATCAGTAGGGAGTAGTCAGTGGCTGATTGTAGGACAACCGTTGTCAGTTGTTGTTTTCAAAAAGTTGTTTACCGGTTGTCAGCATAATTTCTTCATGGTAACATTATTCTTTAATCATTGTTACTATATTTGTACAATAGTAATTTTAAAATAATACAATATGAAACAGTTAATTGAAGGAATAGCAGCACCTGATTTTACAGGGATTAATCAAAATGGAAAAACTATTTCGCTAGAAGAGCTTAAAGGAAAGAAGTTAATTCTGTACTTTTACCCCAAAGATAATACGCCGGGGTGTACTGCCGAGGCATGCAATCTAAATGATAATTACGAGTTTTGGTTATCAAAGGGTTACGAAGTTATTGGCGTTAGTCCCGACAGTGAAGCATCACATCTCAAATTTGTCGGAAAGTATGGATTGAGATTTAATCTGATTTCTGATACTTCAAAAGAGATTCTTGAGGCTTATGGAGTGTGGGGTGAGAAGGTGAATTACGGAAAAACTTACATGGGTGTGATTCGGACAACCTTTGTAATAGATGAAGATGGAATTATTGTAAAAATCTTCAAAAAGGTGGACACTAAAGAACACACCAATCAGATTGTAAAAGATTTAATAATTAATTAATAATATATTTAAAATGGCAAAAGAAGATCCGCATAAGGTCAATAACGAGAAGCTTAAAGCTCTGCAACTTACACTTGATAAAATTGAAAAGAGCTACGGAAAAGGCTCCATTATGAGAATGGGTGATAAACCTGTTGACGATGTACCTACTATTCATTCGGGTTCAATCGCTTTAGATATGGCTATGGGAATCGGGGGATATCCCAAAGGTAGAGTAATTGAGATATTTGGTCCCGAATCGTCTGGAAAAACTACCTTGGCAATTCATGCTATTGCCGAGTCTCAAAAGGCAGGTGGAATTGCTGCTTTTATTGATGCTGAACATGCTTTCGATCCCACTTATGCTCAGAAATTGGGTGTGGATATAAATGAACTTCTTATATCTCAACCTGATAATGGCGAGCAGGCACTTGAGATTGCTGATAGTTTGATCCGTTCGGGTGCTATTGACATTATTGTCATTGACTCTGTTGCAGCCTTAACTCCAAAAGCAGAAATTGAGGGTGAGATGGGTGATTCGAAAATGGGACTCCAGGCAAGGTTAATGTCGCAGGCATTACGTAAACTCACCGGAAGTATAAGCAAGACAAAAACATGCGTTATTTTCATTAATCAGTTACGCGATAAAATAGGGGTTATGTTTGGGAATCCTGAAACCACTACCGGAGGTAATGCTCTGAAATTTTATGCTTCTGTTCGGCTTGATATTCGCAAAATTGGTCAGCTTAAAGATGGTGATGAAATTCAGGGTAGCCATACACGTGTTAAAGTAGTTAAAAACAAAGTTGCACCACCGTTCCGCAAGGCGGAATTTGACATATTATATGGTGAAGGGATTTCGAAAGTCGGCGAAATTATTGACCTTGGTGTTGAAATTAACATTATTAAAAAGGCTGGGTCGTGGTTTAGCTATGGCGAAACAAAGTTAGGACAGGGGCGCGAGGGAGTAAAGTCACTTTTGAAAGACAATCCGGAATTGATGGAAGAGCTTGAAAAAAAGATACTTGCTAATTATACTCCTGCTTTGGATAAATAAAAAACTATAATGAAAATATTGAAATTTGGAGGAACTTCAGTCGGTTCGGTAGAAAATGTAAAAAGGATTGGCGAAATTGTTCTGAATCAACAAGATAAAATTGTTATTATAGTTTCTGCCTTGGGTGGAGTAACCGATCAGTTGCTTGCAATGGCTCGTAAAGCGGCATCGGGAGTAAAAACCAATAGTGAAATGGTTGCTATTTGGGTTCGTCACGAAGAAATGGTAAATGCTTTATTTAATCAGGAAATGGCTGTTCAGACAATTCAAGCACTGCAGCCACTTTTTGACGAACTCGAAAAAATCATTCAGGGTGTCACTTTAATCGGAGAGCTAACCCTTAAAACTCTTGATAAAATACTTGGGTTTGGGGAAAGGCTTTCTTCCTTATTGATTAGCCGGTACTTGGATGTTCAATTAATTGACAGTATGGATGTTATTCGTACCGACAGAAATTTTGGCAAGGCTAATGTTGATTTTGATATAACCTATAAATTGATTTCGGAGGCTTGTTCAACCATTAAGCAATTTGCTGTTGCTCCCGGATTCATCTCTTCGGCTTCCGATGGTTCTATTACTACCTTAGGTCGGGGTGGTTCTGATTATACAGCTGCCCTTTTTGCTGCAGCTGTTCATGCTGAACGTCTTGAGATTTGGACTGATGTGGATGGTTTTATGACCGCCGATCCCCGTGTGATCAGCAAAGCCTACACCATTCCAACGCTTACTTATTCTGAAGCTATGGAGCTTTCACATTTTGGTGCCAAAGTGATTTATCCGCCAACTATTCTTCCGGTTTATCAGAAAAACATCCCTATACATATTAAAAACACAATGAATCCGGACGGAAACGGAACCTTAATCGGTCATTCGGAATCCGTTGGAAAAGACCATCCGATAAAAGGTATATCTTCCATTTCGGGAATCACCCTTTTTACAATTCAGGGTTTGGGAATGGTTGGAGTAGCAGGTATTTCGATGCGCCTTTTCGGAGCTTTGGCTAAAGAGGATATTAATGTAATTCTCATCTCACAGGCTTCATCCGAAAACTCAATAAGTTTTGCAATAGATTCACATTTTACTGAAATTGCAGGAGTTGCAATTTCCTTTGAGTTTGAAAGGGAAATTGCATCCGGAGGCATTAGCAAATTAGTATTCGAAAATGAACTTTCTATCGTAGCAATTGTAGGTGAAAATATGAAACATTCTGCAGGTATTGCAGGGAAATTATTTCATACGATAGGCAAAAACGGAATCAACGTTGTAGCAATTGCACAAGGGGCTTCTGAGCAAAATATCTCATGGGTTGTAAAAAATTCCGATTTAAGGAAAACTCTTAATGTTGTTCACGAAGCATTTTTCCTCTCTCCTTATGTTGAACTCAATATTTTTTTGGTCGGAGTAGGAACTGTGGGGCGCGATTTATTAAGTCAGATCAGTCGGCAACAAGATAAATTGAAAAAAGAACATCGTCTGAAACTAAAGCTTACCGGGGTTTCAAATAGCCGCAAAATGATTTTTAACCGTGAAGGAATCAACGTCTCCGAAGTAAAAAACATAATGGATCAGTCGGATGTAAAATCTGATTTGAACGTGTTCTGTGAAACTATGGTTACTATGAACATGTTCAATTCTGTGTTTGTTGATTGTACCGCTAATGATAAAGTTGCTGATAAATACCGTTTTGTACTCGATAATTTTATATCAGTGGTTGCAGCCAATAAGGTTGCTGCTTCATCGGAATACAATCGCTACCGGGAATTGAAAGAACTGGCTGCAAAACATGGGGTAAAATTTCTGTTTGAGACCAATGTGGGTGCCGGACTTCCTTTGATCTCAACAATAAACGATTTAATGCGTTCGGGTGATAGGATTGTCAGAATTGAAGCTGTACTTTCAGGAACGCTGAACTATATTTTCAACACTCTTAGCAAGGATATTCCATTTAGCAAAGCAATTAGAATGGCAAAAGAATCAGGGTACGCCGAACCAGATCCACGAATAGATCTGAGTGGAAAAGATGTGATTCGCAAACTCGTGATTCTTGCCCGTGAATCGGGATATAGGATTGAAAAAGAAGATGTTATCAACAATAAGTTTATTCCTGAAAAGTATTTCAGTTCATCAATTGATGAATTTTGGAATACTATTTACGAATTGGATAATGAATTTGAGATTCAGCGCATGGCTCTTGAACAAGGAAAACAAAAATGGCGTTTTGTAGGTGTTATGGATGAAGGAAATACTTCCGTTTCGCTTCAGGTAGTTGATCCTGATCATCCATTTTATGACCTTGAGGGGAGCAACAATATTGTTTTATTGACAAGTGAGCGGTACAACGAGTATCCAATGTTGATAAAAGGTTACGGAGCCGGAGCAGCTGTAACTGCTGCCGGTGTTTTTGCCGATCTGATAAAGGTTTCAAACATATAGGAATTATGCAATTATAAAATCAATGAAATATATAATTATTCTTGGTGACGGAATGTCGGACCAGCCAGAGATTGAGCATGGCGGATTGACTCCTTTGATGTCAGCTAATAAACCAAATATTGATCTACTTGCAGCTAAGGGTCGCTCAGGATTGTTAAAAACGATCCCCGAAAAACTCCATCCCGGAAGCGAAGTCGCTAATCTGGCTGTACTTGGCTACGATGTGGAAGCTGTATTCGAGGGTCGTGGTGTTATTGAAGCTGCAAGTATGGGAGTTCAACTCAATGAAGGAGACCTTGCTTTACGGTGCAATCTTATTTGTATCTCTGATGGCAAGATCAAAAATCATTCTGCAGGTCATATTCCAACTAATGAAGCAATTGCATTGATAAAGTACCTGAATGAAGAACTTGGCAATGAGAATATTAAATTCTATCCCGGTGTTTCTTACCGTCATTTACTTGTAATAAAAGGAGGCGACAAATCGTTAAATTGTATTGCACCACATGATTTTCCGGGAACTCCTTATTTTGATATCCTTCCTTCGGCAACGAATGATAATGGCGAGGATACTGCAAAACTGTTGATTGATTTGATCACAAAATCACGTCAATTGCTAAAATCCCACCCAGTTAATATCAATCGTAAAATGGATGGGAAAGATATGGCCAATTCGATATGGCCGTGGTCGCCAGGCTACAAACCATCAATGAAAACGCTGAAGGAGATGTTTGGAATCAAAAGTGGTGCTGTTATCTCAGCTGTAGATCTCATTCAGGGAATTGGCGTATATGCCGGACTTGATGTTATTAAAGTTGAAGGTGCAACAGGCTTGTATGATACAAATTATGAAGGAAAAGCTCAGGCAGCTTTAGAAGCACTGAAAACCCATGACTTTGTTTATCTTCATATTGAGGCAAGCGATGAGGCTGGTCACGAAGGAAATTATAGTCTGAAAGTTAAAACTATAGAATATCTTGATAATAGGGTTGTTAAGTATCTTATGGATGAGATTGCCAAAATGGATGAACCGGTAGCTATTGCCATTTTGCCCGACCATCCTACTCCCTGGAAACTGAAAACCCATACACGTGATGCAGTTCCTTTTTTAATATGGTATGAAGGTATTACACCGGATGAAGTTCTTCAATACGATGAGTTATCTGCCCAAAAAGGAGGTTACGGAGTTATTGAAAGCCAGCAGTTTATGCCTGAACTATTGGGTGTATTAAAGGAAAAATAAATAAAAAAGCATTAAGAATTATATGAAATATTACAGCACTAACCGTAAAACTCCAAACGTCAGCCTCGAAATTGCAGTTACACAGGGATTAGCCTCCGATCGTGGTTTGTTTATGCCCGAAAGGATTGACCCAATGCCCGAATCATTCTTTCACAATATTGAATCAATGTCGTTTCAGGAACTCTCTTTCGAGGTTGCTAAAAAATTCTTTGGCGAAGATATTCCCGATCAAATATTAAAAAAGATAGTATTCGAAACTCTAAGTTTCGACACTCCGCTTGTAAAAGTTAAGGACAATATTTATTCACTTGAACTTTTTCATGGGCCAACATCTGCCTTTAAAGATGTAGGAGCCAGGTTTATGGCTCGTCTTTTAGCCCATTTTACAGGAAATGAGAATAAGTTGGTACATGTTCTTGTGGCTACTTCTGGTGACACAGGAAGTGCCGTAGCTAATGGATTTCTGGGTGTACCAGGTATTCATGTGCATGTTCTCTACCCGAAAGGAAAGGTGAGCGAAATACAAGAGAAACAGTTTACAACACTGGGTCAAAATATTACTGCACTTGAGATTGACGGAACTTTCGATGATTGTCAGGCTTTGGTGAAGTCTGCATTTATGGACAAGGATCTAAAAAACAGGATCACAATTACATCAGCCAATTCTATCAACGTAGCACGATTCCTTCCACAGGCTTTCTATTATTTCAATGCATGGGCAAAATTGGAAGATAAAACACGGAAAGTTGTTTTTTCTGTTCCCAGCGGTAACTTTGGAAATCTTACAGCGGGCCTTTTTGCCAAAAGAATGGGTTTACCTGTCAGCAAATTTATTGCAGCAAATAACGCAAATGACATTGTATTTAATTACCTGAAAACCGGATTTTACGAACCACGTCCATCGGTTTCAACAATTGCAAACGCCATGGATGTAGGCGACCCAAGCAATTTCGCACGAATTCTCGATCTATATCAAAACAATCATCAGTCAGTCGTAAATGATATTATGGGTTCTACCTTTATTGATGATGAAATCCGCCAAACAATGTTAGCTGTTTATCAAACAACCGGTTATCTTCTTGATCCTCATGGTGCAGTTGGTTACAGGGCACTCAATGAGTTATTATCTGAAAGCGAGACGGGGATTTTTCTGGAAACAGCACACCCTGCAAAATTCACTGAGACTGTTGAGCAGGTGGTTGGAAAAGGCAATGTACCGATGCCCGAAAAACTGCTTAGTTTTATGAAAGGAGAGAAGCGAAGTATTGAATTTCCTGCCAGATACGAGTCATTCAGGGACTATCTGACTGGTTTAAAATAAATTTGATTTTTTATTGATGATTTATTTGTATATTTAAACCATAATAGGAAGTTTTGATTCTGCTGTTAATCTGAAGATTTATATTGAAAAAGGTAATCAAAGACAGGTCGCATTGGTTGGAGGTATGGTTCCGGTTTCGGTCGGGTGATAAGCTCGCCTTTGGTGAAATCTATATGGAATTTATTGACACTTTATTTGCTTATGGAAGTAAAATTACCCATGATCGCGAATTGGTGAAAGATTGTGTACAGGATATTTTTATTGATCTTCAACGACTAAATCCGGATATTCATAATCCAGAATACCTTGAATTTTACCTGTTTAAGTCACTTAAAAATGCCATTCTTCATAAATCAAAAGAGAACAAAAAGTTTAACTCTACCCCGATTGACGAAATATTTGGTTTTGATCTGCATTTTAATATTGAAGATGATATTTTCGACATCGAATCAGACCAACAAAGGATTGAAAAACTGAAACTAATCCTTCAAGCCCTTGATCCACAAAAACGTGAGTTACTTTTTCTTAAATTCAGCACAGGACTGAACTATGTTGAAATCGGCCAAATATTAGGAATAAATCCCGACACTGCGAAAAAACAGGTTTATCGTACGCTCGACCATTTGCGGGAAAAATATGGAAGTCAATTAATGGAATTGCTGATGATTTGGAACACAAATAACACAGATAAAACGGGTTTGGACTGATAAGAACTAAAAATCAGTTCCCCATTTATCTGGTTAAGAAAATCTATTATTTGTTATTCTTCCTGACCAACAACCAGAAAAGACGTACTTAAGCTCTTGGGACACGTCATCAAACATATTGAAATCGCTAACCAGTTAATATACAGCCTATTGATTAGCAATAACAATTCATGGAGGGAGATCGTCCTAATTAATTCAGTACTAACCATTTTGTTATGCAAAATCACCGTCCCGGCACGGTCAACAGGCTGAAAGCCTAACATACCCTAACCCAATGGCAACGCCTTGGGAAACCATGAAACCCACCGCCGTTGTCACCCTGAAAGGGTAGCATAAATAACGATGGTTTCAAACAAAAACAAAAACACTTTTACATATTTTTTATCCACCATAAACAATCCGACACATTTTTATTTACATATTTCCCAAGGCGTTGCCGTTGGGCTATAATATGCTGCCACTGCGTGGCGGTGATTCTGCATGGATTTTGATTTGCATTAATAATTTTGATTTTCAACAAAATACAACACCCTCAGTACCTGTCATTGCGCGGAGTGCGACAAGGATCACCTTTTGAGTTCGGAATAAATTGCTCTCCAAAGCAATCCCAAACTTATTAGCACATTGCCAAAAACATTGTTTTGGATGGTGCTTCAATTAGGGGATTGCTTCCCGAATCTTAAGCTCTCGGGACACGTCATTAAACATACAAATTCTACTAACCATTAAATATACAACCTCGACCTTATTATTACGGTAGGTTATCGTGTTCAAAGTCAGGTAGCCGGATTAAGGAAAAGACCTTGGAAATGTAGTATTTTCATAGAAAAGATAAGCGATTGACAGTGAACACTTCAAGGGTCAACCACTTCTGGGCTGCTGTTCAAGTCTTTATCAATTTCCGTGAGTTGCGCCGTCCGATTTCGATCACGTCTTACTCACAGGATACAAATAAATTTAATGCAGTAAAAGTTTTTGTTGCCAACGAAAAATAGTTAACTTTGCTGACAAATACTTTCGAAAATGCTTTCAAAATTAATTATTGAGCAAGTTATTGAATCGCAAAAAGAGCGACTATTAAAATTGGATAGAGGTTTGCCAAGGTTGATCACCGGCTATGGCAAACTTAGTACGCATGCTTTTATCGTATCTGGAATCCGCCGTTGTGGCAAGAGTACACTTCTGCAACAGATCAATCATAATTTTAGCGAACAGTCAATTTATCTTAATTTTGAGGATCCACGTCTGGCTGGCTTCGATCTTTCCGATCTCAATAGGTTAAACGAAATTGCGTTAAAAGCAAATATTACCAATTATTTTTTCGATGAAGTGCAACTCGTTGACAAATGGGAAACTTTTGTGCGATTCAGGCTTGACGAAGGTTACCGCATATTCATTACCGGTTCGAATGCTACTATGTTGAGCAAAGAATTAGGGACCAAACTAACCGGACGACATATTTCCAAAGAGCTTTTCCCTTTTTCTTATCAGGAATATCTATCGTTTACCCTTCAACAAGCGGGCAACGATTCCGCTGTTAGCTATATGTTAAGC
>CAILKW010000236.1 GCA_903834845.1 uncultured Bacteroidia bacterium | reverse complement strand
TGAAGTGTCCCTCCATGCAGCCGCATGATCTGGCGCGAAAGGCTCAATCCGATACCGGAACCGTTTTCACGGGTTGTAAAGAATGGGATGAAAATCTGCTCGATGATCTCATCTGGAATTCCCTGGCCATTGTCTGCAACCTTTATTTCGATGCGATGATCCGAATTTAAACCGGCATAAATATGGATCTTTCCATCCTGGTTGTTTTCGTTTGCCTCCAGAGCATTTTTCACCAGATTGATCAATACCTGCGAAATTAGGTTTTCGTCAGCCAAAAGCTCAATTGCAGGAGGGTTGACCGTAACCATTAGCTTATTTTTTTCACTGTTTGCAAGCGAGGCATACAAAATTTTTATCCGTTCAAGCAGATCGAAAATACTGAATAATTTCATTTCTGGCTTCGGAAGACGGGTCAATTTCCTGTACGACTCTACAAACTGCATCATCCCATTCCCCTGTTCCCTGATCACATTCAGTCCCCTGAGTGTTGTATTGATGGTTGTTTCGGTCAGTTCTTCCGGGCGGGCTGTCCTCCCTTCTACTATATAATACTTGCATAAACTTTCGGAAAGGGAGGTGATGGGGGCAATGGAATTCATGATTTCATGCATCAATACTCTGATCAGTTTCATCCACGAATCCAGCTCTTTTTCATCCAATTCGTTCCGAATATCTTGTAACGACAACATAATCAATTCATTGTCTTTCAGCTTAAATGAGCTGGCTTTCAATGACAATTGAATCGTCCCACGTTTGGTTACTACGGAAACAAGTTTTTGTTCGAATGGTTTGATATTGCGGATGGCCTGAAACAGGTTTCTGTTGATCCGTTCCAACTGGTTGATATGGGTCAGGACTTCGACCGACAACATCTTTTTCACTGCTGTATTGGCATGGATCACAAACCCTTGTGGATCAAAGGTCAATATTCCTGTCGCAACATGTTCAAGCAAGGTCTGATAATATTGTTCCTGCTGACGACTTTCGATCTTGAGTTGCTGAATTTGTCGGTTGACATTGTTGAAACCTTCATGCAATTCCCTGATTGTAATGTCGTTGATATGCGTTGGAAATGACAGTGTACTATCCTCGTTTTTGACCGAATCAAGGAAATAGCTGATTTTCCGGTTTGTGCCATTCAAATAACTGATCAGGTTAAAAATGACAAACAGGATAATAAACAGGTTCAAAGCCACCAGAAGTAACGAACCCTTTACAGCCACGACCCAACCTGCAAGCAATGACAAAATCACCATAAGCAGCACCCTGAATACCAGGTTATAATATAGGTTCCGGCTGATCATATTCCGAATTTTTTCATTTTATTGTAAAGCGTTTGCCGCGAGATACCCAGTTGCTCGGCAACAGCACTGAGGTTGCCGTTATTTTTGCCGATTGAAAAGCTGATCATCCGTTTTTCCATATCTTCGAGGGTCAATTCAGATTCGTTAATCTTTTCGTTGACAGTTGGCCGTATAAAAAAATCTTCACTCTTCAAAACATCTCCTTCGCTCAGGATAACTGCTTTTTCGATTGTGTGTTGAAGTTCCCTGATATTCCCAGGCCATGCGTAATTAAGAAGCTTATCCTGAGCCTGCTGAATGATCCTCAGGTTCGGTTTGTTGTATTTTGTGGCGTACTTCTGGAGGAAAAAATCGGCCAAAACCAAAATATCCCTTCCACGGTCACGAAGTGGCGGTACCTCTATTTGAATTGTATTGATCCGGTATAGTAAATCTTCGCGAAAAAGACCGTCGTGTACCATACTTTCGAGGTTTTTGTTTGTGGCGCAGATCAAACGTATGTCGATGGGGATATTCTGATTTGATCCGACTCTTGATATTTGCCGGTTCTGAATGGCTGCCAGCAGTTTCGCCTGAAGATGGAATGAAAGGTTGCCGATCTCATCGAGAAAAAGGCTTCCCTTATCGGCAATCTCAAATTTGCCGGAACGGCTTTCCCGTGCATCGGTAAAAGCACCTTTGACATGACCGAACAGTTCACTTTCAAACAAGGTTTCGGTGATTGCACCCATATCTACACTGACCAAAACTTCCTTGGAGCGTGACGATAGGCGGTGGATTTCGTGCGCAATCAGCTCTTTGCCAGTCCCATTCTCCCCGGTAATCAACACATTGGCATCTGTGCGGGCTACCTTTTGTACCATGTTCATCATCTGGACCAATTGGGGTGATGAACCCACAATATTTTTCTGTTCACGGTTGATCTCTGTTTTTAACCCCTTCTCTTTCTCTTTCAGTTGGGAAACTTCTTTTTTCGACCAGCTTAACTGAAGTGCCGATTTGAGCGTGGCCAGCAACTTGTTGTTGTCCCAAGGTTTGAGGAAAAAATCGGTTGCCCCCATTTTGAGTGCTTTCACCGTCAATTCAATATCGCCATAAGCAGTGATCATCACCACCGAAATTTCAGGATTCGTTTCCTTGATGCGGCCCAACCAGTAAATCCCTTCATTCCCTGAATTAATTCCGGCGTTGAAATTCATATCGAGGATCACTATGTTGTAATCTTTTCTCCTCAACTCTGTTGTAATCTGATTTGGGTTTGTAAGTGTAGTAACGGTTTGAAACTCCGGAGAAAGGAAAATCTCCAATGCACTTAAAATGTTTTTATTGTCATCAACAATCAGAATATTTCCTTTGGACATTGCTCAATGTATTATTAATAAAGTTGTTATAAATGCAACTGGCGGCTGGTAACTGGCGGCTGGCTGCTTGAAACGGGCAACTGGCGGCTGGCAACTGGCGGCTGGCGGTTGGCTGTTCGTGGTTTAATTGTGATTGCGGTCTTATACATGTTATGGAGTTAATTGTTGTCAGGAAAATCATGTTACTAATATTGAGCCAGAAAAATCCGCAATCATCTTTAAACCCTAACAGTGAAATCGTTTCCATATATTATAAATTGCTAATTAACTGTACAATAGGTGTATATAGTTTCGCGCCGCTATTTCATATTTCAATTTATTTCAATTATATTTCCGCTTCAATTTCAAAAGGAGCAGCACCTAAAGTCTCAAAGTGTCAAATATTTTGACAATCAACTGTCAAAAAATTGTGCTATAACTCTATTGCCAAATAAATAAATATCAGTAATACAATATTTTAGCAAACTGGCATTATTCTGGCAATGCAAAGTAAAAATACAAGAAAAATGAGAATCTTAAATAGAAAGTTTTTATTCCTTGCAGTGTTGTTGCTGAGCCTGCAATTATCGGCTCAGGAAAAGTGGACACTAAATGAATGTATCACTTTTGCCATCAAAAATAACCTTCAACTGCACAATGCCGACCTGAACGAAAATCTTGCAATCACCAACTACAATCAATCGAAATGGAATTTATTGCCTGGTGTCGGTGCTAGTGCCGATGCAGGCATGAACTTTGGACGTTCGGTTGACCCAAATACAAACGGGATTATAAACAACTCCTTTTTTAACAATTCCTATTACCTTAGTGCTTCGGTCGATTTGTTTAGGGGATTTATGCTTCAGAACCAGATTAAATATCAGAAATTCAGAAAGGAAGCTGCCAAAAACAACAAGATTGGTGCAACCGATGAGCTTGCTTTTTCGGTAATGAATGCTTTTTACAAGGTCCTTTTCTATGAAGAGTTGCTGAAAATCGCCAATGAGCAAAAGGGTTTGTCGGAACTAAACGTGAAAAAGACCCAAATTCTTGTAACGACGGGTCTCAAGTCGCCAACCGACTTGCTGGAGGTGAAGGCCAATTTTGAAAAGGAAGAACTTTTTTGTGTCCAGACTTCAAATAACCTTTCTACGTCGTGGATCGAACTAAAGAAAGCTATGAACCTGTCTCCGGAAAAGCACATTTCACTGGGTATTCCTGACAATATATCGGAAGAAGTCCCTGCAATAGAAGCCAGTATTCCTGATTTGTTTGCGCAACATTCTGCTTGGTCACCGTTTATCCAATCTTATGAAATGGATTTTAAGTCAAGCCTCAAAAATATCAGCATCAACAAAGCTGAATATTTGCCATCTATCCGCTTACAGGCAGCTTATAACACAGGGTTCTACCAGACGAACAAAGACGTTAACAATGAGGTGATTGCATTTGGTTCGCAGATCCAGAACAATCGCAGACAATTTGTTGGAGCAACCATGTCGATCCCGATTTTCAGTAAAAATTCTGTCCGTTTTGATGTAAAGCGTTCCAAAATCGCTTCTGAACAAGCGCAGACAAAACTTGATATCGCAAAGCAGACCCTTTTGTATGAAATGGAAGGGAACTACAACGAATTGACCGCTTCATGGAAGGAGCTTCAGCAGGCTGAGAAGCAACTTCAGGCCGATACCCTTGTATTTCAGGCTGCCCAGAAAAAATTCAATCAGGGGATGATCAATGTGGTGGAGTTCTACACGATCAAAAACAGGTTGGCAAATACCACAAGTCAGGTATTGCACTCAAAATTGACCTATGCGATGAAGAAACGGATCCTCGACTTTTATAAGGGGAAGAGGTTTTGGGAATAGAATGGCTAGGGGCTTGGGGCATGGGGCTTGGGGCAGGGAGCGCGGAGAAGGGAGAAGGGGTGAATGGGTGAGGGGGAGAATGGGAGACTGGAGAATGAAGGAATTAAGGAATTAAAGAATTAAGGAATTAAGGAGTGAAGGACGGTATAAGGATTTTCATGGCAAGGTCAATGGAATGTTATTCATAGAGTTGCACGGAAATCCGAAATCAGGAATCTGAAATCAAAAATATAAAATAGACGATCATGGGAATGGATAAGGTTATCGAAAAGAAAAAGGGGATCCAGAAGAAACATATTTTCTGGGGACTTGGAGTGCTAGTTGTGGGATTATTAATCTTTAAAGTCATATTTGGGGACCATACCTCGACTTTTCGGGCTGAAAAAGACAAACTTACCATTAGCACTGTAGAGGATGGGATGTTCAACGATTACATCACGGTGATCGGACAGGTTGAACCGATCACTACGATTTTTCTGGATGCCATCGAAGGCGGGACTGTTGAAGAGCGGTTGATCGAGGAGGGTTCGATGGTGAAAAAAGGTGACGTAATCCTGCGCCTCGAAAACCGGCAACTTTACCAGACCATTTTGAACAGTGAGGCAGCCTTGGCCGAAAAGGAGAACTACCTGCGCAGTACCAGGATCAGCTTTGAAACTGAACTGATCCAATCGAAACGAAACATCCTCGACAGCGAATACAAGATGACCCGCAAAAAACGGAGTTTTGAACAGTTGGAAACGCTTTTCAAAGAATCTTTGATCTCCAATGAAGATTATACGCAGGCGAAAGAAGATTACGAATACGAGAAAAACCTATTGATCATTAATAAGTTAAAAGCAAAAAACGATTCTATGCTCAGGGCTACTTCAATGATCACATTGGAATCCGACCTCGGCAAAATGAGGGAAATGCTCGACCTTGTTCACCAACGGCTCGACGACCTGAACGTAAAAGCTACCGTTGATGGACAGTTGGGGATGCTGGATGCCGAGGTAGGTCAATCGATGAACGGGGGGCAGCGTATCGGTCAAATCAACGTCCTCAATAATTTCAAGGTAAGCGCTAAAATTGACGAGCACTATATTGACAGGGTTGTTCACGGACTTGCCGCAGCTTTGGACCGCAACGGCACCAACTTTAACCTGAATGTGAAGAAGGTTTATCCCGATGTCCGTGATGGGCAGTTTAAAATCGACCTTGTTTTTGAAGGGGTGAGTCCTGAAAATGTACGTACGGGCCAGACTTATCATGTGAAGCTTCAATTGGGAGAGTCGCAGAAGGCATTGATGATCGCACGTGGCGGATTTTTCCAAAGTACTGGCGGACAATGGGTGTTTGTTTTGAACCAGGCTGGCACCGAAGCCATTAAACGCCCGATCAAAATCGGTAAGCAGAACCCACAATATTACGAAGTGTTGGAAGGATTGCAGGTTGGCGAAAAGGTGATCACTTCGGGGTATGAGATGTTTGGGACGAACGAACGAATCACGTTTTAGCGGGGAAGAGGAGAAGGGAGAACGGAGAACGGAAAAGGGAGAACGGAAAAGGGAGAACGGAAACCGAAGAACCGAGAAGGGAAACCGGAGAAGGGAAACCGGAGAAGGGAAAATGGAGTGATGAGAAGTTGAAAGAAATTATAGATAAAATACTTTTAATCAATATATTAACGTTAGAATCTATTATTTATAATCTAAAAAAATCACTATGAATGCAAAGATTGAAAAATTCGAGGACCTTGATGTATGGCAAAATGGGATCGATCTAAGTGTTGATATTTATGGCAAACTCAGGGATTGCAGGGATTATTCTTTAAAAGATCAGATTTGCAGGGCATCGGTTTCTGTCCCTTCAAATATTGCTGAAGGATTTGAAAGACAGTATAATAAAGAGCTTATTCAGTTTCTTTATATTGCCAAAGGTTCTACTGGTGAAGTAAGGACACAATTGCTAATAGCATTCAGATTAGGAATTATTAATGAAACCGATTACAAGACTTTGCTTGAAAGCACGAAAAAGATATCGGCTCAACTACACCAATTTATTAAAGTTAGAAAAGAGCGATTTAGTTAATAACAATCGGAACGCGATCCAATTTCGGCTTTCGTTTTTCGGTCTCCGTTTTCCAGTCTCCGTCTTCCGGTCTTCATTTTCCGGTCTTCGGATTTCAGTCTCCGGTCTCCTTTCTTCGGTCTCCGTTTTCGATCCCCCTTCCCCAGGCAATTTAAAACTATGATTAGGACAGTCAATTTAAACAAAGTGTTCCGTACCGAAGAGATTGAAACGAGTGCGTTGAGTGATGTGAACCTTCATATCAAGAAGGGCGAATTTGTGGCCATCATGGGGCCATCAGGGTGTGGCAAGTCAACCTTGCTGAACATTATCGGCCTGCTCGACAACCCGTCATCGGGCGAATATTTTTTCGATGGCCATGAGGTTGGCGGGTTTAAGGAACGGAACCGCACCCTACTACGCAAGGGAAATATCGGGTTTGTGTTCCAGAGCTTTAACCTGATCGATGAGCTGAACGTGTATGAGAATGTCGAGCTTCCGCTGATCTACCTGAAATTGAGTGCCAAGGAACGCAAGGAGATGGTTGAGAAAGTGCTGGACCGTATGAAAATCAGCCACCGTAAAAAACATTTTCCACAGCAGCTCTCCGGTGGACAACAGCAACGTGTAGCCATTGCCCGTGCAGTGGTAGCCAATCCGAAACTGATCCTCGCCGATGAGCCGACCGGTAACCTTGATTCCAAAAACGGTCAGGAAGTGATGAACCTCTTGACGGAACTCAACCGTGAAGGAACCACAATTGTCATGGTGACACACTCCATGCACGATTCAGAATTTGCGCACCGTGTGATCAACCTGTTTGACGGACAGATTATTACCGAAGAGCTGAAGAAGCAGATGGGGGATTTGCTGATCTAGGGATGCATGGGGCAAGGAGCTGGGAGCTTGGGGCTAGGAGCGCGGAGTAGGGAGACCGGAGACGGGTCAAAAGGAAAATGTAGTTCCCAAATTGATCTGTAATCCCATGTAATGCGACCCCTTGATGAAATCTGTATAGAAGACTGGAAAATGGTGCACCAGAATGTGGCGCCAATAAATTATTGAACCAAACAATTCTTATTAGAGTATGTTTCAACACTATTGGAAAATGGCCCTTCGGAACCAGGCTAAAAATAAAGCCTTCTCCCTCGTCAATGTGCTTGGCTTGTCGATTGGACTGGCGGTTTCGCTTCTGATATTCAATTATGTAAGCTTTGAGTTCAGCTTCGACAATATGCACCAGAAACGGGATCGTATTTACAGGGTAGAGAGCCGTTTTTACGAAGGGAATCAGTTGACAGACGACTGGGCAACCAGCACCTTTGGTTACGGCAGCGCGATCAGCAAAGAGATGACGGGTGTAGAGGATTTTGTCAGAATCGGTATGCAAAACACCGAACAGGTGGTCTCTTACAAGGAAAACAGGATCAGGGAAACCGGAATAGCCTATGTGGGTCCCTCATGTTTCTCCGTTTTTGATTTTAAGCTGAAGGAAGGTGCCGTCAACGATCAACTGAAACGCCCCCGAACGGTGGTGATCACAGAAGAAGTGGCCCGACGGTTCTTCAAGGATGAAAGCCCCTTGGGAAAAATCCTCACTTTTGCGGCAGGCTCCAATTTTGCAAATTATGAAGTGACGGGAGTTTTGGAAAATTTTCCACCCAACTCGCACATTAGGTTCAATTACCTCATATCCTACGAGACACTTCCCAACTGGATGAAAGAGTTCTGGTACCTTCACGAGGCATATACCTATCTGCTTTTATCTCCCGGTAAAAATCCCAAAGAAATCGAGGATCAATTTCCGGCGATGTCCGAAAAATACAAGACCCGACCAGCCCTGAAAAACAAGACTTGGGCAGTTACACTTTTGCCACTCGAAAAAATCCACCTTAATCCTCAAAAGCAGTACGAAAGGGAGCTAAAGGGCAACAAAAATTCGCTTATCACGCTAATCATCATTGCGTTGGTTATTTTGATTACTGCCTGGATCAATTACATCAACCTCACTACGGCACGTGCCATGGAGAGAGCCAAAGAGGTGGGCATCCGGAAGGTGGCAGGGGCATTCAGGACCCAATTGATTTCTCAGTACCTTACCGAATCTTTGCTGGTTAACCTGGCCGCTGTTGTTTTGGCTCTCCTGCTTGTGCTGGCACTTAAACCAGCTTTTAACCAGATCATGGGGGAGAATATTGGCCTTTTCGTACTGAGGCAACCGATTTTCTGGATTTCTGCCATTGCAGTTCTTGTTTCCGGAATATTTCTATCTGGATTCTATCCGGCATTTATTTTATCAAAGGTACAACCATCGATCATCCTGAAGGGGAATTATTTTAACTCCGGTTCGGCAGGCTTAACGCGGCGTATCCTGGTTGTTTTCCAGTTTTCGGCGGCACTTTTCCTGATGTGTGGCACTTTTATCATTTACAAACAGGTGAAGTTTATGCAGGAGCAGGACCTGGGTGTCAATATTGACAAGACCGTAGTGATCAAATTCCCGGTTAGCCGCACTGGATTGGATAACCAGGTTAACCTCTTTGCCGAAAACCTGAAACAGGAAAACAGCATCAGTTCTGTCTCGTTAGCCGGTGCCGTACCCGGAATGGAGGTGGCTTTTTTTGCGTCCAATCAACTGCAAGGCAACAGCTCGGACCAGAGTCGGCTTTATGAGATGCTGGCTGTTGACGATCGTTTTGTCGAGACTTTCGGTTTCAAATTGCTGGCAGGCCGCTCATTCCAGAAAGGGTTTGGCAACGACAGCAGTTGTCTGCTTGTTAATGAGGCAGCCCTGTCATTTCTGGGTATCCATAATCCTGAAGAGGCCATTGGAAAGCAAGTCGCTCTCGAAGGGGAAGCCCAACCTGTCACCATTATCGGTGTGGTCCAAAACTGGCACCAACGCGGATTGGGAAATGCTTATACTCCCATCATGTTTGTACCAAATGGTCGTATCAGTTGGGTCCCACCTCGTTTTATTGCCATTAAATCGGCAGTCACCCAACCAGATGAAATTGTGAAAATGGTCAAAAGCCGTTGGCAATCGTATTTCCCGGAGGCAAGTTTTGATTACTTTTTTCTGGATAGCTTTTTTGACAATCAATACCAATCAGACAAACGATTTGGAAATATAGTCGCCATTTTTACGATGCTTGCTTTTTTTATCTCTTCTTTAGGGCTATGGGCATTGGCAGCCTTTACGGCTTCCAAAAAAATCAAGGAAGTAGGGGTGCGAAAAGTTCATGGGGCACAAACCGGAAACATTGTTTACCTCTTCTCAAAAGAAATTATTGGTTTGATAATAATCGCATTGGTCATATCGACCCCCATCTCCATTCTGGTGATGAAAGGCTGGTTGCAACACTATGCCTTCAGTACGGGTATCAGCCTATGGATCTATATCCTTGCAGGTTTTCTTTCCATTGCGATCTCACTTATTACCATTGGATGGCAAAGTTGGAAAGCGGCGACAAGAAATCCGGTGGAGGCGCTAAGGTATGAGTAGCAAAGAGCATGGGGCAAGGGGCTGGGAGAACGGAAACCGGAGAACGGAGGACGAGGCTTCAGGCTTATCTTGTCGTGAAATAAAAAAAAATAAAGGATTAAAAAGTGAATTATGAAAACCGTGTTTAAATCTTTATACCGGAATTTTGTCCGGAAGCCCATCACCAATTTAATTAATCTGGTAGGGTTATCGATTAGCCTGGCACTGGTCATTATTCTTTCTGTTTATTCGTACAGCGAACTGACAACAGACAATTACCATAAAAATGGGGACAGGGTCTTTTTATTTGCCAACATGAATGGTAGGGTTTATATGCCTGCGATATTGAAAGACCAGATCGATCTGAATATTCCAGAAGTTGAAACGACCATCAGGCTGGCAGGCACATGGGAAGCCCCTGTATTTCAGGTTGAAGGTCATGATCCCATCATTTCTGACCTTATTTTTGCAGACGACGGGTTTTTTAATCTTTTTACCTACAAGGCAGTGGAGGGAAATCCCTCGACTGCATTGAAAGAGCCAATGACAATTGTTCTTACCAAACCATTGGCTGTAAAACTTTTTGGAAATAGTCCCGCCCTTGGAAAAACTGTGAAACTGAATAACAATAAGGAACTGACTGTTTCAGCCGTCGTCAATGAACCAGAGGCGAATACCTGCCTGTCGTTCAGTGCAATAACATCTGTCGCAACCCGAAAGATTGTGCAATCAAGCGCTCAGGAATTTTCCGATTGGGGTTGGTGCAATTTTCAGACCTTCATGTTACTGAAAAAAGGGGCGGACCCAAATGCAACAGCCCTGAAAATTCAGGCACTGTTCCCAAAAAATGAACACGAGAATTACACTGATCTGAAACTTAATCCATTCAAAGATATTTATTTCTGTCAATCTTCCCTTTCCGACAGCGACTATTTCCATTTTGGCGATAAGCAAAAGGTCATGATCCTGGTCATGGTTGCAGCACTGGTTTTGATGATTGCATTGGTCAACTTCATCAATATATCGTCATCGCAATGGATGGAGAAAATCAAGCAAACCGGTGTATTAAAGGTGATTGGAGCCGATAGGGCATCCATTCTTAGAAATGTGCTTACCGAAGCCTTTATCTTGTTCCTGATGTCGCTTTTCCTGGCAATCCTGATCGTTCAGGTCCTGTTTCCTTTTATTCGCGATTTTACAGGAATTCACTTCAATTTACAATTGCTATATACTCCTTCATTCCTTTTGAGTTCCATTTCCGGAATTTTCATCTTAAGTCTGATTTTCAGCATTATTCCGGCATTGCGGATATCTTCATCGAAAGCAGTTGACAATCTGAAAAAAACGGTTGACCAAGGAAACCATAATTCTATTTTCAGGGGAGTGCTTGTAACAGCTCAGTTTGTCATTGCAATAGTATTGATCTCTTTTACAATATTGGTGCAAAAACAGGTCAATTTTGGAAGCAGCACCCTTGGTTTTAACCAGAAGAACACAATTGGGATCAAATTGACACTCCAATTGTATGGGAGCAGGGAAGTTCTCAAAAAATCGCTCCTTGAGAAACCTACCGTTGCAAAAATATCCTTTACACAATATTTCCCTGGTAACAGTATGTCGCGATGGGGAATGATTCAGACGATAGAAGGGGTGAAAAGGGAACTCAATTTTGACACTTTTAATGCGGATGCCGCTTTTTTTGGAATGACAGGGTTGCAGATTGTGCAGGGCAGGTTTTATTCCGAAGATCTGGTGACCGACAAGAACAAGATGGTTGTCAACGAAACATTCCTTCGCGAAAACAAGATTGAAAATCCGATTGGGGTTAAATTCGTTTTGGGAATGGGCACTGATGCAGGTTTATCCGAGATCGTAGGAGTTGTAAAGGATTTTCATTACAAGGCATTCGACCAGCCCATTGGGTCGTTGTGTATTCAGAATCAGCCGGGTGCCTCTTATTGTCTTGTAAACCTGAACACCAAAGATTTCAATTCTTTAAACAGAATAGTTCAGGAGATTAAAGCAGCAACAGCAGGGCTTTCCCCCTCATTTCCGGTTGAAGTTACCTTTTTTGATCAGGCTGTCGAAAAAATGTATCAATCGGAGATTCAATTCCGTAGGACTTTCTCATTGTTTGCAGGTTGTGCCATTGTAATCAGTTGTCTTGGGATTTTGGCTTTGTCGCTGTTTGCCTGTCAGCGACGCATCAAAGAGATTGGCATTCGGAAAGTGAATGGAGCAAGAATTGAGGAGGTGATTGTGATGTTGAATAAAGATTTTGTGAGATGGGTAGCAGTGGCATTTGTAATCGCCTCACCAATTTCGTGGTACGCCATGAACAAGTGGCTCGAAAGCTTCGCTTATAAGACTGATTTAAGCTGGTGGATATTTGCCTTGGCAGGATTATTGGCTTTTGCAATTGCCTTAATAACTGTGAGTTGGCAGAGTTGGAGAGCAGCTACGCGAAATCCTGTCGAAGCTCTCCGTTATGAGTAATGAGGAGAGGCGAGATCCCGATGCATTTTTCGTAGAATTTTGAGGCACGAAAAATTCACAGAAAAAGCAATCGGGATGGAAGCTTTGATGTATGAATAAATATTAATATAAATAAAAACACTGATTATGTTCTGGATAAATATAGTAATATGCTATCGTAATGCCATAAAAAACAAATACATAAGTTTGTTAAATATCTTTGGTTTGA
>CAILKW010000235.1 GCA_903834845.1 uncultured Bacteroidia bacterium | reverse complement strand
TCAACTTTTATCGAATACTGTTTGGTTTCCATATTTTGGGTATTTGTTTTTTGTGGTTGGTATGCTTCCGGATTGTCAGCCATGCGCATCATCTCCATTTTAATTTTTACTAACTCGACAAACAATTTGTCACGCTCGGCCCTGTCAGAAATATTGGAGATTGTCTGGCAAAGGTCGTACTGTTGTAAATCTTTGAGCATTAGCATATCCGACACTTTCACAAACTCAGGCGAAAGCTTAAACTGTCCGAGCGAAAGATTGAATTGTGCCAGCTCCGTTTTCGTCAAGCCTGCCGACAGTCCGCTGATGTCGAGAGTTTTTGTTTCGTAAGTGAAGAACTTACGGCATACAGGTTTTCGGTTAAATAGTCCCATAGTACAATGATTCAAATTATTACACTAATTTCTTGTATAAATTTACCACCTACGAAAGTAATAATAATTATCAAATTACAAATCAGTGCTTATCTGTAAAATCGGCGTTATCAGTGTTCAAAAATATTTTCTACTTTTAGCGACATAAAAAATTAAACACTATGAAGACAATACTTTTAGTTTTATTGGTAACATTTTCGGTTGCCGGATTTTCGCAAAAGAAGCAGCAACTGTTTAACGGGAAAAATCTCAAAGGGTGGACTATCTATGTATCAGACTCAACGATGGCAAAATCGAAGTTTTTCTATGTAAAAAATGGCGTTATCGAAACACCAGGAGTTCCTATGGGGTATCTCAGGACTAAAAAGGAATTCGAAAACTATCGCCTCCATGTTGAATGGTGTTACCCCGAAATTCCGACAAACAGCGGTGTTTTTCTTCACACTGTTGGTCCCGACAAAATCTGGCCACGGCATTATCAAGCTCAGTTGAAACACCTTTCTGCCGGTGATTTTATTGTGCAGGACATTGGATTAAGTGCAACTTTGAGAGATACTGTTTTTGTTTCGACTGCTAAAGTTAAACCAATCGCAGCGAAAATGAAACCTTCGAACGAAAAGAAAGCCGGTCAATGGAACAGCTATGATATTGTTTGTAAAGGCAATACTATCGAGATAAAAGTAAATGGCGTGCTTCAGAACATCGCCACAAAATGTAATGAAACTAAAGGCGGTATAGGATTACAGGCCGAAGGTTCTAAAATCCAGTTCAAAAATATCTGGATTCAAAAATTAAAATAAGGATTTAAGGAACGCGGATAACGCTGATATCATTCTGCATTATCCGCGTTCCAATTTTATAATTTAATACCAAAACCTTTCAATATCTCCCGCTGTGACTGAACTAAAAACACACTTATGCTGATTGTTATTTCTCCTTCAAAAACAATTGATTTCGATAAGCCAATCAGAGATCTGCTATATAGTCAACCCGGATTTGTAAAAGAGGCTTCCGAACTTATCAAACCGCTACGGAAATTAAGTGTTGATCAGCTTATTGATTTGATGGATATTAGCCATAAACTTGCTCAGCTTAATCAAGAAAGGTTTTATTTATGGCGGCCTGAATTTTCACTCGAAAACTCACGTCAAGCAATGTTTGCATTTCGTGGTGATGTTTATACAGGTCTTGATGCTGACACGCTTTTACCCTCCGAAATTGAAATTGCTCAAAACCGGCTCAGAATACTTTCAGGATTATATGGCGTGCTCCGGCCACTTGATCTTATCCGACCATACCGGTTGGAGATGGGAATCGCTCTAACAGATAGGAAGTACCGTAATTTGTATGAGTTCTGGCAAAAGAAAATCACGGCAAAAATCAAAGAAGGTTTGGAAGCAAGCGGGTCAAATATGTTGATTAATCTTGCCTCGGTTGAGTATTTTAAGGCGATTGATACAAAAAAGTTAAAAGCCGAAATTGTAACACCGGAGTTCAGAGAGGAAAAAAACGGATCATATATAATGGTTTCCTTTTTTGCCAAGAAAGCACGAGGCATGATGACACGATTTATTATTCAAAATGATATTCGCTACGAAGAACAACTTCAGGCATTCGACAGCGATGGGTATTGTTTCAACAACAGGCTTTCACAACAGGGAAGACCTGTGTTTACGAGAGGCTAATTTGTTATTGAAATTGGTGCATTTTATGCCAATAAAATGTCGGCAGGTGCAAATAGGATAATATGCCATTTCGTACGTCTCGGCTATTGTGGAAAGCAGGTTCATCTCCCTCGGGAGTGTACCTTTTTGAACTTTAAAATTCTTATTGCCTTACGGCAAGTAACATGATTTTGTGCAGGCAAAATTGGTGTTTTCTATTGTTCAACATATTACCAAAGTTAATATTAATTCCAATAATCGTTTATTTTATCTAACGATATGCCTGCACAAAATTCATGTTATGTAATTATAGCCCTTCCATATTAGTATCTGACTAAGTCACCGGGTGAGGCATTTGTTGACTGTACCTTTGATACAGCTTCTTCCACAATGGTAAGCAAGTAAAAGATTTTGTCAAGATAGATAGCTGATTCTAAAGAGACTGCTTTAAATTCTGCAATTAAATCATCGAGAGAAACCGTTGGAAATAAATTGGTTTTCACTTTAGTCTGTATATGCTCGATATTGGAATTGACTATTTTCAAAACATCCTGATTTTGTACCTGTAAATCTGGATGTGACAGCATTTCAAACAAATTTGTCCGGTCTAAATTCATAGTTTTTATGACCATTTGTTGATCGTTGGTCAAGTTTATTTGAAATTCATTATACTTTAGGTAATCTGTAATTTCTTTCTTTTTAATTACCTGAGCTTTGAACCCGCTTTTATGCAAACTACCGGTAGAAACTTTATTATCCATTTGTGTTATCAATGACTCCTGCCTGTTATAATTATGCTCCATCAAGTTTATAAGGTTCAAAATTTCATTCACCATTCTAAGAAATCCGGCATTCCCAATATAAGATCCTGGGATCAAAGCGTTTCCTGTACTTGAATGTTTAGCTGGTTCTGCTGCGACATTCCAGCTCATATCGCCAAAAATAGTTTGCCACTGTTTTGGAAATGAATAAGTATAGACATTCGCTGCCTGATTTATTATTGAGGAATTTGTAAGAATATTTCTGAGGCTTACAATCGAGGCATTATAATCGTTTAAGTTATCCTTCATTGATGCCAAGAAATCAGCTGCAGAAACCGTTAAAGTATCTTTTTCAGCTTGTGGCAAATTGGCGTACTGGGTTGCATAAATATATCTGTACAAATAACAGTTTCTCACCTTTAAATCCCAGCCTCCCTGATCTAAGTTTTTATAAAAATCGATTGCCGGTTTGTAAAACAACGATAGTCTGGCAATTTCACTTGTGTCGTTCCGGTAAATTTTTTGATAAAACCGATGCGGAACTTTCGATGTAAGTAAGCTGGCTGTAACTTGCTGCGACCACCATAATCCCATTGCATTAGGTTTTCCGAAAAGTTTCATTACTTCACTTGGGTCTGGTGTATTGGTAATTCCCGGCGCATATACACTTGTAGTTGACATTGCACAATATCGCTCGCCAAATGCATTTAATACTGTTTCACCCCCATCGCAACTCCCATCGAATACGCTTAAATCAACACCCTTATTTGCTAATAATTTGAATGATGGTGAAAATTGATCTAATGCCACCAGGCTGCCATCATTAAACTGAAAAATGTGGGTTAATGCTATGTTCTTATCCGTATTTCCAATTGTTCTGTCGCTGCCACCATGTCCCGCAAGATAGACAAACAAACGGTCACCAGCTTTCAAATAAAGAGCAAGGTTTTTTATTAGTGCAATTCCTACCGATGCTGTTGGGGTAGCATATACGATATAACCCCTGTTTCGCAGAAATGAGGTTGTATTGTTAACTGCTCCCTGCCATTGATTGTGATATATAACCAGTCCATAAGATTGGCCAATACCCACTTCGAGATCGTTATCAGCTGTGTTAAGTCGCCAGTTACCAATGTTAGTTCCATTTGATGCCATTGCAATGGCGTTGAAGGTATTTCCGCTTTGTTTCAAAATACCAATTCCCCATGGAGATGTGATAACCATTTCGGCTTTACCATCGCCATCGAAATCTGCTGCATAGTTAAAACGGTTATCTTTTGTGTTAAGCAACCATTGGCCAAAGTTAGTGCCATTAGGCATCATCACTGATGGTTGAAGTATATTTCCATTCAATTCCAATACTCCAATACCCCAAGCACTGGAAATTACTATTTCGGCTTTACCGTCTCCGTCAAAATCCCCAACTGGTCCTATTTTATTATTGGCTGAATCCAACAACCAATTACCAATATATGCTCCGGTGTTTACAAAACATAAACTAACCAGCGAATTACCTTGTAATTTTAAGATTCCAATTTTATTTTGACTGCTTACCAAGATTTCGGCTCTACCATCGCCGTCAAAATCACCTACGCTTTCAAATCTGTCTGTTGCGGTATTGACCACCCAATCTCCAAAGTGAGTGCCATTGGCGGCAATGGCAATTGTTGTAAGGGTAGCACCGCTAAATTTGAGAATTCCTATCCCCCAAGGAGATGTAACCAATATTTCACTCTGTCCATCACCATCAAAGTCGCCCACCAAAGTAAAAAAATTATCGCTTGTATTTAAAAGCCAATTACCTAAGCGAGTACCATTGGGAGAAAGCATTAATGAGGTAAAGTTATTATTACTGTATTTTATTATTCCAATACCCCAGGGACTTGAAATTAGAATTTCTTCTTTACCATCACGATCGAAATCAGCAGCATGCAAAAATTTATTATCAGCTGTGTTTAAAACCCAGCCACCAAGACGCGTGCCAGTTTGAGCCATTGCTATTGATGACAATAAGCCATTTACAAATTTCAGAATTCCAATTCCCCATGGACTCACAGAGAGGATTTCGGATCTTCCATCTCCATCAAAATCTGCTTTAAATCTAAAATAGTTGTCACTTGTGTTTAAAACCCATCCTCCCAATTTTGTGCCATTGGCTGACATTGTTTGAACTGCTAAATTATTTTGGGCTAAGGTAAGGATTCCTAAACCCCAAGGGCTGGTTGTCAGAATATCCGCCCTGCCATCACCAGTGAAATCGTTTTTCATTTTTTAATAGTTTTAAAATTAATAAAAAAGCTTATTACTATATAATTAAAATCTGCATAACAATTATGTCACCTAATAGTTTAACTGTTATGTAGTTAAAATGCACATTTTCTGTGAACTTTTAAAAAAACACTATGAAAATACTTTGCATAAATTAAATGGAACACAACTTGGTTTTAGGTGGTTGCACTAATTAATAAGATATTAAAAAGCTGTCTTCCTTTCTGAAGAAGACAGTTTTTAAAAACAACGATAATGTTTTTCACCAAGGTTAATAAATGCTTATCCACCATAGTATATTAATAAGGTTTACCGGTTCCCTGCAACAACCACATTTTTGAATAGGTATGGTCTTTGCTCTGGCCTGTTGGTACAAAGCTCGTTACTTCAAGCTTAGCAACGGCTGCGGTGTAATTAACTAAGTATTTAGGATCCTGACTTGGGACAGGATACATATAACGTAAAGGCGCAGCTGCCCCATATTGTGTGGCCGGACCGGTTTTTAGAACGGGATATCCTGTTCGGCGCCAATCGAACCAGGCTTCAATATTCAGCCACAAAGCGATCCATTTCTGTCCGATAATGCGTTCCAATTTGTTTGTTGCATTAACATAACTAACTTTGGGACTGCTGTAATAAGTATAAAAACTGAAACCACCGGTACCATCAGCAATACCCCACCTTTTCATAGAAGCCAAAATACCATTTTTGTAATGAGTTTCGGGATCGGTAGCCGAAAAACCTCCGATTTGTGCTGCCTCGGCCAATAAAAACTCAACCTCGCTGTACATCATCAAATCCATTCGGATATAGGTCTCAGTATTTGCGCGATACCTTGAATGTAACCATGAGATATAAGGACTTTTTTCAGGCGGATAAACGGCTATATCATTTCCTTTGTTATAGGTTAGCAGGTTAATAACTGCCATGTTTTGAGGTAAACCAACATAAAGCGATGTATCGAGTGCTGTATTTGTAGTAGGACAGTAAATAACAGAATATGTTTCACCAAAAATATTCTTGTAGCTTTTGGTGGTAAGTGCTGACCCATTGAGATCCCATTTACGCAGAACCGGCTCAACCCATCGTTGTAACCGGGGATCATTTCTTGATTTTAGAGTATCGACAAACGTTCTACAGGGCTTAGTAAGAAAATTTGGATTAGCTGCATTAAGTATGCCTCCTGGAGCCGAATTTGAAGCTGTGATCCCGAGAAAGCTAACGTATGCTTCATCGGTAGTATTAGTGAAAGCATAGGCTGATGCAGCATTGAATTCTGAAACAATATCAACCCCTATTGAAGTCATATCAGCTTTTTTACTCAGCACACGCATGCAATACCGCAATCTTAATGAATTCGAAAATTTAAGCCACTTGTCAGGTAAACCCTTGTACAATACATCAGCATTGGCATCTATCTTGTAGGCACTTATGCCCGGATCTGCCAGAATCGCGCTTGCATTTTTTAAATCTTCCAAAATGCCTTTGTAGATGTACTTTTGATCATCGTACTTTGAAAAATAAGTCCCTTCTGAAGCCAACAAACTTTCAGAATATGGGACATCACCATATAAGTCTGTTATGATCCCATAATTAAATGCCCTTAGTATTAATGATATGGCCTCGAAAAATTTATTTTTTTCAGTTATTGATTTGTCATGAATAATTTTGATATTTCTCAGATAGTCATAATGTCCCGACCATGAGGTATTAGGCCAAAGGTACTGATTAACCTCCCCTGCTCCCTGATTCGTACCATTTTGATTGAACTGCATTGCTCCGGAAACCCAAGAAGCAACATCACCATAAGCGCTGTACGATCTTGCTGATCCGGTAAGTACATAGGTGAGAATATAATTGGAAGAGACATTTACAGGGCTGTTCGGACTAATATTTAATTCATTAAGATCCAGACAGGATGTCATCTGAAATAGTAATGTTAAAGCAATAATTATCTTTATTTTTATCGTTTTCATAGTAAATCTCCTTTCTAAAAATCAAAATTTAATTTAAATCCTAAAGAACCTGTCCAGGGCATCATGTTGTAATATTCAGATCCCTGAACCCAGCCGCTACCAGTATTTCTGTATGCCCTTTCAGGATCGATGTGTATGCCTGCCTTTGTCCATTCGTATATGTTAGTCGCTACAAAAGAAACAGACGCATTCTGGATACTGATTTTTTCCAGCCATTTCTTTGGAAGCCGGTAGGATAAGGCCACTTCTCTTATTTTGATGTATGTTGAGCTAAATATCGCCCTGTCAACAATCGCTCTGTTCGATGCCTGATTGGCATTAAACGGATCCAGCCATACAGTGGCTGCAGTGGCACCTAAATTCTCGACATAAGATTTAACACCACCGGTTACTACCTCGCGAACCCCGGGGTTAAAACTGGCATCTGCAAAGCGGGTAAGTGGAATACCACTTGAAGGAACCGGCCACGCAAATCCCCCTAATTCCGGGAGACGTCCTCCTACCCAGTTTCCAAAGAATGCTGTAGGGTTTGCTTTTATCTGATCTACAATGCTGATGTTTTTGTTGTATGGGGCACCACTGAAAGAGAGTTCATTGACACCATTATTCTGCATAAACATCCAGGAGTTTGAATAGAATTGTCCACCCTGGTTCCATTCAATATTGGCAAAAAGCGAAAAGGCCTTGTATGTAAAGGTTGGCTGAATGCCCAGAATAAAATCCTGATTTGTGTTTGCTATCTTAACCATGTGTGTGGGATCCTGATCAATCTGGTATTTCCCTGAAGATGCTATGATAGGATAGCCATTGTACGGTGAAGCCGGATCTCTCACAGTTAAAACGGGCTTCTCCCATATATCACCCATGAGCTCACCAACTTTTGTGCGAATAACTCCGTTCCCACCTTCTATGGAGTAAAAATCAACATTGGATAGCCCTTCTGCCAGTTCTTTTAAGTAGGTCTTGTTTTTTGTAAAACTGAAATTCAAATCCCACCTGAAATCCCCTGCAATTACTGGAGTTGTTGTTATGTTGATTTCCCAGCCTTTGCTCTCAATGTTTCCTGAATTGATTGATTTGGAGGAAGCTCCGGATTCAACAGGCAACGAAATATTTAATATCTGATTTCTGTTTTGAACAATGTAATAGGTCGCCTCCAACCCAAGCCTGTTTTTCAGAAATTTCAAGTCAACGCCAACTTCGTTTGAAGTTGACCGCTCAGGTTTTAACATATTATTTGTAAGATTTCCACCCATATACATTTGTTTGGCTGTTCCCCAGTCAACTCCAATAGAGAACGAGGGAGCGAGGTTGTAAGGACCGGTATCATTTCCTAACTGTGCGCTACCAGCCCGAAGTTTTGCATAAGTGATCCAATCAGGCATGGTGAACATCTCTGAAAAAAGCAAACTCAAAGAGGCAGAAGGATAGAAATAGGATCTGTTTGCTTCGGGTAAAGTACTTGACCAGTCATTACGTCCGGTTAAATCCAGATAGGCCATCCCTCTATAGTCAATAGAAGCCATTCCATAAATACTATAAATTGCTTTCTGAGACCAAGAACTGCTATAGGTTACTGTCCCGGGTGCTCCATTTGAAATAGTGTATAGCTGCGGAATAACCAGCGATGAGGCCGTATTGCTTATACCGCGTCCATATACATACCTACGGTTAGCTGCTGCAAAACCATTGATATTCCATCGCTCATTTATCTTCTTTTTGTAAGAGAGATTGAGTTCCAGGTTGGTTTCTTTGTTTGAGAAATCATAAATATTGTAATATCCCGTAAGATTAGTTGTAGTGCTGTAAGCCCTTTTACTCTGACGGTTTTCGGTGAAAGCATCTCTTGAAAAGCGTCCCATAAGGCTTAGTTCTTTAGTGATTTCCCAATCAAACTGTACCTTACTGATAAGCCTGTCTCTCGTAAACGAGTTGGTATTCTCATTAGCAACAAAATATGCATTATTCTGTTTTGCAGCGTTTACTTTTTGCTGGATTCCCTCCATGCCGGGTTTCCAGTAATTTTTAAGATCCAGAATATTAACCTGCGCACCCTTTTCATAAAGGCTTCTTACAGGGTCGTTCCGGTCGTCCCCGGTGACATTCGGGCGGTTTTTGGAACCGGTCTCATTCCAGTTAATATTGGCAGTTACTGAAAGTTTATCTGATAACTTGTACTGCGCATTCAGGTTGATTGTGCTTCGATTTAAATCTATATTGGGTATCATGCCTATATTTCTCATGTCTCCAACCGATAACCTGAAATAGCCATTTTTATTGTTGCCGTCAACCGCCACATTGTTCGTAAGCGTATATCCCTGCCTCATAAAATCCTTTATACGGTTTGGATAGGATACAAGCGGAATTTTAACTCCGTTGCTGTTCCATTGAGTCCACATTTCGCCAACATCGAGCTGAGAACCCCAAACCTCATTCTCTAACTCTTCAAAAACGTGAGCACCTGCTTTCCCTGTACCAAATTTGGTTTGATAAGGATAAATATCAGTCATAATATCAAATACAGCCGAGGAATTTACAGAAACGCCAATTCCTTTTTTCCCTTTAACACCGGATCGTGTTGTGATCAATATTACCCCATTTCCAGCTCGTGAGCCATATAATGCAGCAGCACTGGCCCCCTTTAAAACAGAGACGCTCTCAACATCATCAGGGTTTAAGTCAGAAATAGCATTTCCCATATCAGCTCCATTATAGACATTATTCGATCCGTTTGAAACAGGTACCCCATCAATAATAAACAATGGCTGATTGTCGTTACTTAACGATTTTGCCCCCCTGATAATGATATTGACGGAAGACCCGACATTACCATTCATTTGCGATATTCTCACCCCCGACACTTTGCCCTGAAGTGAATTCAAAACATTCAGATGAGGTGTTTCTGTCAATTGTTCACCCTTTACTTCACCCACAGAATAACCGAGTGCTTTTTTATCACGCTTTAGCCCTAAAGCTGTAACAACAACATCGGCCATTACTAAAGTTTCCACTTCCAATACAACCTCTAAAGTGGTTTTAGAGCCAACATTGATTTCCTGTGTCTTCATCCCAATAAATGAAAAAATCAGCATAGCCTGTGAATTGGGAACGGTGATGGTAAATTTCCCATCGGCATCAGTAACAACACCATCTGAAGTGCCTTTAATCATAATCGTAACGCCTGTAAGCAATTCACCCGACGAACTCCTGACGATTCCTTTCACTTTACTTTGGGCAAATGTGCTACCTGAAAAAAGTACAAGCACACCCAGGAAGAGCAATAGCAAGATTTTTCTTTTCATAGTAAATTAATTTACTTAATAATAAATACTTAATCAATAAATAAAACCCAAAATTTTTAAAATTC
>CAILKW010000234.1 GCA_903834845.1 uncultured Bacteroidia bacterium | reverse complement strand
TAATACAGTGATTTTGCAAATGAATGGCTTTAAAAAGGCGGATGTTGCAAGGCAATTGATTAATTGTGAAGTATCAACTGATTTTCCTGCGTCAGTATTAAAATCACATTTGAATGTTTTTTTATTACTTGATAAAGAAGCTGCTAAATATGTTGAATAACTAAGTATTTAGGCTTTCGGTTTTCAATTATTGGTTTTCGGTTTTTGGTTGCCAGTTATTAGTTTTTCGGTTTTCGATTGCCAGTAATTGGCAACTCGATCTTATCCTACAACATTTATTACAAATTCTCCTCTACTCTTCATTTGACCAAACGATTCTGGCTTTAGACCATAGTGGGATGCTAATTCTAAGAAAGATTCCTTTCCTTCTGGCGTAACAGCGACCAGAAGACCCCCACTGGTTTGAGGATCGCAAAACAGGTGCTTTTGATCATTGGTCATAGGCGAAACTTTGTGCCCATAACTCTCGAAATTCCTAAATGTGCCTCCAGGAAAGGTTTTATGTTCCATATAAAAGTTGATGTTTTCAATTTTGGGGACTTTTTCCGCAAAGATTTCAGCACTTAGTCCACTGCCTTCACACATTTCGGTCAGATGGCCAAGTAAACCGAACCCGGTAACATCTGTCATTGCCTTTACACCTTCCAGTTTTCCAAGTTCTTTACCTATTGTGTTGAATGTTAGCATTAAATTACGTGCAGTTTGACGATCTTCTTCTTTAAGCAGTCCTTGTTTTTGAGCTGTTGACAAAATCCCAATGCCTAATGGTTTTGTTAGAAATAATTCGCAACCTTCTGTAGCTGAACAGTTGAGCCTAATCTGTTCTTTTGTGGCAATGCCTGTAACAGCCAACCCGAAAATGGGTTCCGGTCCATCAATACTATGACCTCCTGCAATTGCTATCCCTGCTCTTGCACAAGCTTGCCTGGCCCCTTCAATTACTTGCCCCGCAATTTCGGACGAAAGCTTATTTATTGGCCAGCAAAGTATTGCGATAGCCATTAATGGTGTTCCGCCCATTGCAAAAATATCGCTGATGGCATTAACTGATGCTATGCCGCCGAAATCATAAGGATCGTCAACAATCGGCATGAAAAAATCAGTTGTTGAGATAATTACCTGATTATTGCCAATATCATAAACAGCAGCATCATCAAGTGTTGCATTACCAACCATCAAAAAAGGATCCTGAAATTCGGTTTTGCATTGCGCCAAAATGGCATTTAATACTTTGGGTGATATTTTACAACCACAACCGGCTCCATGTGAATATTGGGTGAGTTTTACAGGCGAATTGTCTATAACAGAGTTGATATTATTCATTTTGTGTTTGATATTTTTTAAAGTATAGTGTTTGACATTTTGAGGATTATTTCTGCATGGGTGTCAGCATCTCCGTTAGGAAGTTCAATTTTTATTGTCTTTTTTTTGTACCTATCCCGACTATACTGATATGTTTGATCGTAGTATTCAAGTAATTGATCGGCAACAGCATACAAATTATTATCGAGATAATGACTAAGTATTTCTTTCATACGTTTATCGCCGAGACGTTTACTGAGGCTTCCAATGGCGTTTTCCATAAGTTCCACCGGAAGTGAACCATATTCATTAACAAGCCGGCTGATACGGTTGGCCTTTGGTACAAGAATTTCGATACAAGGTACTTCATTCATTCTTTGCCATAGCGGATCGGGTAGAAATACACGTCCAACGGTCTGACTTTCACCTTCAATCCATACTATTTTTGAAAGGTCGAATCGAAGAATTTCATCGAAAATATCATTCTGAAACTGTTGGGTCATAGGTTGGATCGGTTGTCCGATTCCACCAAAAACAGAACCTCTGTGATGCGCAAAGCTTTCAAGGTCAATTACTTGTTCACCCATTGTTTTCAGCGACTGAAGTATTTCTGTTTTTCCGCTTCCTGTATGACCTTCGATTACAATTAAATGAGGAATGTTCCCTACTTTTTCAAATAAATAATTCCGGTACGATTTGTAACCTCCTTGTAATACAAAGCAATTAATTCCAGCTCGTTCAAATAACCATGCCATACTTTCAGATCGCATTCCTCCACGCCAGCAATGGACCAACAATTGATTCGAAGAGGATATTTTCAAGGCTTTTTGTACAAATTCTACCATTTTGGGGCCGACAATCTCAAGTCCTTTTTCAATTGCAGGCAGTCGTCCTTGTTTTTTATATATAGTACCCACAATTTCTCTTTCCTTGTCATCAAAAATCGGGATATTGATCGCACCTGTAATATGGCCTTCGTTGTACTCTCCCGGAGACCTCACATCCAGTAAAGGAAGGTTTTTTTTCAAAATCAGAAATTCTTCGGTAATTAAGTTTTGCATAAAGTCGGAGGCAAAAATATTTGTATTATTACAGCGTTCAAAGATATGCAACGGTTTTAAAAATTTTGACTTTTTTATCAATAGATTTTTTAATTCCAGTGATGTTTATTTTATTGTTTATTTGTATTTTTTTTGTATGTTTGATGTTTGTATTTTTTAAACTAAATTTACTTCTGTATGAAGAAATTTAATGTTTTGGTTATTGACGATAATGTTGGGAATATGGCCTCTCTTGAGGAGATGTTGATTGCAAATGATTTTGTAGTGAGAACTGCCTTTAGTGGTAAAGCGGGCATTCAGCTATTAGCGAAAGAATCTTTTGACCTGATTTTTATTGAAGCAAAAATGCCGGTAATGGACAGTTACTTAACTTGTCAGACAATAAAATCGGATGCCCGTTTCCGAAGTACACCTGTAATATTTATTTTAGGTAATGATGATTTAATCTTTGTCAAAGAGATCTATGAATCGGGAGGTGATGATTACGTTACAAAACCAGTGGTTTGGAGCGAATTGCTGATGAAGGCAAGAATTCATCTTGAACTGAGATATAGCAGAGAAATGTCAAGGAATATGAATCAGATACTTGAGGCAAAAGTTGTACAAAGAACTGTTGAACTCGAAGATTCATTAAAAAAACTAGGCCAAGCAAAAAAAGAGCTTGAATTACTTGCGATTGCAAAATTGGAATTTTTAAACTTAATCAGTCACGAGATCAGAACTCCACTTAATGGCATTCTGGGAAGTCTAGCCTTAATCGGTCGGTTTAATTTTTCGGATGAGGTAAATCGCTATTTTTCTCTTTTGGATACATCGGTTAGGCGACTTGAAAAATTTTCTAACACTATTCTTGAGGCTTCAACACTTAGGCTCAAAGGGGCGAAAGCGTTGGTTATGACTGAAATTGATGTTGTTCATCTGATTAAACAGGCAATTGATCTTTGTACTTTGAAGTTTTCGGTAAAGGATATTGAGATTGTTTTTCAAAATGAGGCGAACATTTCAAACCTCAATGGTGATCAAAAATACCTTTTAAAATGTTTTGTTGCAGTCCTGGATAATGCCTTTAAATTTTCGAACAGCGGTGATAAAGTGGAAATCAAAATCAAAAATGAAGATAATGGATTTTTGAAAATTTCAATTGGTGATACCGGAAAAGGATTTTCGAAAGTTGCATTGGATAATATTTATAAGCCGCTGAGTAATCTTGAGTCTCATTTTGATCAAAATACGGGTATGGGTCTCCATCTTGCAAAGCTTGTTGTTGATGCACATTCAGGTTTTATCAAAGCTGGAAATCGTGAACCTTTTGGAGCTGTTATTGATATCTTTATTCCGGTAAGGCACTAATTGTTTAATTAGCTGACATCTATAAATTGAAATGTTGATTCACGGCATGACTGAATCCATCTTCGTAATGAGCCAGGCTAATCAAATATTTAATTTTAAGTTCTTCAGGAGCATTATCAACCACATAAGAATGTTGGGTATAATCGAGCATTTCAAGGTCGTTGAAATCATTTCCGATCCCAAGCGTGTTTTCCCGGTTAATACCTTTTATCCTGCATATCGCTTCAATTCCATGAGCTTTTGAAACACCATTTGGAAAAATCTCCATCCACATGTAGCCGGAGTTAAGAGGTGAAGTAGTTTTTATAATACTCAGTAAAGGAAATATTGATTGAATTTTCTCTTTAACAAGTTCAAATTGATTACTATCACGTGGGAAAAACATCAAAAGTTGTGACGAAATAAACGGTTTAGTCGGTTCAATTTTAACAGCATCACCCATTTTTTTGTGATGCTCGACATACCTCTTAAGCTCGGGACAGTCAAAGCTTTCCCACCATCCAAAATTGTGATTATCAGGTAATTCGCGCGATACTTTAAAATTCTGGTTTTCGCTTATAAGGAATCGAATAATTTCACCGGTTGTGCTTGCCGGAATTGATAATGAAAGAATCAGTTTTTGGGACTTCCAATCCATAATACCCGCACCGGAAGATACAATCACATAATCAAAAGGGGAATCCTCGTTTAATACCTGCCTCACTTTGCAAAGATTACGACCTGTTGCGGCAACTCTCACAACACCTGAATCTCCTAATTTATCCAGTGTTGCCATATCAGTTTGGCTGATTGTGTGATCTGATTGCAAAAGAGTTCCGTCAAGATCGGTAATAACCATTTTTATGTCTGACATAGATAATTGATATTTATTATTTTACGAAAATAAGTCTTTGAAATGGTAATGGGAGGTATTGAGGCGTAAATATTTCAAATTTAAACTAATTGTTAATAATTGATTTTTTGGAACCCATTTACACTTTTACTTTTAGTAATGGACCCATAGTTATTTTTACTGCCTTAAACCTTTTCAAAGATTTGTTTGTTCCGATTATAGTTGTTTCTTGGCCATAGCTTGGATTAACTTATGGAGGTTATCCATATTTATTCAGATTATTTGGAATTGGGGGAATTTTTGGTGGTTATGCAATGTATTTTATTAAAAGGGAAACTTTAATCCTGTAATCTGCATCAATGGTGTAAGTTGGATTTCAACCACTGTAAAAGTTGCTCAAAAGTGGTTCATAGGGTTAATCCATAGTCAATTATTTGGCTAGAGCCAATAGGTGTAAATATTAACTGAGCTATCACTACTTCTACTATAACAGGTTTACACGTAATTTTTTTTCCTGATGTTTAAGCAAAACTCGATTTCAAAAATTTTTCATTACCGTTTTTTGTGAAAAAGTTTTTAAATTCGCCGACTGAATTTTTTGTCTTTTTGACTGGCAACAAATTATCAGGTTTTTGTTATTAATTGATCACTGGGAATTTGAATTGAAAATATAAAAAATATATATTTATGAATAACAGACTTCAGGAGCTTACCGATAAAATTTATCATGAGGGAATATCAAAAGGCAACGAAGAGGCTGACTTGATAAAATCTAAAGCTAAAATGGAAGCAGAACAAATACTGACAACAGCCAAAAATGAAGCTGTGCAGATTTTGGCTCTGGCAAACAAAAAAGCATCAGAAATCAAAGAGAACACAAATTCAGAAGTCAAACTTGCTGCAAGACAAGCTATAGAAGCATTAAAGTTTGAGGTCGTAAATTTGATAAACGGATCAATTACATCGGCTGACATCAAAGCTTGTGTAAGTGAGATAAAATTTATTCAAAAAGCGATAGAAACGATCCTTACAAATTGGGCCAGCAGTACCGAAACTGATCTCAACATGAAAATTCTGATTCCTGAAAAAGACGAAAAGTCTATTAATGACTACTTTAGTTCTGTTGCAAAGGGCATTTTAAACAAAAGCTTCACGATTGAAACTGTTAATGGAATCAAGTCAGGTTTTCAGGTTACTCCTGATCAGGGTAGCTATAAAATCAGCTTTACCGATCAGGATTTTATTAACTTTTTTCAGGAGTTTCTCCGTCCCAAAATTGTTGAACTTTTATTTGATAAGTAATTTCCAAAATATTCTCTCGTGAGCAAGTACTATTGTCTTATCGCCGGCCTTTCCGAAATCCGGGCCGAAGAATATAAATTACAGTATAACCTTGAGGAATTTAAAGAGGTTCTAAGGATAAATCTTGATAAGAAAGATTTCGAATTGGTTACGTTGTTTTATAGAAAATATGATAACGATAATCTGCTTGCATTTTTAAAAAATTATGACTTTAAAGCCGATCCACGAGGAAATATAACAGCGGAAGCGTTTGCTGAGCTTGTAAAGTTATTGAAGGAGCAGGAAAGCTCTAAAGATAAACGTTTTCCAGAATATTACAGAGAGTTTATATTAGGGTATCTGACCGACAAACCTATAATTCCTGATCTTAGTTGGGAAGACCAACTGACAACTCTCTATTTTGAAGATGCCATTAAGTGTGGAAATAAATTTATTTCTTCATGGTTTGAGTTTAATTTGGCAATTACCAATATTTTTACAGCAATCAATTGCCGAAATTACTCAATTGAATTGGCTGGTGCGATAGTTGGCTCAGGTGAATTGGCTGAAATGATCCGCAACAGTAACGCAAAAGATTTTGGAATATCTCAGTTGTTTCCATACCTTGACGAAGTGATGCGTATCGCCGATGAATCAAATCTTCTGGAAAGGGAGAAAAAAACAGATCTTCTGAAATGGTCATGGATTGAGGAAAACTCTGTTTACCAATATTTTAGCGTAGAGAATATTTTTGTTTATTTGCTACAAACCGAGATTATTGAACGATGGATGAAGCTAAATCAGGAAATAGGCAACAAAGTATTCAAAGAATTCATCGATAAGTTACGAGGATCATTTTTATTTCCCGAAGAGTTTAAACTAAATAAGTAATCATATTATATGTCAACTAAAGGTAAAGTTAAAGGAATTATAGCAAACCTGGTAATTGTTGAAGCTGATGGACCTGTTTCTCAAAATGAAATCTGTTATCTGGAAACAAGGGGTACTCAATTAATGGCGGAAATCATAAAGGTTATTGGGTCGAATGCTTATGTACAGGTTTTTGAAAGTACTAGGGGACTCAGAATAGGTGATAATGTTGGGTTTACCGGGCACATGCTTGAAGTTGTTTTAGGCCCCGGTATTCTGTCGCGTAATTACGATGGGTTGCAAAACGATTTAGATAAAATGGAAGGGGTTTTTCTCAAGAGGGGAGACTATACCTATCCGCTTGATGCAGACAAACTTTGGGATTTTACACCTTTGGCTATTCCCGGTGATGAAGTGATCGCAGGTTCATGGCTTGCACAAGTCCTTGAAAATGGGCAACCTCATAAAATTATGGTTCCGTTTGTTTTTAATGGAAAATACACCGTCAAATCTATTGTGTCTGAAGGTCAATACTCTATCAATCATGAGATAGCTGTTTTAATTGATCAGGATGGAAATGAATACAAATTAACGATGATTCAAAAATGGCCTGTAAAAAAGGCGATTAAAGCATATCGTGAGAAACCTCGTCCTTTCAGGTTGCTCGAAACTGGAGTTAGGATTATTGACACTATAAATCCAATTGTTGAAGGAGGCACAGGCTTTATTCCCGGACCTTTTGGAACCGGAAAGACTGTTTTACAACATGCTATCTCGAAACAGGCAGAAGCCGATATTGTTGTAATTGCAGCTTGTGGCGAACGTGCCAATGAAGTTGTGGAGATATTCACAGAATTCCCTGAACTCGAAGACCCGCATACCGGACGTAAACTAATGGAGCGTACTGTTATTATTGCCAATACTTCGAATATGCCGGTTGCTTCGCGCGAAGCTTCTGTCTATACTGCAATGACTATTTCGGAATACTACCGATCTATGGGGCTGAAAGTTCTGATGATGGCCGATTCTACATCCCGATGGGCACAGGCATTACGCGAAATGTCGAATCGTTTGGAAGAACTTCCTGGTCAGGATGCTTTCCCAATGGATCTTTCAGCAATTATTGCTAACTTCTATTCAAGAGCAGGATTCGTTTATCTGAATAATGGTAAAACCGGCTCCGTAACCTTTATCGGAACTGTTTCACCTGCAGGTGGTAATCTCAAAGAGCCTGTCACAGAATCAACAAAGAAAGCTGCCCGCTGTTTCTATGCACTACAACAGAGTAGAGCCGATAGCAAAAGATACCCTGCAATAAATCCGATTGATTCATATTCAAAATATTTGGAATACCCGGAATTTGAAGAATATATTGAGAAGAGAATAGGGTCTAAATGGATACCAATGGTTAACGAAGCCAAAACAATTCTTCAAAGAGGAATGGAAGTACGCGAGCAGATTGATATTTTGGGTGACGATGGTGTTCCTATTGATTATCATCTAAAATTATGGAAATCGGAAATTATTGACTTTGTGATTTTGCAACAGGATGCTTTCGATAAAATAGATATGCTCACACCGCTCGAAAGACAGCAATACATGCTTGAGAAAGTGATGTTGATTTGCAATCTCGAATATGTATTCGATTCTTTTACCGATATTTCGGGCTATTTTAAGCGGATTATTAATAACTTACGGCAGATGAATTATTCAGAATTCGGTTCTGAAAAATTTGCCGGGTATGAAAACGAGTTGATGACTATCATTAAAGAGAGGGAATTGGCATAATGGCAACAAAAGCTTTTCAAAAAATATATACAAAAATAACTCAAATCACAAAGGCAACTTGTTCATTGAAGGCAACTGGAGTTGGTAATGAAGAACTTGCCGAGGTAAATGGCCGGTTGGCTCAAGTTGTTAAAATCATTGGTGATGAGGTGACTCTTCAGATTTTTGGAGGGACAGAAGGAATACCAACTAATGCAGAAGTTACATTTCTTGGTAAATCCCCTACTTTAAAAGTGGGAGAACAGCTTGCCGGTCGTTTTTTTAATGCTTATGGCGACCCTATTGATGGCGGTCCTCAAATTGATGGTGAGGAACGTGAAATTGGAGGTCCATCAGTAAACCCTGTGCGCAGAAAACAACCTTCGGAGTTGATTGCTACCGGTATCGCAGGTATTGACCTTAACAATACCCTCGTTTCGGGACAAAAAATACCTTTTTTTGCCGATCCCGATCAGCCATTCAACCAAGTAATGGCAATGGTAGCACTTCGTGCAAAAGCAGATAAGATTATCCTTGGAGGAATGGGACTTACTAATGATGATTATCTTTTCTATCGTAATGTATTCGATAATGCAGGAGCGTTGGACAGGATTATTTCGTTTGTTAATACTACTGAAAATCCTCCTGTAGAACGACTTTTGGTTCCCGATATGGCACTTACAGCCGCTGAATATTTTGCCGTTGATAAGAACCAAAGTGTTTTGGTTTTGCTAACAGATATGACTCTTTATGCTGATGCACTATCAATTGTTTCGAATCGCATGGATCAGATACCGTCAAAAGATTCTATGCCAGGGTCGCTGTACTCAGATTTGGCGAAAATTTACGAAAAGGCTGTTCAGTTTCCTTCAGGAGGCTCGATTACCATTATTGCTGTTACCACACTCTCTGGAGGTGATATCACACACTCAATACCTGATAATACGGGTTATATTACTGAAGGTCAATTGTTTTTACGGCGCGATACAGACATTAGCAAAGTTATTGTCGATCCGTTCCGCTCATTGTCGCGCCTTAAACAATTGGTAATTGGTATTAAAACCCGTGAGGATCATCCGCAGGTTATGAATGCTCTGATCCGATTGTTTGCTGATGCTGCAAATGCTAAAACTAAAATGGAAAATGGATTCGACCTTTCGGAATACGATCAGCGAACATTGACATTTGCTAAGGACTATTCACGAAATCTACTTGCTATTGATGTCAATATCAGTATTGATGAAATGCTCGATCTGGGCTGGAAGCTCTTAGCAAAAAACTTTAAAAAAGAAGAAGTCGGCATCCGCCAAACATTGGTTGATAAATATTGGCCTAAATAAACTTAGGTTATGACAATAAAATTTCAATATAATAAAACCTCTCTTCAAGGTCTCGAAAAGCAGTTTAAAATGAGGGTTAGGGCACTTCCTACCATCAAAAACAAAGAATCTGCACTTCGTATTGAAGTAAAAATGGCCAAAGATGAGGTTGCCCGATTGGATTTAATTCTTCAGAAAAAACTGCTGGAATATCATTCAATGGCGTCATTATGGGGCGAGTTCGACACTTCGCTTATAAAAGTTAAAGATGTAAAAATGGCAATGAAAAAAATAGCAGGTGTTAAAACTCCTGTATTTGCCGGAGTTGAATTTGACATTATCAATTTTAGTATTTTCAATAAGCCTAAATGGTTTCTTGATGGAATGATGCTGGTGAAAGAATTAGCCATAGTTGGAATTGAGCGTGAATTCTTTTCCCAAAAAGTGATATTATTGGATTATGCCCGCAAAAAGACTACCCAAAAAGTAAATCTTTTTGAAAAGGTGCAAATTCCAGGATATGACGATGCCATAAGAAAAATCAAACGGTTTTTGGAAGATGAAGAAAACCTTTCCAAGTCAGCCCAGAAAATCGTAAAATCGCGCCAACAAACAGGAAAGGAGGTAGAAGGATGATTGTTAAGATGAAAAAATACACGTTTCTAGTGTATCATAAAGATTACAATCGCTTTTTGGAATCATTGCAGGAACAAGGTGTTTTGCATGTAAAAGAGAGGGGAGCAGCTAACGTTGAAGGTGGTCAGCGGGATAAATTACTGTTGATGAGCCGTATTCAGGAGGCGATTAAATTTCTGTCGAGGAAAACTGATGCAAAAGTTACAGATCAGATTGCTTCATCGGTTCAGAGTTTTGAATTATTACAACTTTTCGATTCTTTACGTAGCGAAGATGATTTATTAATGCAATCCATTGCAAATATAGTGAAAGAGATTGCTATTTTAGAACCCTGGGGAAGCTTTGACTGGAATACACTTGATAAATTGGTTGAAAATGGTTTGCAGGTCTCATTCTATTCAACCTCGACCCGAAATTGGAACTCCGAATGGGAGACAAATTACAATGCTTTTCAAATTGTTCAAAATGGTGCAAATGTATTGTTTGTAACAATTACAAAAAAAGGTGAAAGCGTTGAAATTGAAGCAGACAAAGTAAAGTTACCACGTAAAACTCTTAAAGATGCACTTCTCGAAATTGATAATTTACAACGGGAAAAGAACCGGATTAATAATGAGTTGATTAGTTTAGCCGCAACTCATCTTTCGTCCTTAATGCTTTATAAAACCAGAATACAACAAGAGTTTGATTTTGATAAAGTAGTATGGAATACCAACAATGTTGCGGAAGGGAAAATATCTCTTTTGGAAGGTTTTATACCTGTGGATCAAGAAATAGCATTTCAGGAATTTTTAAGTAATGAAGGTGTTTTTTATGAGGTTACCGATCCTGAAAGTGAAGACAAAGTACCGGTTTTATTGAAAAACAACCGCTTTGCAAAACTTTTTGAACCAATTGGTGAATTATATACCTTACCTAACTATAATGAATTGGATCTTACATCTTTATATTCACCTTTTTACATGGCTTTTTTTGGTTTTTGCCTGGGAGATGCCGGTTACGGATTAATTTTGGGTCTTGGTGGTCTGTTCATGTCCAAAAGAGTTTCTGCATCTTTTAGAAATATTACGATTTTAGTTTCTTTGTTGGGATTATCAACTATTTTGTTCGGATTGATCTCAGGAACTTTTTTTGGCATGAGTCTTTACGAATTAAGAATCGGTTTTTATGCAAATCTTGATGATTTAATGAAATCGAAGAAAACCAATATTAATCAAATATTATTCAATCTTGCTTTAATATTTGGAGCGATACAAATTGCTTATGGAATGTTTGTAAAAGTGGCAAATGAGATACATCAGGGAGGGTTTCGAAATGCTTTTAGTACAATAGGCTGGATATTTATCTTATCTGGTTTAATTCTTCGTTATGTATTACAAAAAACAGGGATTGATCAAACAATCGTTACTATTCTTATAACTGGTTTATTATCAATTGGTTTTTTAATGGCTTTTATTTTTAGTGATCCTTCACGAAATGTTTTTATTAATTTTGGTTTAGGATTTTGGGATGCTTATAATATGGCAACAGGATTAATGGGTGATTTGCTCTCTTATATTCGTCTTTTTGCCCTAAGTATTTGTGGCGGAATATTAGGGTATGTCTTTAACAGTTTAGCATTCTCGCTTGCTCCAGACATACCTGTTGTGAGGGTAATTGTGATTACATTGATCCTTGTGATCGGCCACACTATCAATTTGATGATGGGAATTCTAGGGGCATTTGTGCACCCTATGCGTCTCACATTTGTCGAGTTTTATAAAAATGCAGGCTTTTCCGGAGGTGGTAAACGATACCTTCCATTTAAAATGAAATGAATTTAAATTTTATAACAACAATTACACAAAATTATGGAACCTATTACATTTGCTTACATTGGAATTGGATTAATGATTGCACTATCCGGAGTTGGAAGTGCCTATGGAACTACTATTGGTGGCTTTGCAACTATCGGTGCCATGAAAAAGAACCCTGATGCTTTTGGTAGCTATATGGTTCTTTCCGGACTTCCTGGTACACAAGGTTTGTACGGTTTCGCAGGGTATTTTATTTTTTCGTCTGGTGGAGTATTAACTGCTTCGATAACATTATTGCAAGCTTCGGCAGTTTTTTGTGGTGCTTTGGCTTGTGGATTAGTTTGTTTCTTCTCGGCTATACGGCAAGGTCAGATAGGAGCACATGGTATAACAGCTATAGGATCGGGTTACGAAGTTTTTGGTAATACTTTGATTCTCGCTGCATTTCCTGAGTTGTATGCTATAATTTCATTGGCCGCAGTATTTATGATCAATTCTGCTATTATTTAATTATCAAAAGAATAGAAAAAGGACCTTCATTAGCGAAGATCTTTGTTATGGGGTGTTGTGGTTTTAACATTCTTTAATGTCTATTTTGTCGGCTTAACTAAATTCTATTGCATATTTGCCGGGTAAGAGTAAGGCACTTTTTTTCATAGATTTTGGTTAGGTTATCATAGGGCATCCTCAAAAGGGATGCCTTTTGTTTTTATACCTTCCATAATTTTGATGGCTTGTTTTAAGCAAAATTGGAGTCAAAGTTCTGATAAAAAAGCGGCTGTTTTTTCAGCCGCACAAAGTATTATCATACCAAAAATTTATTGTCTTTAGGAAATGCTGGAACTCTGAATATAACCCTAACACAAACTTACCTTATAGTTGCTCCTAAATAAGCAACTTCCTAATATAAGGTGACAATTTTTCCATTATAATCAGTTTAAAATGTCATCCTAAAAATATTTAAAAAGCTAAAAACTATCGATTGGTTTATCTCAACAATTTATAATCCAAGTAATTGTTCTTCCGGTCTTTTACCATCAAAAAGAAGCCTTACAGGATCTTCAATCAGCTCTTTTACCTCTACCAAAAATCCAACAGAATCTTTGCCATCAATGATCCGGTGATCGTACGAGAGTGCTACATACATCATTGGCCTAATGGCGACTATGCCATTAATAGCTATAGGACGATCTTTTATTGAATGCATTCCCAAAATTGCACTTTGCGGCGGATTGATTATTGGAGTGGACATTAGCGAACCAAATACACCGCCATTTGTGATTGTAAACGTACCCCCGCTCATCTCCTGAATGGAGAGTTTCTTGTCTCTCGCTTTTTCAGCCAGTACTTTAATCTCTCGCTCAATGGCTTCAATACTCTTTGTTTCTGCATTTCTAACGATTGGTACCATGAGTCCTTTAGGTGTTTGTACGGCGATTCCAATATCGTGGTAACGCGGTGATACAATCTCATCACCATCAATCATAGAATTTATTGCCGGATATTTTGATAATGCAACACTAACTGCTTTTGCAAAGAAGGACATAAACCCAAGTTTGAATCCATACTTATCTACGAATCGCTGCTGGTAAGTTTTTCTCAGATCCATCAACTGATTCATATCTATCTCGTTGAAAGTCGTCAGCATTGCTGTCTCGTTTTTAACAGTGACAAGCCGTTGACTAAGTTTTCTCCGGAGTGGTGACATTGCCAAACGATCTTCTTTTCGGGATATTTCAATCTTAGGTTTTATAGATTCATTTTTTTGCAAAACTATTACAGATTCAACATCCTTACGGTTGATTCGCCGAAGCCCATTAAGAAGATCATCAATACTTAAACCTTCCTCTTCCAATACTGCTTTGGCTGCCGGAGTAAGTTTAATCTGATTTTTTTCATCTTTGAAAAGGTTATTATCGCTTACTGTTTCTTTGCTTGCTTCAACCTTTTTCTCTTGTAATATTTCAATAATAGGTTCTGCTTCCTCTTTTGTATTTAACAATACAGAGTTGTTCTCAACAGGCTGAAAGTTTACATCGTTGTCCAATGTGCAGACAATAGCTCCTACAGAAACTCTTTCTCCCTCCTTCAATAAGATTTTTAGCTTGCCCGTTGCGGGAGCTGTCAGCGACAAGGTGGCTTTATCAGATTCAATTTCAGCAATTTCCTGGTCTTTAATTACAATAGTGTCATCTTCAACAAGCCATTTCCCAATTTCAACTTCGGTAATTGATTCTCCAGGAGAAGGTATTTTGATTTCAAAAATCATGACGGATAATTTTTTTGTGTGGTGTAAAGTTAGTTAAAAACGACATTCAGTATTCTTTCGAGACTTCTTTTATGTTTTTCCAATAGTCCTGTAGCAGGGCTTGCACTTTCTGCTCTACAAATAAGCTCAAGTTGAAATTCCGGATACTTTCTTGAAATATATGGCCATGCACCCATATTTTCAGGTTCATCCTGAACCCATAATACACGCTTTGCCTGCTGGTTTTCAAACTTGATCAAACGAACCTCTTCTGAAGGGAAAGGGAATAGTTGTTCAATACGAATTATCGCAAAATTCGGTCTTCTCAATTTCTCCCGTCTTTCCAAAAGTTCGTAATATATTTTACCGGTTGTAAAAACTAAAACATCAGCTTTTCCGGCAGGAACTTTATCATCAACGATTATTTCCATAAATCTATGCGATGTAAGATGTTTTACAGGTGATATTACGGCCGGATGCCTTAATAAGCTTTTAGGGGTAAAAACTACGGTAGGAATTCTGATATCCCACAATACCTGCCGCCTCAGAAGATGAAAAAGATTTGCCGGGGTGGTTGGCATCATTACCTGCATATTATAATTGGCACACAGTGACAACATTCTCTCAACCCGCCCACTCGAATGTTCCGGCCCTTGTCCTTCGTAACCATGAGGCAGGAACAAAACAAGTCCATTCATTAAACCCCACTTTTCACCTGCAGAACTAATATATTGATCTATAATTACTTGGGCAACATTGCTGAAATCTCCGAACTGACCTTCCCAAATTGTTAAACCTTTTGGGTACGAAAGCGAATAGCCATATTCAAATCCCATAACTCCATATTCATTTAGAGGTGAATTGAAAACAGAAAAAATTGCCTGGTCTTCAGAAATATTCTTCAATGGAAAATACTTTTCGTCGCCTTCTTCTGTGATGATGGCTGCATGTCGGTGCGAAAAAGTTCCCCGCTGACTGTCTTGCCCGCTTAATCGCACCGGGATACCTTCGGAAAGGAGTGTTGCGAACGCAAGCTGTTCAGCCAATGCCCAGTCAACCTTATCATCGGCAATCATCTGTCGGCGATCGTCCAAAAGTTTAATGATTTTGCCAAAGAATTTTCTATCATTTGGTAATGTATTTATTTTTTCAGCAAGTTCTTTTAGCTTCATTTCTGATACTGCAGTAGGAGTTAAATTTATCTCAGTCGGTTCGGGGAAACGATACGTTTTATACTCTTCAACCAGAAAACATTTAATCTTTACTTTTTCAATGCTCTTACTGATTTCATATTTTTCTTCAAGGTTCTGGTCAAATGATGCAATCTCATTCTGAACCTCCTGCATAGTCATCACTCCTTCATTAATCAGTTTATTTGCATAAATATCTCTTGGATTTGGATGTTGTGCAATTGCCTTATAAAGAATAGGTTGGGTAAATCTCGGTTCATCACCTTCGTTATGTCCATATTTACGATACGATAAAATATCAATAAAGATGTCGGAATTAAAATGCTGTCGGAACTCAAGAGCCAGTTTTACAGTAAATATAATGGCTTCTGCATCATCTCCATTAACATGGAAAACAGGGGAGCGTGTAATCTTGGCAACATCAGTACAATAAGTACTTGATCTTGCGTCAAGGTAATCGGTAGTGAAACCTATCTGATTATTTATTACAATATGAATTGTTCCGCCGGTTTTGTAACCAGGGAGTTGCGACATTTGAACAACTTCATAAACAACACCCTGACCTGCAATTGCAGCATCACCGTGAATTACAATAGGAGCGATTTTTTTGAAATCTCCATTATGAGAATAATCAATTTTTGCTCTTACCATTCCTTCTACAAGTGGAGCGACTGTTTCGAGGTGCGATGGATTAGGAAGGAGACTTAATTTAATTTTTGAGCCATTTTTTGCAATATTTACCTGATCGAATCCTAAATGATATTTTACATCTCCTAAAACAATACCATCCTCATATTCGGTGGCATAGAATTCTTTAAAAATATTTTCATAAGGTTTTTTTAAGATATTTGCCAGAACATTTAATCTTCCGCGATGAGAGATTCCAATAACATATTCTTCAAGACCTAATTCTACTCCATACTCTATAATTGCGTTCAAAGCAGGAATCAGTCCTTCCGTTCCTTCAAGTGAAAACCTCTTTGCACCGACAAATTTTTTGTGAATAAAGTTTTCGAATCCTGCTGCCTCTTTCAGATGATTAAAAATTTCCTTTTTGTATTCATTTGGAAGGACTTCAGTATTTCGTGAACGCTCCATTCGCAGCTTTAACCAGTCAATCAGTTCAGGTTGACGCATGTAAAGATATTCTACACCAATCGATTCACAGTAAGTTTGTTCGAGGTGCGAAATGATATTTTTCAAAGTTGTGGATTCCAGTCCGATTTCTTTCCCTGCTTCGAACACTACATTTAAGTCGCTGTCCTCAAGACCGAAATTATGGTAATTGAGGGTTGGAGTATATTGCCTACGTCGCCTGACAGGATTTGTTCTGGTAAACAGATGTCCGCGCTGACGATAACCATTAATCAGATTAAGGATACTAAATTCTTTCTGAATCAGACCTTTATTTACCAACTCAATGTGTTTGGAATCGTAAGAACTACGAGCCAATTCAAACCCTTTGAAAAAATTACGCCAACTTTCATCAATTTCATCAGGATTTTGAAGATAACCATTATATAACTCCTCTATTGAGCCAATTTCATGATTTCCTACTTCAGAGAATCTATCCATGTGTTTAATTTTGTTACGTAATAATTACAAATAAAGAACAGAATAAGTTCAATAATTGCCATTATTGCACAATTTTTATCTGTTATTCAAAAAAAAGAACCAACTTTATATATTATTTGGAAGTCGTTTATATTATTGTTAATTAAGATGTGTTTATGAAAGGATTTTTAAAGCAGGTCGCAACTAATTTGTTTGAAAAACACGGCACTGAAATAAGTCAACTCTCACTTGTCTTTCCGAATCGGAGAGGTGGCGTTTTTTTTACCAATTACCTTAATAGTCTGGTCACAACACCATTGATCTCACCTGAAATTATTACGATTAATGAACTGTTTTCGGCACTTTCTCCTTTGCATATTCCCGATAAATTAAGCTTGATATTCAGACTCTACAAGGTATATAGGGAATCCACGCAATCAAAAGAACTTTTTGACGATTTTTATTTTTGGGGTGAGATGTTACTGAGTGATTTTGATCAGGTTGATAAATATCTTGTTAATGCCGAGAACCTGTTTACAAACGTTACTGAATTGAAAGAGATTGACGATCGTTTTAGTGCTTTGCATGAGGATGAAAGAGAACGACTCGATAGTTTTTGGAAAACCTTGTCTGATAAGGAAAAAACGCCTAATCAAAAGGAGTTTATAAGACTATGGGAAGATTTGAACGGTGTTTATGAAAAGCTGAAGAATTCGCTTTTGAGCGAAGGGCTTGCCTACGAAGGGATGTTGTACCGTCAGGTTGTTGAATTGATTCTAAAAAACAGGCCGTCATCGTTTGATAATAAACACTTTGTATTTGTAGGATTTAACGCGCTGAACCGATGTGAAGAAGAGCTTTTCGATTATCTTCGGAATAGCGAGAGAGCTTCGTTTTACTGGGATTTTGACAATTATTACTTTAATGATCTAACACAGGAGGCTGGCTATTTCTTACGGAAGAACCTTATAAGGTATCCGCATTCGGGGTATATTCCTGAATGTGAATTACTTCGATCTACTTCTAAAACAATGAAAATTGTAAATATTGCTTCTCAGGTTGGGCAAGCCCAGGTTGCTTCGGTCGAATTGTTATCTCATTTTAGCGGTGAACTGAATTTTGATGAAACTGCAGTGGTTCTTTGTGACGAAGAATTGCTTTTACCAGTTATCAACGCATTACCTGAAAATATTGATAAGGTGAATGTTACCATGGGTTATCCGCTTAAAATGACTCCTGTTTTCAGCTTGATTATGCAGCTGATAGAATTGCAAAAAAACGCCCGAATGTCGGCTGAATCGGTTTCATTTTATTACAAAGATGTTCTTAAAGTATTGAGTCATCAGCTGGTTATCGATTTTGACCCATTCAAGAGTAAGGAGCTTATTGATACGATTTTAGCAAATAATATCATATATTTATCTGAATCCGAATTTAGTAAAAGTACTATTTTTCAACTATTATTTTTTGTGCCGAAAACCATCATTGAGCTTTCGGACTATTTTTTAGAAATTTTGAAAGTGATTTTTCTTCATTGGCAAAAGAAAGGCAGTGATGTGCTCTCAGTGAGCTTAAAGTTTCCAAATTTGAAAGTTCAGGATGAAAACTTTGCCATTTATCGCGAATACCTCTATCAATCGCATCTTGCAGTGAACAGACTAAAAGATATTCTGGTAAACGAAGGTTTTAAGGTATTTGAAGCAGAAAGTTTTGTTTCAAAAGAGGTATTTTATCGCTTCTTATTACAATATCTTAGTAAACTTTCAATTCCGTTTGATGGTGAGCCACTTGAGGGATTGCAAATTATGGGTATTCTTGAAACACGTACACTCGATTTTAAGAACATTATCCTTCTTTCGATGAATGATGGAATTATGCCCAAAATATCATCATCCGGTTCATTTATCCCTTATAATCTTAGGAGGGTTTTTGGATTGCCCACAATTGAAGAGCAAAATGCCATGTATGCCTATTATTTCTACCGATTGTTACAACGTAGTGAAAATGTAACTTTTGTTTATGATTCTGGTGTGGGCGGCTTGTTCACCGGCGAAAAAAGCCGCTACCTGTATCAGTTACAAATGGAATCACCTTTTGACATTTCAGAAGTGAATATGGTTTTTGGTGTGGAAAATATGTCGGTGCAACCAATTTGTATTAAAAAAAATGAAATGGTGATGACAAAATTAAATGATTATCTTAACGGAAAACGGGCTCTATCTCCAAGTGCCATTGATAAATACCTTACTTGTCCACTTCAATTTTATTTCAGGTATTCGGCAGGATTAGACGAGCCTGACGAGGTTTCTGAAGAAGTTGACCCGATGATATTCGGACTCCTTTTTCACGATGCGATGGAAAACATCTATCAGCCATTTATTGATAAAAAAGTTGAAACAAAGGATATTGAAGATATTATTAGCAATCAGGACTTTGTAACTGAAACCATTATTAATTCATTCCGGAAAGTTTATTTAAAGGGGACAACTGTAGATGAAAAGATTACTCTCTCAGGAAGGAACTGGCTGATTTTTGAAGTGGTAAAAAAATATGTAAATCAATTACTCATTGTTGACCGGAATCGGACTCCTTTTGAGATAGTTGGGCTTGAGAAAAAAATTAATACATCAATATCTATTAATGAGCATGTGCAAAATGTTTTGATTGGTGGAACAATAGATCGCCTTGACTGTGTAAATGGAAATATTTATATTTTTGATTATAAGACAGGTAGAGTAGAGTTGAGCTTTCCGATGTTGAATTCGCTTTTTGATAAAGAGAATAAAACCAGAAATAAAGCTGCGTTTCAAACAATGGTTTATTCGTATATTTTGCATAAAACCCAAACTGAAATAGCGGCAATTTATCCCGGTATTTACTCCTTGAGAGGGATTTTTGAAGAAGATTTTGATCCTTCGCTTAGGTTGAAGGAAATTGGAAATCAACCTGTCGATTTTGTTTCGTTATCCCTTAATTTTGAAACCCTATTCAGAGAGTTGCTTGAAGAAATTTTTGACCTTGCTATTCCTTTCAGCCAAACTACAAACCTGGAACATTGCCAATATTGTGCCTACAGGCAGATTTGCCGAAAGTGAAAATTTATCCCGAAATTTTTTACAGTTTATTTGTAGTCAATAGTTAGGGGCAATACGATGGTTGTCAGTTGTCAGTTGTCAGTTTTCCGTTATCTGTTGTCTGTTGTTTGTTTGCGAGTCCCCTGTTGCCTAATGCCAGTCCTTGCTGCTTAATTTTACCGTTTGGTTAAAAGATCGGGTCTTATTCTTTTTGTTCTTTCGTAGGCTTGTTCCTGTTTCCAATCGTCAATCAGCCGATCGTTGCCTGAGAGTAAAATATCCGGAACTCTCCAACCTTTATATTCAGCTGGCCGTGTATATACAGGTGGAGTCAGTAATCCATCCTGAAAGGAATCGGTCAGAGCCGAAGTTTCATCAGACAAAACTCCTGGTATCAATCTGATAATGGCATCAGAGACAATTGCAGCCGCTAATTCACCTCCTGTGAGAACGTAATCGCCAATTGATAACTCCAAAGATACCAAATTATCTCGAACACGTTGATCTACACCTTTGTAATGCCCACAAAGTATAATTAGGTTTTTCTTAAGCGATAATTGATTGGCATCATGTTGTGTAAACAGACGCGCATCGGGAGTGAGAAATATTACCTCGTCATAATCATTCTGACTTTTTAAATCGTTAATTGCCCGATCAATGGGTTCGATACCCATAACCATTCCTGCACCCTTACTGAATGCATAATCATCTACCCGTTTGTGTTTGTCTGTGGACCAGTCTCTGATATTATGAATATAAATCTCTGCCAATCCTTTGTCTTTGGCTCTTTTTAAAATAGAATGATTAAATGGACTATCGAGTAATTCAGGAACGATTGTAAGAATATCAATACGCATTTTTTTTTGTAAAAGTACAACTTTGAGTTTAAAATGCTTTATCCTGGGCAATATGATGCGAAAAAATGGTCATAAAGCCATCCTAAAAGTTGTCTTTTTTCGCATTTTTGGTGTAAATTGAGTTTTTTTTTGACGAATTCAAGTTAAAATAACCTAAAGAAATATTTACTATTACAATATATATATAATTAAAAATCAAGGCTTTAATTGTTAATTTGTTTGATTTATATTTCACTGTTTTATTTGCATCAAAAATATGTTTTAAAAATTGTTGAGGATTCAATTGTAAATACCTATTTTCGTGGCAAATAATATTATTAAACACATCCTGGCTTAATCGCCGTAACGAAATTGCAGATGGAATCTAACGAATTGGAAAAAAGCGCGTCAGCTGAAAAAATTGAGGTTCTCAAAAATGACGAGACTTCTGAAAACTCAGAAGTAATAACTACAGGTGCTGACATAGAAAGCACTGGTATTATGAATGAAACATCGGTTGAGCAAGTTGAGTCTTCTCCCGTGAATTTATCTGAGCCCGTATCTGACCCCGATTTGCCAGAAGTCGAGGCCATTGATGAGGTTGAAGTTTCAGAAGATGAGACTCAAGGTAGTGAATCTGCCCTTGAGGTGAACACTGAAACGGAAATTAATGATAGTACCGGCAATGAACCGGAACTTGTTTCGGATACAATTCCGCTACCTGTGCTTGAAGCTGCCGGAATTGCTGAACCTGCATTAATTGATCAGATAGTTCAGGTGATTGCTGACAATGATGAGGATGATGATGATCTTTTCAGTGATGAAGAGACGGATTTACATGCAACTCCGATTCATGATTATTCTTCATACAGTAAGATGCACTTAATCAATACGTTAAGAAAGTTATTGGCTGAAGGAACGCTTGAAGAGATAAGACCTCATGCTGAGGCAATCAAAGGATGTTTTTATAAATTGAGGAATAGTGAGATTCAGGAGCAGAAGCTTGCTTTCGTTGCTGAAGGGAATGAAGAGGAGTTATTTGAACCAAAGGAGGATTTTTACGAAGCCGAATTGAAAGATCTCCTTCGTGAGTATAAGAATTTACGTGCCGAATCGAACAAAAAGCAAGATGCAGTAAAAGAAGATAATTACTATAAGAAATTAGCCATTATTGAGGAAATCAAGGCTTTAATAAATAGCGAAGAATCAATTAATATGACTTTTCATGAGTTCAATCATCTTCAGGACAAATGGAAAGGAATAGGACAAGTACCTCAAACCAAGGTCAAAGATTTGTGGGAAACTTATCACTATCATGTTGAGTTGTTTTATGATTTTGTGAAGATAAACCGCGAGTTGCGAGATCTTGATCTGCGGCGCAACATGGACGAAAAAATAAAACTTTGCATAAAAGCTGAGGAACTTGCAGCTGCAAATGCCGATCCATTATTAACTTTCAGAGATCTGCAAAAACTCCATGAAGCATGGCGTGAGATTGGTCCTGTGCCACGTGACAGCAAACAAGAATCATGGGAGCGATTCAAAATTGCCACAACACTGATTAACAAACGTTATCAGCAGTATTTTGAACAGGAACGGAATTTTCAGAAAGAGCAATTGCAGAAAAAGATCGAGCTTTGTGAATTAGCTGAACAGCATTGTAACTTTACTTCAGATAATCCACGAGAATGGAACGACATTACCGAAAAGGTTATTGCTTTACAGGAAGCCTGGAAAAAATCGGGGTTTGGTCCGCGAAAAGAGAATGCGAAAATTTGGGAACGTTTCAGAGCTGCAAATGATGCTTTCTTTCAAAATAAACGAAATTTCTGGAATAAAAGTAAAGATCAGCTTAACAAAAATTTATCCATCAAGTTGGAAATTTGCGAAAATGCTGAAAAGCTGAAAGATACAGATGACTGGAAAGCGACAACAGATAAGTTGATTGCCCTTCAGAAAAAATGGAAAGAGGTGGGACCCGTACCCCGTAAGCAATCAGAGGTAATATGGAAGAGGTTCAGAAGTGCGTGTGATGAGTTTTTTAATAAAAAGACAACACATTTTTCAGGAGTAACAGGCGATCAGGATGAAAACTATAAAGCCAAAAAAGCCATAATCGCGGAGCTGGAAAAGTTTAAACCTACAGGAAGTCCCAAAGATGATATCGAAATACTTAAGAAATTTCAGGAGAGATGGTCTGATATTGGTTTTGTTCCATTCCGCAAAAAAGAAGAGTTACAGGCTCGATACCATGCCTTAATAGATGGCCATTTCGATCAACTGAAATTAGATGATCAGGATATGGGGCTTTATAAATTCAAAAGCAAAATAGAACATCTCGCTTCAACTCCACGCGGTTGGGCAAAAATTGATATTGAACACGACAGATGTGTTCAACAGTTAAAACAACTTGAAAGTGACATCAATACACTGGCTAATAATGTTGGATTCTTTGGTTCGAGCAAAGGAGCTCAATCATTAATACAAGGTGTAAATGCCCAAATGGAAAAGATTAAAATTCAGATTGATTACCTGCGGGCCAAATTGAAGATTATCGAATCTCAGGAGGAAGTAAACTAAAAATATATTCACAGTTTAAAACCCGTTCCGGTCAAATGGAGCGGGTTTTTCATTGTATTTATGCAACCGAATTTTAGTCTGAAGATACCTTATTTACGATTATTATTAGTTACTTTGCGAACTTTTAAAACGCACAAAAAATTTGAAAATTTTGTCCACAACGAAGTATATATTTGTAACAGGCGGTGTGACCTCATCTCTCGGAAAAGGGATTATTGCTTCATCACTTGCCAAACTGCTTCAAGCAAGAGGATACAAGGTAACAATTCAAAAGTTGGATCCTTACATCAATGTTGATCCGGGAACTTTGAATCCTTATGAACATGGTGAATGTTACGTGACAGAAGATGGCGCAGAAACAGATCTTGATCTGGGACATTACGAGCGTTTTCTGAATTCCCCAACATCACAAGCCAATAATGTAACGACAGGCAGAATTTATCAGTCTGTTATTAACAAAGAACGGCGTGGTGATTATCTTGGAAAAACAGTTCAGATTATCCCTCATATCACCGATGAAATCAAGAAATATATAAAATATCTTGGGTCGAAGAAAAAATTCGATGTTGTTATTTCCGAAATAGGAGGAACAGTAGGAGATATTGAGTCATTACCCTACATTGAAGCGGTTCGTCAGCTTAAGTGGGAGATGGGTACTGATGCACTTTTCATTCACCTCACATTAGTTCCTTATCTTTCAGCTTCGGGAGAATTGAAAACAAAACCGACACAACATTCTGTAAAAGCATTACTCGAAAACGGTGTTCAACCCGATGTTCTGGTGCTTAGGACAGAGCATCCGCTTTCGCCTGGGTTAAAAGAGAAGGTTGCCCTTTTTTGCAATGTAAATAAAGAAGCTGTCATAGAGTCAATAGATGTTCCTACGATTTACGAAGTTCCTATCAAAATGAAAGAGGAAAAACTTGACGAAATCGTACTTAAAAAACTGGGTTTACCACTTGGTGAGCCACCTGAACTTAAAGACTGGAATGATTTTCTATTTCGGTATAAAAACCCTAAGAGGGAAGTTAAAGTAGCACTGATAGGAAAATATGTTGAACTTCGTGATGCTTATAAATCTATATCTGAGGCACTTATTCATTCTGGTGCGGCCAACGAATGTAGAGTTAAGGTTGAATGGATTCATTCTGAAAGGGTGAATGAAGAAAATATTGAAAGAAAACTAAAAGGCTGTGGAGGAATTATCATAGCACCAGGATTTGGTTATCGCGGTATCGAAGGTAAAATCATTGCTGCACGATATGCCCGCCTTAATAAAATACCATTCTTTGGGATTTGTCTTGGAATGCAAATCGCTGTAATCGAATTTGCTCGTGATGTATTGAATTTGTGTGATGCCGATTCAACAGAAATGAATTCTGAAACAAAATTCCCTGTGATAGACCTTATGGAAGAGCAAAAAGAGATATCTGACAAAGGTGGTACCATGAGATTGGGAGCATATTCCTGCCACCTGAAAAAGGATTCCAAGTCGTATGCTGCTTATGGAAAATCGAAGATCACTGAAAGACACAGGCATCGTTACGAGTTTAATGACAGCTACCTAAAGTTGTTCGAAGATGCAGGTATGCGTGCTGTTGGAGTAAATCCTGAAACTAATTTGGTTGAAGTAATTGAAATTCAAGATCATCCGTGGTTTGTTGGTGTTCAGTTCCATCCCGAGTACAGTAGCACTGTTTTGCAACCGCACCCTTTATTTGTTGCCTTTATTAAATCGGTTCTTGATAACATTAAATAGAAAAATTACGATTATTACTTTTTATGGATAAAAATACGATTACAGGCCTGGTCCTGATTTTTGTGATTTTAGTGACTTTCAGTTACTTGAATCAACCCTCTCAAAGCGAAGTTGAAGCAGCAAAGCGACAACACGATTCAATTTTTCAGATTCAGGTTGAGAATGCGAGGCAAGCAGATATTAAAGCCAAAGAAGCAGAAATGGCACTTCAGGCAAAAGTGGCCGACCCTAAAACCGATAGTATAGGAATTACAGGAGCAGAAAGTGAACTCAAAAATCTTTACGGAATTTTCTCTGATGCCGCAAAAGGTACAGAGAAGTTTATCGCTATTGAAAATAATCTGATGAAAATCAGAGTTTCAACAAAAGGCGGAAAAATATATTCTGTTGAATTAAAGGGGTATAAGCGGTTTAATGGCGAACCTCTCATCCTTTTCGATGGTGACAAAAATCGTTTCGGTTTAAACTTCTTTTCGCAAAATAAAAGTATCCAAACCGATCAGTTCTTTTTTGCTCCTTCTGTTACCGATACATTATTAACTGTTTCGGGTGGTACAGTTTCCAAAGGCAAAGAGGGACGGGAAAAATTTAATGAGGTTAATACGGCCTCAAAATCACTCACTATGCGTCTGGATGTTGGAAATGGTGTAGCAGTTGAATATATCTATACACTCAAGCATAACTCCTTCATGGTTGGGTTCGACATCCGTACAGCAGGCCTTAAAAAAGTGATGGGTGCAAATTCCGACTATATAAATTTTGCCTGGACAATGGAAATGCCTCGACAGGAAAAAATCTCAAAATTTGGTGAGGATAATTACGCCACAACCTACTTTAAATATTTTCAGGATGAAGTTGATAAAATTGCTCCTACAAAATCGGAGACTAAAGCTCTGACAACTAAAGTGGAGTGGGTTAGCTTTAAAACTTTGTTCTTTTCTTCAGCGTTGATTGCTGATAAGGCATTCCTAAATGGTCAGGTAAGTACTAAAATAAGGGATAAGGATACATTATTTGTTTCGGATATGACAGCCGATTTGACGATTCCACTCGATAATTCGGGAAGCGAAACCTTTCCTGCCAGATTTTATTTCGGGCCTAATCAATATAACACACTAAAACAGTTTAAGATTAAATTAGAGGAAGAGTTGGCACTTGGCTGGACAATCATCGGGTGGGTTAATATGTACATTATCATTCCTGCTTTCGACTTTCTTCGCAGGTATATCGGAAACTTCGGGTTGATTATCTTGTTATTGACAATTTACGTGAAGCTAATTATTGCCCCGTTTACCTATAAATCTTACATTTCGCAGGCAAAAATGAGATTACTAAAACCGGAAATTGATGAGATTCAGAAAAAATATGGCGAAGACAAAAAGATGGAATCGCAACAGGCTGTAATGGCTCTGTATAAAAAGGCTGGAGTTAATCCAATGGGCGGCTGTTTACCAATGCTTTTTCAAATGCCGATTCTTGTCTCAATGTTCTATTTTTTCCCTATATCTATCGAACTGAGACAGCAAAGTTTCCTTTGGGCTCACGACCTTTCGTCTTACGATTCAATTGTAACACTTCCTTTTGAAATACCTTGGTATGGTAGTCATGTAAGTTTATTCTGCTTGTTGATGACAGTTACTAACATTCTGTATGTGAAATACAACAACGAAATGAGTGCTGCTGGAACTCAACAAATGCCTGGTATGAAAACCATGATGTATATGATGCCTGTGATGTTCCTTTTTATATTTAACAGCTATGCTTCAGGATTAAGCTTGTATTATTTCTTGTCATTAGTCTTTACTTTTGTGCAGATGTGGATTTTCAAGAAATTGATTGATGAGGATGCAATTCATGCGCAGTTGAAAGCCAAACAAAAAATGCCGGT
>CAILKW010000233.1 GCA_903834845.1 uncultured Bacteroidia bacterium | reverse complement strand
TCAACAGGATGACGCATCCAGGTTACAAATATCTGAGGTTTAATGGTGTTTAAAAGTAAATACTTTGCAGGCATAAAATGTCCGTGAATACATTCTACTTCCCCAAAATCGCGTTCAGCATTTTTTAAAGCTGAAATTAACACGTTCCTGTTTCTTTGTAAAGGGGGTGTATTGATCGGTAGATCCGCATAATCAAGCAATATATTTTGTCCAAAATGCTGATCAAGTGACAACTTAAAACTTGAACCGCCGGTTTTGGGAAGGTGGACTGAGATCAACATATCTGAAATATTATCTAAAGTTTTGGGTATTGATAATCGCCAATACCCTTGAATTTGTTTTTATTTATTTTTTGGAACTGATCTCTTCTATTCTATCCTTGAAACCATTACAAAAATTTAGTATAATTTCGATGGTAAGGGTTTCAAAAAAAACCGAATTTTCAGGTTTTTTTTGTATTTCAACAATTTATAGGAGTTTTTCATTCTAAGAAACAAACGGATTGTACTCTAAGCAGAGGTTCCTTTTATACTTTTTTATTTGTCCTGTAAGCACTCATAAAATGCAAATTGTACTACCAAAGTCTTTGCTGCTTTTCCTATAAAAATGCAGAATTTATTTATATATTCAAACCCATTGAGTCAGTTTGACATGTTTATTTAATTCTTTTTCCAGTTTTTGATGTCTTTCTTCTGAAATGTGATCATACTTATGGTAATGAAACTCAATTATCAATTCATTTACAAAAGTGATAGAACCATCTCTAATCATTTTTTCAAGAACTTCATATTCAGAACCTTCAATATCCATTTTTATGATGATATAGTCTCTCTTACAGAATGAAAGTAATAACCACTTGCTAAAATCAATAGTTCTTACCTTTTCGGCATGTTTGTAATCAATAAGGTTTTTGTTTAGAGTGTTTCCTTGAAGAAGCGTGGAGCCACCCTTGTAATTAGGCCCCCACCTTGTTGCCAGATAAAAGTTCATAGTAGTGTTTTCAGTCCATACCGCTTGATTATAAAACGTTAAGGATAATCCAGGATATTCTGCCTTAATCCTTTTCCCTGTATCAGCTAATTCAGGCTGTGGTTCAAATGCGTAAAATTCAAACCCCGTCTTTTTAAGGATAAATTCTTCCAATACCTTTCCAGTGTTTGCACCACAATCAATAAATACCCTGCGTTTTGCTGTTTTGTAAAGTATATTTTGCTTCCAATCAATACGCTTCTTCTTTATCCGGATAAAAAATGACACAATTTTCGATTTTATTGCCTTAATTGCCATTTTCATTCTTATAATTCTGTTTGACTGTATTATCTAAATTTATTAATTGGTGTTAGTTTTTATTATAACTTATTTGATCTGCTATTTGTTGCATTAATTTAACTTGTATCGGATCTAATCGCCAGGATAATTTATTTATCCATGTTCTTTGAATTATATGTATAGTATCCTCTATGGGTTTTAAGGCTAAAATAGAGGCATACAGTTCGTTGTTTTCTGGGTCTGCTTCATCTGTTTTAATTTCTGTCCATAGCTTTCGTATTGATTCCTCCATCGTTACCAAGTTTTCAAACATATAATGAAAGAAAAAATAACATGGAGGTTTAGTATAATATTGATAAAATTTATAATGCATCCTAAGCCATAGAATTATAATAGGATTATTCTTTTTTGCTGCCAAAAACCAGGTTCTTAGCAAACGGTCCTGACTGGAATTTGAGAAGGCAAAAAAATTGGCTTTAAAGTATTGATCAGGAATCTCTGTCGAAAGGAAACAGGTTGCATCAAGCCAGATACCACCATATTTTGCAATAAGTGCTAACCGTAAAATATTTGATCTCTTAGTGGGATTTATTAATTCCCATTTATTACTGATGTGTTCCGGTAACTCAATATAATTAAAAACATCTCGATCGGATAACACAATATGTGTTTTATTTCCGTTGTATTTGCTAACCGATTGAATACAGATTCGAATGATTTCGGGGGCTGCGTCAATGCCCTGAGCCCAGTATTGCCAAATAATATTTTCGTCCAGCTCCTGCTCTCTTTGTGCTGTGTACGTTGGTAGTTTTTTTAAATCAACCCAATGTATAAAGCGCAAGCGATCACGAAAATTTGTTCCTGTTCTTAGTCGCATTTCCAAAGCACCAAAGACCACCCTTAGAATTTTTGGAATAAACTTATTTCGAGCGAGGTGTATATTAGCAGAACCTTGTATTTTCATTATTCTAAAATTGTTTTTGATAACATGAATAGAAATTCATGACTTATATTTTGAGGTTTTGAAGAATTTTCTCAGCTATAGGAATGCATTTTTGCCATATCACCGGATAGGTTTTATAAATATGGTCAACTTCATCAGCTTTACCAAAAAGTCGTTTACCGATTACATTTGTGAAACGTCTTGCGTGATTTTCAAAAAGTAAACATTCAAGCTCATTGAATTTTGGTAATGCGACTTCCTTTATACCAGAAGCCTTGAGAGTAGAAATAAATACATCTCGGTCTTCTGGTGAGATCTTGTGTAAAAATTGATTATAATTGAAAAAAACACTACATTCCTGATGATT
>CAILKW010000232.1 GCA_903834845.1 uncultured Bacteroidia bacterium | reverse complement strand
TCCCTTTGCCACTGCCGGGGGATATTTCAGAAATTGCTTCCCCTTCACAAAATCTCCAATAAAATTCCCCAACTTAATCTCTTCAGATTCTCCTGACAGATAAATATGAGATAGATAATTCATTATATTTCTGATGTTTGAGGGCTAAATATAACTACTTTATTATTAAGCCATACGCTGTTTATAGTCATTGTAATCAAAAGATCTTAAAAGTTTAAATTCGCCGTTTTCTTTATAAATACCGATAGCTGGATGTGGAACTCCGTTAAACATGGAACTCTTGACCATAGTATAGTGTATCATATCCTCAAAAATAATTTTATCTCCTGCTTTGAGATTGTTGTCGAATGACCAGAATCCGATAAAATCGCCTGCAAGACATGAGTTTCCACCCATACGATAGGTTGGTTTCCCATCAACAGGTTCGTTATAAGCACCATGAAGTCTGGGCTTATATGGCATTTCCAGACAATCCGGCATGTGGGCTGTGAATGAGACATTCAATATTGCAGTTTTAATTCCTTTATTTTCAACAATATCCACAATTTCACAGATCAAATAACCAGTTTCCCAGACGAAGGCACTTCCAGGTTCAAGAATCACCTGAATACCATTCCACCGTTGACGAAAATTCTTTAAAATATTTATTAGTCTTTCTTTATCATATCCTTTCCTTGTCATTAAATGGCCACCTCCCATATTTACCCATTTTAATTTGCTTAGAAATTTACCGAATTTTAATTCGAAGGCGGCAAGTGTCTTTTCAAGATCGAAAGCTGAAGATTCGCAAAGTGTGTGAAAATGAAATCCTTCTACACCTTCGGGCAATTCATTATTCAACTGTTCTGCCAAAATACCTAACCTGGTTCCAGTGCCACAAGGGTTGTATAGTTCTGTTTCAACCTCTGAAAACTCAGGATTTACCCTAATTCCGACAGATATTTTTCGTGAGAAGTTTTTTACCTTTGGAAGAAACTTCTCCAACTGGGATAAGGAATTAAAAGTTATGTGTGACGAATGTTCCATAACCTCATTAAAATCGGAAACCTGAAATGCTGGAGAATAAGTATGAGCAAGGGTTTTCATCTCTTCAAATGCCAGCTTTGCCTCGTAGGCACCACTCGCAGCAGCACCTGAAATATACTCCCGAACGACAGGAAAAGCTTTCCACATAGAGAACCCTTTAAATGCAAGGATAATTTCAATCCCCGCCTCTTCCTTTATTGATTGAATTAGGCTGAGATTTTTCCTTAATAATTCTTCATCTATGACGTAACACGGGGTTGGTATTTTTGAAAAATCGCTGATCATTGGATTCTGTTATTTTTTTTATAATTAATGCAATATGATTGCTTTTACAACCGATCTTCCAACTTGTTGATTCATGACGCGAATAATATCATTACGCATCATAAACAATTCATTACGGACAATAGAAGATTTAAGATGAACATGGAGTGTTCCATCTTTTATATAAATTGATGAGGTAGCTCTGGCGATTTGTTTTCCAATAATTGATTCCCATAGATTTACTGCATCAATTTCAGCAATTTTGCCATCAAATTTGCTTTCTTTCAAATAATCTTTGATTGCACTTCCTAAAGATTGAATTTCACTTCTTCTCATGCTCAAATTACGTTTTAATAAATTAAAGATATTTGTCCATCAGAAACAACAAAAATCTTAAAATCTGCACCGCCAACTTCGCGAATAATCCCATCAAGGTGTTCACGATTGGTATCGGTTATGAAAATTTGACCGAAATTACTGTCTGATACTAACTTGACAATTTGTCCAACACGCGAACTGTCCAATTTATCGAAAATATCATCGAGCAGCAGAATTGGTTTTACCTTATTTACCGAACGGATGAAATCGAACTGTGCAAATTTAAGAGAAATCAGGTAGGTTTTATTTTGTCCCTGTGATCCTAATTTCTTTATGGGGTAGTCTTCAATTTTCAGATCAAGATCATCTTTATGAATTCCTGTTGTAGTGTATTGTAAAACAAGATCTTTACCAAGTGATTCTTCAAGCAGCTTCCTAAAATCATGATTATTTAACTGCGATTGATATTCAAGTTGTACCTTTTCATGTCCCTGACAGATAAAATCATAGTATTTCTGAAATACAGGAAGCAATTCATTTATAAATTGCACCCTTTTATTAAAAATTTTTTTACCTGTGATGATAAGTTGTTCATTCCATACATCCAGGCTGTCTGCTTCGAATTGATTCTTTGAAGCAAAATATTTTAAAAGATTATTGCGTTGAAGCAATGCTCTGTTGTATTTTAGGAGACATTCGAGGTATTGTCTGTCGTACTGCGAGATCACACTATCCATAAACCTACGGCGTTCTTCGCTGCTTCCCTGAATAAGAATCGAATCGGCTGGAGAAATCATTACGAGCGGAAGTACCCCTATGTGATCAGATAATCGCTCATATTCTTTCTTGTTGCGCCTGAAAATCTTCTTATGACCCGTTTTAAAACCACAATAAACATCTTCGGGTTCGCCTCCGAAATCATATTTTCCTTGAAGAACAAAAAAATCTTCAAAATGACGAATATTCTGACTATCAGGAAGATTAAAACAACTTTTACAAAAAGAGAGGTAAAAAAAACAATCCAGAAGATTCGTTTTCCCGACCCCGTTATTTCCAATAAAACAATTCAGCTTCGGTGAGAATTGCAAATCGGCCTGAATAAGGTTTTTATAATTAAGAACATTGAGATTTCTAATAAACATCGGAACAACTTGTTTTGAACAAGACAAATTTAACGTTTTTTTTTAAAAGTAATTTTATAATTAAAAATGACTGTGGTTTAGTAAAAACGCTTATTTTTGCAATCGAATTTAAAAAAGGCAAATTCTTAGATATAAAATAACATGAGTAAGGAAAAGACACCAAAACCTATTGAAAACTTAGTTGAAGTTGAACACGCGTTGACAACTGCGGAGAGATTTTTCGAGACGAATTCGAAAATTATTACCATAATTTTTGGAGTAGCTGTGGCCATTGCACTCCTTTTGCTTGCGACACATCGTTTTTATTCTCTGCCAAGAGAGGCTAAAGCAAAAGAGCAAATATTTGTTGCGGAGCAGTATTTCGAAAAAGATTCCTTTAATCTGGCAATAAACGGTGATGGCAACTATCCCGGATTTTTGGATATCATAGCCGATTATGGCGGAACAAAAGCCGGAAAATTGGCGAGGTACTATACAGGAATTTCCAACCTTCATCTTGGAAATTATCAGGAAGCGATTAATTATCTTGAAGATTTTTCAAGTGACGATCTGTTGCTTTCGCCTGTGGCTTTGGGAGCAACAGGAGATGCTTACTGTGAGCTTGGCAATAAAGAGAAGGCCGTGAAATTATATATGGAAGCCGCAGAGCTTAATCCAAATAACTTTACTTCGCCGGTATATTTCCTGAAAGCAGGAATTATTTACGAGGCACTTGGCAATAAAGAAAAAGCGTTGTCCGCCTATACAATTATAAAGGAAAAATACTCTGAAAGCAGCGAAGGAAGAACTATTGATAAATACATCGCCCGGTTAACAGCAAACTGATTAATTGAGTAAGCAGTTTTTAGTTGTTGCTTCGTTTTGAAAATCCTCTTCGTTTGTTCGGAGAGGATTTTTTTGATCAAAATTGATTTGATTCCTCTTAGTAATAATCAATGAATATGGTGATTATTAATAGAGCTACCCTCCGATACTGGCCTGAATTCCAAATTCTCTAAAAATAGTAATCGCACGATTTTGTAATTCATTAGTCGGTTCTTCCATTAATCTGAAATCATTGGGGCGACCTAATTTCTGGTATTTGGTTTTAGCTATTTTGTGATAAGGCAACAAATTCACCTCTTTTCGATCACCTTCCAGTTCCGAAACAAACCTTGCTGTTTCGGTTAGGTTTTTAATGTCATCGTTTATACCGCCAATCAATGGGATTCGGATGATTATTTTTGCACCGGTTTTTGCCAGGACTTTCAGGTTTTCGAGAATTATTACATTTGGTAATCCTACCCATTTTTTATGCCTATCGGAATCAATTAGCTTCAAGTCGAACAAAAAAAGGTCGGTATGTTTGGCAACTTCCAGCAGAATTTCCGTATTGGCAAGCCCTGCTGTATCAACAGCCCGGTGAATGCCTCTGTTACCACACTCGATCAGAAGTTCAATCAGGAATTTGTATTGCAGCAATGGTTCACCTCCAGAGAAAGTAACACCACCACTTGACTGGTCAAAAAATATTCGCTCTTTTTCAATCTCGTCAATAATTTCAGCCACTGTTTGTGATCTGCCTGACATTTGAATGGCTTTTGTAGGACAGCCTTCAGCACATCGGCCACATAATTTGCATAGTTTTTCATCTGTAAAAATGCCTTCAGCGGTTAAGGTTATGGCTTTTTCGGGACAAAAAATAGAACATGTTCCGCATTTAATGCACTTTGCAATAGAATACAATCGCTCTGTTACTTCAGAAATACTTTCCGGATTATGACACCAGGCGCAGTTTAGGTTGCATCCCTTGAGAAAGATTACAATTCTGATACCCGGACCATCGTTTATTGCATATCGTTTTATATCGAAAACTAAAGGTGTTTTCATTTAAAACCCGTCATTTTCAGTTCGTTCAATAACTTCCTGTTGAAGATCAATATTCATATCGTTGAAATAATCGCTGTAACCGGCCATTCGAACCATAAGATCTTTGTAATCCGAAGGACATGCCTGAGCTGCAAGGAGAGTTGCTGTATCAACAATATTAAACTGAATGTGATGGCCTCCCAAAGTAAAATAGCTACGTATAAGATGCCCAAGTTTTTTGATATCTTCCTCCTTTTTAAGCAGGCTGGGAAGAAAACGTTGGTTAAGTAATGTGCCACCAGATTTGACATGGTCGAATTTGGTCATTGATTTTACTACTGCTGACGGTCCGTGAGTGTCGGCTCCATGTGAGGGTGAAGTACCATCGGAAATAGATTTTCCTGACAAACGGCCATTGGGTGATGCCCCCATCACTTTACCAAAATATACATGACAGGTAGTTGAAAGCATATTCAGATGGTATTTTCCTCCCGGTTTGATGTTTGGTTTGCCGTCAATAGTTTCAACCAGATCATTATATACACGAACTGCAATTGAATCTGCATAATCATCATCATTTCCAAAAAAGGGTGTTCTGTTCATGATTGTTTGACGTAGCACCTCTTCTTTATCGAAATTGCTATTGACCGCATTAAGCAAACGATCCATGCTGAAAGTTTTATCTTCGAAAACATGTTTTTTCAGGGAAACCAGACTATCGGTGATGGTACCCAGTCCGCAACATTGAATATAACTTGTATTGTAACGGGGACCGCCATCGTAATAGTCTTTACCACGGCTAAGACAATCGTCTGTAACAACAGATAGAAAAGGTGCCGGGGCATATTTGGCAAACATTCTGTCGATGTAGTTGCTTACGCGCATCTTCAGATCCACAACAAAATGAAGTTGTTTCAGGTAAGCGTCATAAAGTTCTTCGTAGTTTTTGAAAGACCGGGGATCACCTGTTTCGGGGCCGACTCGAATTCCGGTTACCGGATTGATGCCGTTGTTCAGGGTTATTTCAAGAATTTTGGGAACATTCAGATAGCCTGTGAGTAAATAAGCTTCCTTACCAAAAGCACCAACCTCTATGCAACCGCTGCATCCGCCTTCTCGGGCATCCTGAAGTGATTTACCCTGACGAAGCAATTCAGGAATATAAATATCCGGATTAAAAACCGAAGGGTATCCGTGTCCATGACGAATGACACGAGTGGCTGCATGAAGGAAATTATCCGGTGTTTTTGCACTTATGTGAACGGAACTTCCAGGCTGCAAAATGTGCAACTCTTCAATCACTTCAAGCATTATGTATGAGACTTCGCTGATTCCGTTAGTTCCGTCTCCCTTAATTCCCCCGATATTGATGTTTGTAAAGTCGTTGTAAGTTCCGCTTTCCCGCGCCGTTATTCCTACTTTAGGTGGTGCCGGATGATTGTTAACTTTGATCCAAAAGCAGGAAATCAATTCTTTGGCCTTGTCGCGGGTCAGTGTTCCTTCATTTAATTCTTTAGTATAAAAAGGAGCCAGATGTTGGTCGAAGTGACCTGGATTCATAGCATCCCATCCATTTAATTCAGTAATTATACCGAGGTGAACAAACCAGTACATCTGAATTGCTTCCCATAAATTGCGGGGTGCATTAGCTGGAACCCAACGGCAAACTTCGGCTATTTTTAAAAGCTCGTTTTTCCTTTCCTGATCAGATTCATAAGATGCCAATTCTTCAGCCAGCTCAGCATGACGTTCAGCAAAAACAATAACAGCATTGCACGAAATATCCATTGCTTTCCACTCTTCGGCTTTATCAGTTGCTTTTGGATCATTCAAAAAATCGAGTGCGGCAAGGTTATCAGCGATTTCGCTTTTGTAATCCAACATCCCTTTTTTGTAGATTTTCCCATCCAGTGTTGTATGACCTGGTGCACGTTGCTCCATAAATTCGGTGAACATTCCCGCTTCGTAGGCGGCTCGCCACTGATCAGGGACATGATTGAAAATACGTTCACGCTGTGTTTTCCCTGCCCAGAATGGTATTACTTCGCTGGCGTAAGTATCTAAATCTTCCTGATTTATGGAATAACGCTGCAATTCACGGGTGTTCAACACATTCAAATCTTCAACGCTATGACATGTAAGCTCAGGAAAAGTTGGTACGCATTTAGGCTTTGGACCACGCTCGCCAACAATTAATTCGCCTTCGCCAATGTAAATAGTTTTTCTCTGGCAATGATCCAAAAAATTAGCTGCCCGCAACACTGGTATGGGAAGCTTACCGAAGTTTTCGCGGTAAAAAGCTGTTTCATGAATAGCTCTTTCTATTGATAAAGATGGAACAGCTTCGACACTCTTTTCCCGGAGTTTCTGAATCCGCTTATTCATCCCCGGACCAATTGGATAATTTTGAGGCTGATAGAAATTGCCTTCACTTGATGCTTCTCTTTCGGGAGTTTCGGTATGAAGAATAATATTCTCGAACATCGTTTCAAATTTGAATAATCGTCAGTATTTATTAATCAGTGTTGACCATTATATTTCTTCATCTTTGTGGCACCTAAGCATTACCTATTCTTAATTTTATCATTTATAGCTTTAAGGAAGTAGTTGAATCTTTTGCTTTAAGTGATTCGTAATGAAAAGTTATTTCGCCTTTACCTTCAATTAAAAACTGATATTCGGCAACTCCGTAGCCGGGAATGGAAAGATATTGAATTTCAGGTTTTTTCTCCTTATAAGTGACCTTGTTTATTCGCAGGTCGGTTATTCTGCCGCCCGCAACCACTTTTCCACCTGTCACCTTCAGTAAATCCTGAGGATATAGTTTTGCCTTAATAGCATTTGCTGACATAGATGGCAATCCCTTTTTGTTTTGCAAGCGAACTCTAACCTGATTCAGGTCTTTTCCAATTTTTTTTACTTCAAACACTTCCATTGAAATTTCAGGTGTGTTTTCAGCAGCAATGAAAACAACAGAGGCATTGCGGTGAACCAATTCGGGCAACATAAAAGGATGCGGAAGACGTGAACTCATCTTTACCCATCCGCCGATTTCGATCTCGCCATAAGTAGGATGATTAAATTTTTTCCACTCCTTAAATAATTCCCCTTGCACAACATTGTCATTAAATTTCAGAAGCTCTCTCGACTGTTCTGTTGGCATACCTCTTTGTGATTCATTTTCATTCGCTAGTGGTTTGTTTATATTCTCACGATAGGTTTCCTGTTCGCGTTGGAAAAGCTCGCCTACGAATGAAAAAACTCCAAAATTAAAGTATAAATGTGAATCAAAATCACCGTAAGTAGGGTATAGATCATAAGATGGTTGATAAACATATCCTGGGGTTATTTTAAGTGCTTCTTTACCAATAACATCGTAAGCTGCTATATCAGATGGATCAATAAAAATTGTTTTTTCGGAAGGAACACGAAGCCACATTCCCCCTGAATTGTGAAAAGCAAATCCCATAATAATATTGGGCCGTGCGACTATGAAATCGTTAATAGCTTTCAGTCCAATTCCTGAAAAAGGGAAATTTCCGGCTCCGCTCTGAACATAAGATGGCATCCAGTTGTAACCCCAATTTCGATTGGCATCAAGATAACCTTCAGGATCTTCATTCAATTTTCCATCTCCATCGTTGTCAATGCCTTCAAGTCCAAGTAAAGTATATTCGCCTTTCTCTCCCGGTTTAACCCTAACAAGAATCCGCTTGTCTTCAGGATCAACCTTATAAGAACCAAAAGGATCTAAAATCCTCATTTGAGTAATGCTGCCGTCTCCATCTAAATCGTCTGGTGAGTCTTCATCCGAAAGGCCATCACCATCATCATCTTTCGGAATCCTGATACTTCGGTTGGAACTTGGTGTATTTCCATCAGCAAGGAAATGGAATCGCCCATCAACATTAACTACAGGTATTATATAATGGACATTTTTGTCAACAACTTTGGTAACTTTGTCGTTTTCACCATATTTTGTGAGCAACATATTGGCATAATACAAACAAACCTCACCCGCCTGTATTTCGTTTCCGTGAATATTCCCATCTAAATAAACTCCGGGTTTAGAAAGCTCTTCACCTGTTTTCGGGTTGTTGATGGTTAGGGCATAAATATCGCGTCCTTCTTCACTTTTTCCTACCACATTGAGTTTGGTAAATTCAGGAAAAGCTTTGTGCAGCACTTGAAGTGCCTCGGTTACTTCATCATAACTATAATATCTGTCGAAACGCAATGGGACTTCGATTTTACCCTTTTCGGCTGAAAATGAGGTAATGACGATAAAGATAAGCTGGAAAAACAATATATAACTTTTCATGATTTACCTCCGATTTTTATTTGTTTTACTTCAGAACCAAATGTTGCCGATTCCAACTTTACTGAAATTGTTGGTTTTTTCTCAGTTTTAATCAACCAGGTCAGCTTTTTAATCTGGTTTCCACCAATTCTTCCTATGGGGGTACGTTTTAATCCTTCAAGAAATTCAACATCGCCATCCAAGATTACGACAATTGGTGAGGGTTGTTTGTTTCGCTCACCCATTGAAATGGGGTATGCCAGATAGCCCTTGTTTTCAATGTAAAGTTCTATCCTGTAAACTCCCGCACCCATATCTGTAATTTTTTCCTCCGTAAGAGAAACATTTGGTAATTTTTTGCTCAGTTGCAATAGCCAAGGTAATTGAACATTCAGCAGAGAATCAATCTTTTCCGGTTTTGGTGTTGACTCCAAATATGGTACAAATCCGCCTATCTCCACTTCACCAAGAGTAGGATGGTTGAATTTTTGCCATTCAACAAATCCTTTTCCACCAAATTCCTTTTCTGAATATGAAAGAAGAGCTTTATCTTTATCACTTAATTCATCAGAATTCTTTTTTTCAACTTTCTCTGTAGATTCTGATCCCTTTTCAACTTTCTTCTCATCCTTAACTTTCGGAATAGAGAATAAATTCATACTGAACGAGGGCACTCCAAGATGATAGTAAGCCCAAAGTTCAAACGAACCGTCTTTGTCAGGAGCAGATTCAAGAGTTTCAATACTAAAGTTTTTTATCTTCAAGTATTTTTTATACTCTTCCGAAAGTTTTGTGTAAAATTTCAGGTCATCTTCCATTGGATTTACGGCAGCTCCCAGTCCGAAATAACTTGCAATAAATGAAGGGGTTATATCAATATGTGAAGGTACTGTCGGCTTTAATAATGCTATAATTTCATCCATCTGATACAATCTGGAAGCATCGACACCCAACTGATTAGCATAACGATTAGGAATTTTTATACTTTCAAGAACGACATCACCTTTTCTGCCTCCTTTCGGAGGATTCATACAAAAATTTGAATTTCCAAGAGTATAAACCATTGCAATATTTGGCCTGTCGTAAATAAATTTCATAATTCCATAGACTTCTGGCGTTTGTCCTGGCCATAAACCGGCTTCTTTTTTATTCTTTGGAAATAAATGCGGAAAAGCAATTCCTATGTTTATCCCTCCTTCGCCGTCTTCGTTATATTCGCCATCGGAATCGTTGTCAATACCTTCAGCGTATATTTTATATATTCCCCTTTCGTTCTTTTTTGCATCGGCCTGAACCATTATTCGGGGATCTTTTTTGGAGCAATTGTATGTTCCGGTTAAATCTTTTGCACGGATTTGAGTTATCAGGCCGTCTCCATTCAAGTCTTCATATCCGTCCTCGTTTATTGATTCGTCCACATCGTTATTAATAAAAAAATCGTTTGCTGTCCTGTCGTATTTTGCGGTGGAGAAGTAACATTTTGAGGCATCAGGATTAGGTAGTGCCATGATGTACCATTTCAAACCGGAAGTAAATTTTACAGAATCGAGCAACATTTTTGCCAGGCCAAGAGCACCTTCAGTAGCCAACGGGATATTTCCCTCCAGATTAGCCCCAACAAAAATGGCGGGAACTCCTGTAAGATTTTTTCCGATTTCGATAACCGTAATTGCTTCCCCACCAGGACTGGTAGCAATTGTGTGCACCTGGATTTGATCAGGATTTTTTTGTTGAAGTTGCTTTAATATTTGCTGAACTTCGCTGTTGCTATGGTATTTGTTGGAAAACATTCCACTTTGAGCATCCAGTGACTCAACCGAAACCATGAGCAGACATAACCATAAAACACTAAATAGGTTCTTGTGCATTTTGAAAGTTTTGTATTTGAAAATCGGCTTTAAAAATAATACTTTTATCCAATCTTGTTTGGGACGATACAAGTATTAATTCAAAATAAATTGTGCTCTGTCTTAGTTCTTATAAAAATGTTAATATCCCATTATATTTTGATCATTTATAATCATTTATTTTTCCTATGAGTGATTATAATTGTATCGTTAAAAAGGTGACTAATAATTCAAGATATTTAAGAAATCCTTTCACACTTGAAAGGTTATTTAGGTTAGGTTTAGGTTAGGTTAGGTTAGGCAAGGAGTTCTTCAGCTCCTTGCCTTTTTTTATGCCACTGTGTTCTCATTCAGATAAGGGTGATGATCAAAGGTGAATAAAGTGACAACAATTATTGCCTTTATTATATCTTTGCATTTTGTTTATAAAAACAGAGGGAATGTTTGATCAATCAACTATTTGTGCCATTTCAACTCCACCCGGAATAGGTGGAATAGCCGTTATTAGACTTTCTGGTAGTGAGGCTGTTTCAATTGCAGAAAAAGCTTTTGTATCTCCTAAAGACAGCAAAAAACTTGCTGAGCAAGGTGCGAACACACTTCATTTTGGTGTCATAAAATCAGGTAAAAAACTTATTGATGAAGTTGTCGTGAGCCTTTTTCGGGCACCTCACTCTTATACCGGCGAAGATATCGTTGAAATTTCATGTCATGGCTCTACATATATTCAGCAACAGGTTTTAGAGATTTTGATTTTAAATGGTGCCCGTCTTGCACGACCAGGGGAATTCACCCAAAGGGCATTTTTGAATGGTAAAATGGACTTGTCTCAGGCTGAAGCTGTTGCGGATCTGATATCGTCTGGGAATGCTGCCGCGCATAAAATGGCTATTAATCAGATGCGTGGAGGCTTTGCTCGCGAGATTAACTACCTCAGAAGCGAATTACTGAAATTTGCGGCACTGATTGAACTTGAACTTGATTTTAGTGAAGAGGATGTCGAATTTGCCGATCGGAGTTTATTGATTGAATTGTCAACTCGTATATCGTCCCTACTGAAAAAACTTACAGAATCGTTCCGCCTTGGAAATGTAATTAAAAATGGAATTCCTGTTGCCATTATCGGTGAGACAAATGTTGGAAAATCTACTTTACTTAATACGTTACTCAATGAAGATAAAGCCATTGTATCCGATATTCATGGTACGACCCGTGATGTAATTGAGGATGTTGTAAATATTGATGGAACCCTTTTTCGCTTTGCTGATACTGCAGGACTTCGTGAAACCACCGACATTATTGAAACTATGGGTATTGAACGAAGTTACAACCAACTTGTGAAGGCTGAGATCGTTTTGCTCGTGACAGATATCAGCGGATCTGTTGAGTCAATAATTGAACGGATATGGAATATACGCTCGAAAATTGTCAATCAACACTTAATAATTATTGCCAACAAAGTTGATATTGCAACAGAAGAGGCCCAAAACAAGCTGTCGCGATTTCCATTGCAACCACGGGAAGCATTGATTTTTGTTTCTGCAAAAAACAGGGAAAATCTTGATAATCTCATTCAGCTCATGAAGCAGACTATTGATTTTGGTGCTGTTGGGAATGAAGAAGTTATTGTATCAAATGTTCGTCATTATGAAGCACTTAATCTGGCCTTTAATGCAATAGTACGTGTCATTGTCGGGTTAGAGAGCGGGATTTCGGGCGATTTTCTGGCTCAGGATATACGCGAATGTTTGCATTATCTGGGTGAGATAACTGGTGAAATAACTACTGATGAGGTTCTTGGCCATATTTTTAAAAATTTTTGTATCGGAAAATAGTTTATTAACATATATAAATTATAGGAAACCGGATTTTGGCGTTTTGTAAATGCAGAATTGCAAGTTAAAAATACATACTTTTGCCCAATTCCAAAAAGCTTTTTCAATTGGCGAATGATCATGAAATATGGGAAAATTTTAAGTCCGGCGATAAATCATCACTGTCATACATCTATTTTCAATATTTCCCTTCGATGTTTCAGTACGGCATCAGGTTTAAAGACGACACTGAATTTATAGAAGATTGCATTCAGGATGTTTTTTTAAAGCTTATTCAAGCTGGTGAAAGACTAAGTTCCACAGACAACATCAGGTTTTACTTGTTTAAAGCTTTGAAAAATTCTATTTACAAGAAAATAGAAAAAAGTAAAAAAAATGAAATGGTAGAATTCGTCACATTGAAGTTTGATGCTCCATTTTCGCTTGAAGAAGAGCTGGCAGAAAAGGAGAATCTATCGAAAAAAGAGATGGCTCTACAGAAAGCATTGAAGGACCTTAGTGACCGACAAAGGGAAATTATTTATTTACGCTACGAGTGCTCAATGGAATACGATCAGATTTGCGAAATTATGCAATTGAAAAACGATTCAGCCCGAAAATTGGTTTCCAGAGCAATAAAGTCTTTAAGAGAAATCATTGATGACCAATTGAACCTTCCAACACTATTTATGATGTTATTCTCCAAAAAACATGTTTTATAACATGTTTTTTTTATGTCCACAAAATAGAGAATACCGGACTTAATAGTCAAAACATTCAAGGTGGATAATAAATATTTCAAATATTCGGTCGAAGATTTTACTCGGGATTTGAATTTCATTAACTGGGTAAACAATGGCATTAACCAAAAAGAATGGGAAGATTTTGTTCGGGAGAACCCAAACCTGTCAAAAGATATTAATACTGCCCGGAAAATTGTTTATTCTCTTCGATATAATGCAAAAGACCTTCAGGAAGAAGACGGGGTTGAAGTTTACAAGAAAATCGAAGCCTTTTTTACATTGTACCATAAGTCAAAACGAACTATTCGAATCAGGAAGATAATGCAATATGCGGCAATATTTGTATTGGTTCTTTCCATTGGTGCAGCCATTCCGATTGTTTATTTTACCCGAAATTCCGATAAATTTTCCGAAATTGTTAGTAAACCGTCAAACATAAAAGAAGCAAAATTGATCCTTTCCAGCGGAGAAGAAATTTTGTTGAACAAAAAACAAAGCGACCTTCAGTTTAACGCTGCAGGAAACCAAATTAAGATTGATAGCGACAGCATAATCAATTACGATAAAAAACCTGATCAAAATGCAATGGCGCAGGTAATAATTCCTTATGGCAAACGTTCAAGCATGTTATTATCTGATGGTACTAAAGTTTGGCTCAATGCAGGTTCAAAACTTGTTTTTCCTCAAAAATTTTCAGGTAAAAATCGCAAAGTATTCCTAAACGGGGAAGCATTTTTTGATGTATTCAAAAACAACGATGTTCCTTTCATTGTGAGTACCGGCAATATGAATGTTACAGTACAGGGTACTGAATTTAACATTAGAAACATTGATTCGGATAATGAGATGGAAGTGGTTCTGGTTGAGGGAGCTGTGAGCCTGAAAGACAATAGTATGTTGCATGTTTTAGGAAATGAGATCAGATTATTACCGAACCAAAAAGCGGTATTAAATAAAACAGAAAACAAAACAACAATTGAGTCGAATGTGGAGGTTGCCTATTATATTTCGTGGAAAGAAGGTCTGCTTGAGTTCAACAGCGAAAGTATTCTTAATGTATTTAAAAGGCTCTCGCAATTTTACAATGTCAGTTTTGAGACAGAAAGCGGTGTTGAACTGAATAGAAAAATCAGTGGAAAACTTGATTTGAAAGAATCGTTAGAGGATGTAATGAAGGTTGTTTCAGATGCGGCACCAATCTCTTTTAGGATCGAACAGGATAAAGTATTAGTAATCAGCAAAATAAATAATATGCCTATGCCATAGATAATGATCGGGAGTAAATTGTAAAAAAACAATCCGGAGAATGCGGTCAACAATCCCCGGATTTAATAACAACGTCAATAAATATCAACGCTTAAAAAACATTCAAAAGTATGCAAAAAAAGGGTGTGAATTCGCGCTTCAGTCAAAGAAGTGCAGGAAATATTTTTAAAAAGATGAAACTACTGTTAGCATTTTTCTTTATGGGTTTACTTGGGGTATCAGCCAGCACTTACTCCCAGCAAACCAAATTGAGTATAAAACTCGACGGCGTGACGGTAAAAGAGGCTTTTAAACAGATTGAAAAGAGTAGTGAGTTTGTCTTTTTTTACAACGAAGATTACATCGATGTATTTCGTAAAGTAAGCATTAATGCAATAGATGAGAAAGTAGAGACAATCCTCAATGAATTATTGAAGGGGACCCAGAATACATATAAGATTTATGACCGTCAGATTGTTATTCTTGCTTCTGAAACCAAAGGCTTACCACCGGCACTCAAGTCTGAAACTTATGCAGAGCAGAAAAAAGAACTTTCCGGGACTGTAAAAGATGGTCAAGGACTTCCGTTGCCAGGTGTAACTATATATGTGAAAGGTACTACCACTGGAACTATTACCGATATTGACGGCAATTTCAGCTTGGCTGTACCTGCGGATGCTAAAATTCTGGTATTCTCATTTATAGGGATGAAAACGCAGGAATTT
>CAILKW010000231.1 GCA_903834845.1 uncultured Bacteroidia bacterium | reverse complement strand
ATCATGCTGCCAATACTAAACTGGCACATAAGCGGAACCCGATCAGGATGTTCGAGGTTCATGGCTGTCTTAATTCTTTCTTTCGAGGTAAATGTTTTCATTTGTAAATATATTAGTAAAATTATTATGGGAAAAGCTCAACAGGATCTTTAACGGTCTAAATCCTTAAAATAGATTTTAAATTTTCAAATGCACACCCTAAAATTAAACGCATAACTTGAAAAATTACCAGTAGGATTAGTTCAATGTATTGACCTCCCGCCTTTTAATTTTTTTTGCAAGTTTGTTTTTTGTGGATAGGATATAAAAAGCTTATGGTTGCTTACAACTATGTCAGCCACTTGTTTAACAAACATATATGTTACGTATAATGATTTGTTATTGCTACTATTTCTGCTTCATTTTCCACGATTATAAATATCGTTCTGTATTTTTTATCTAAGCGAAATGAATAGATTTTTAAGTGCTTTGGTTCAAGAACTTCCACATTGAGCGATGGATGATTGATGTCTTTTTCAAAAATCACCTTTGTTTTTTCGAATTTCCTGCCCAACTGATGAGTTTTCAAATACTCTTTCAGTTTATCGTTAAGTTCTTTTACTTTCATTGTTTTAGGTAAACCGATGAGTTTTTTAAACCATTTTCTATATCGTTTAATAATAAAGCATTGTGCCCATAATCTTTAAGAGATTGGATAATGTATTCTATTTTTGACGATTTATCATACTCTTCAAGGATAATGGTGCTTTTGCGAATTACAACTTCTGTAACGTTTTGTTGAAATAGTGCAGTTAATACTTCTAACAAATGCGTATTTAAGTCGTTTACATCTATTTCTAATACTGCTTTCATAATTTTATATTTAACATTTGCAATTATTTAACATTTATTTCATTTATGTGAATTTGTAATAAAACTGTATAGCTACTCAGAAAGGAAGCTACTTCGTTCAGCTTATTATGTTGGTCGTAAGAATTTCGCCAAACTGAAAAAACAACTGAAAAAATAGAATATCCACCCATAACCAAAAGCCTAATATTTAACATTACCTCAAAAGTAGGCTATTATAAGAAGAAATGCAACCAATTTCAGACATTTTGTTTTGAAATATTTTAGGAAATAATACTAATTGTTTGAAATAGACTAATATATATATACTAATTTGAAATATGCCCAATTTAGAGACTATTTTAAGAATGCTTGATTAATCACTTTTTCTCAGATTTTTTTCCGATAGGTAAAAAAAGTACTTTAAAGAAATCCCTTCCATAATAATTTTTCGCAATTCCGCTGGTAGGAACAATCCTATAAATTTGTCCGCCGTAGGTATGCAATGTTACTTGTTCTACCATCTTTGAAGTTTTTCAAAAAATGAGAAGACGATTAATTGGTTTTCAATGTTGAAAAGGTCATATTCCTGCAATGAACTATTTGAATTCGTTATTATCAACATAAACTTGCTTTGAAAATTAAGTCCAGAAATCAAATAAATCTTCTTTGGTTTCTCTCCTTTTTATCACTTCAAAGTTGCCATTAGATTGGTTGTATCCAATTACTTTTGGGACTTGTCTGCTGTTATGACGAGACCACATACTGAGTGTGTATGCGCCTGCATCGTGTATTAAAACATAGTCACCTTCTGCTACTATCGGTAGCTCTAAATCTTTTTCAATTACATCTCCTGCGAAACAGAGAGGACCAGCAATTATATATCTGTTTTTATCTGTACCGTGCTTCAAATTACCATCATTGTCAACAACTGTAATCTGATGATGCCAATCTTCGGGGTTATAACACTTTCTTAAAAAAAGGTCTGCGCCAACGTGTGTCATAATGATATTGACATTACTTTCTCTTTTAACATATTCCACCTTTGATGCTACCCATCCTGTATTTGCATGAATATAACGACCAAATTCTGTAATTAATTTGAATTGTCCATTGAAAAGATCCCTGAAATTATCTTGCAGCATTTTTTGATATTGGCGCATGGTAATAGACTTAATATCTGCATAATATGAAACAGGAAGTCCACCTCCAATATCAAAATATTGAATCAATTTTTCAATTGACTTCTTTTTAAAGCTCTCATTCAATTCTTTTGCGAAGTTCAATACCTTTCTGATTCCATCAAGGATTAAATTTACAGGACAACCTTGTGATCCGACATGAACATGAATACTTTTTAGCCAGTCATATTTTAGAAAATACTCTTCCAACTTACTTTTATTGGCATCGAGTGGAATTCCAAATTTCGAAATTATATCTGAAACACTTGTTGACTTAATTGTTCCTGAACCAACTTGTGGATTTATTCTTACGCCAATAATGCTTTGTGATTTAACTGTTTGTAAAATTTCTGCTATCCTATCAAGCTCATCAAAAGAATCGGCATTAACATAAACTCCGAGTTTCAAAGCATAAGCTATTTCATTTCTTGTCTTGGAAGGAGAATCAAATACAATCTTGTCGGGTGAGAACCCAGTCCTTTCTGCCAAATATAGTTCAGGCAGACTTGCCACTTCTGAACCTACACCCATTGTTTTTATTTTAGTCAAAATATGCGTCAAGGGATTAGCCTTTACTGCCACAGCATGCAAAGTAGTTGGCGGAAACAAACTTACAAGGTCTTCAATTCTATCATTCAAAAAAGAATAATCGTAAAATATTACTGAAGTATCTTCCTCAGTAATCAAGTCTTTTATTGTGAGAGCCAAGCTGAAAACTTTGCTCATTTCCTCTTTTGATAAATTTGATTTTAATATTTGGCCTTTATCTATATTGCTCATAATTATATAGTTGAAGTGAAAATGATTTTGAGAATTGAAGCAAAAACAAAAGTGAACCAACTTGGATTGGCTTGTCAGATGGTACTCAGGCCTTTTGGGGGAAGTACTTCAACCACAAAATGTTAGTAACCTTAGTTTCTTTCATTTTTGATAATTAGTTTATGTTTAACTAATGTTCTGAGGGTATTACCAATAACGGTTGTCGGTATTTTGTTGTTGCCGATTTCTAAGCCTATCTTGTCAATTTTGTACGAAAGTTTATCAGATGTAAAAACGCTGAAACCTGCACTATCTCGGAAATAAAATATACCACCTATTAGCTTACGTAGTTTTTATCCTAATATGTTTTGCCAAGAATTTCAATTGAACTTTTCTCAATCTTATCTACAACCATTATAGGTTTGGGAGTTTTAAAACCTGACGAATAAACCATTGAATATTTGTCAACAATTTTAATCTTGTCAATCTCTTCTCTAATCAATGAAACAATAAATTTCAATTTGATTTCTTTCTCAATCACTTTATAAGTCAAACTATCAACTTGAATCCTTTTGACATTAGTCAAATCCATGAACTTTGAAAATAATTGAGTATCTAAGGTATCTTTAATTTGGTCTCCAGACAGATTAAAATGGAAGCCCATATTAATTTCAGGTGCAGACTTTGTATTTAAAGAGCAATAACCATTAAAACTACAAACGCCATCGTCAGTATTTTGGGTTGATGCATAAGATAATTTTATTTCTGAACCAGAATTATAACTTGAAACTGTACTTGTCATTTTACTTTTAAGTTTAGAAGTGAGTTCATTACGAGTTGTAGCAACTTTATCGTTTCGTGTTTGGCTGCATGAAATCAGAATTAGTAAAAGAGAATAAATAAATGCTTTTTTCATCGATATTATTTTAGAGTTAATAAGTTTACATCAAAGATTATGTTGTCAATGTGCGCTTTTTCCTATGTATGCTAACTAATATATATACAATAAATCTGTGCAATTCTTGTCAAATTGGGCATATAAAAGCAGTTTTACCGTTGTTAATTCACCCTAATCATCTGTGAACCCTACTATTTTCATTAAACTTTCCATTTTCATGTCAATATTCATTGTTGTTTCAAAATTTACCCTTACAATAGCAAAGGAAAGAATAAAAAACTGAAATCCCTGATTTTTTATGAAGAAAACGCTGATTGTTGAAAAATATTTGGCAAAGAATTTTGCGGATAATGTGTTGGCAGCTATGGATGTAAAGTACCGCGGAAAGGTTGATTGATTTTGCAGAATAGGTAGCAAACTATAGGTTTACTATTTTTAAAGGAATATTTTTTTAGTGATATTTTGAAATTATTTTT
>CAILKW010000230.1 GCA_903834845.1 uncultured Bacteroidia bacterium | reverse complement strand
TTGTTTTGAATATACCTGACAAGAAAAAGTATTGAGGGCTTTATCCAGTATTTCCGGGCATCAGGGATAAAAAGGTTGCCTCTGATCCAAATTGCCAATCGTTCAAAAAGACCAGGAGACTTTTTATCGTTTAAAAAACCGTTATTTATTTTCTCAGAGCTTTTTTTACCTGTGATTTTTTTATAAAACTGGTATGGTTCCCATATAGGCTTGTTGATTACTTCAATGCCAGAGGGTATTTCGCACGAAAGAGTTTCGTCAAGTACCGGGAATTCAGGATTTGAAGGAGTATAAATCACCGGTTCCCACCCAAAATCGCGAATATACTTCACAAATTTAAGCCATCTTTGAACACCTGCGCCACCGCTTGGCGGCCAATAATAGGTAATTATTAATACTTTGCGCATTCTTAATTATTTATAAACCATTTAACCTTTAAAGATATTTTTAACAGGAATTGTTGCAATAAAATCTTTCAGATAAAATGGTTCGTAATAAGCAACATCCACAAAATTTTTCAAACCGAAGCTGTATTCTGCAAGTGATACCATATTTTTTGCCGAAGTGATTATATCATTGAGGAATATTGCTTTAGGATGTGTGATTGCCTCTCTGCATTTAGTAGCACCGTTTCCAAAGAAAACAATTGTATTGTTCTCAAGATAAGTCATATACGATTGATGGTCTATAATATCAGCCTGAATTCCACGTATTTGATTGACGGTTATATCGTAAAAGGCAGTATAGACTTCCATTCTTCGGGCATCAATCATGGGACAGAAAAGGATATTTTCTGTTTCAGTGATATTAAATTTACTTCGGTTTTGAATAACATGATGAGCCATTGATTCAAGTGAGGTTATAGTTATCAGCGGCAGGTTTAATGCATAACAGATTCCTTTTGCAACTGAAACGCCTATTCTTAGGCCCGTATATGATCCTGGTCCTCCCGAAACTGCTACCGCATCTAATTTTTCTGGAGTAAGATTCGACTCTGCCAGTAATTCATCTATAAAAATCGTTAAAAGCATGGCATGATTCTGTCCTGCCAAGTTTTCGCGCGATTGAATAACCAGGCCATCATTGGCAAGAGCTACTGAACACACTTCAGTTGAGGTATCAATATTTAATATGAGTGACATTCTACTTTTTTTGCAAAGATGGGAAATATTCAAAAAAACTAATCATTTTTAAAGATTGTTTGTTAATCTATTTAAAAGGCCTAGGAAAAGCTTTTATTGAGTAAAACATGATAATTTTGTGACCTTAAAACTAGTTTTAACAACTTGAATATGATTAAAACAGTAATAATTGATGACGACTATGTATCAAGAGAAGTCTTGCGTGATATGCTTGAAAAATTTCTTGATACAATTGAAATTCTTGGAGAGGCAGGATCAGTTGCCGAGGGAGTTAGATTAATAGAAGATACTGATCCTGAATTAGTATTGCTCGATATTAGTATGCCAGATGGTACAGGTTTCGAACTATTAGATAAACTGAAAAAGATTAATTTCAAATTGATCTTTATTACAGCTTACAGCGAATATGCTGTGAAAGCATTCAAATATTCTGCTTTTGATTACATAGTTAAGCCACTTATTGTCGAAGAACTAATTATGGCAATCCAGAGGATACCTAATATTCAACGTGTTGAAGATAATATGAGAGTTAAAGCTTTAAAAGAAAACCTTCTCGCAGCAGACGAGGGGGCATCAAAAACTGTTGCATTGCCCGAAATAAACGGATTTGCAATTGTCAATATCGAAGATATTGTTCGTTGCGAAGGGAAAAGAAACTACACACGAATCATTTTTAAAGAAGCTCCAGAAAAGGTGGTAAGTCGTACTTTACTTGAGTTTGAGCATCTTTTATCCCCTTTGGGTTTTTTACGAATACACAGGAGTCATTTGGTAAATATCCTCAATGTGGTTCGGTATATTAAATCTGATGGTGGTATGGTGGAATTAAAAACAGGGGAAATGCTAAAAGTCTCCCCAAAACATAAGGAGACTTTATTGAATAGACTATTGTTTAATAAATTATAGATCAAATCCATTTTAATATTCTGAAATCCTGCCTGTTAGGAAGTTCAGAGTTTTTAGGGAAAATCCTGATACCGTAATTATACGAACCGGGCTTTGTTAATGTTAGATTTAGAGAATAATGGGTTAAACCATTTGAAACTTTTCCAGGTATAAATTCATGTCTTACAACATATTCCGGGTGTTCTGTTCCTGTTGCAATAACAATTTCCACACCTATTTCTTCAGGTGATAATCCTTTTATATCGAGTACAATATGAGAAATGTAGTTTTGCCCCATCTTGTAAGTATTGGTAATTCCATCCGCAAGCTGTATGCTTACAACTTCAATCTGATCCCAAACTGTTAGAATTTTGTCTTTCCATGTTGCTATTTCTTTGGCTTTGGAAAAGTTATCAGCCTTTAATTTGTCCAGACGAGCAGAAAGGGGAACGTAATATCTTTTGAAATAATCTTTCATCATGCGCCGTGTTGTAAAGTGGGGAACCACTTCAGCGAAAGTGTTTTTAATAAAATCTACCCAAAGAATTGGTATGTTACTTTCGTTGCGGTAATAATAGGCAGGTACAATCTCATTTTCAAAAATCCTGTAAATGGCTTCTGCATCAAGATCATCCTGCAATTCATCGTTGTCGAACGATTTTTCGAGAGGGAGCGACCAGCCTGCATCTTTTTTATATCCTTCGACCCACCAGCCATCAAGCACCGAAAAGTGTAATGTACCATTCATTACCCCTTTTTCACCTGATGTTCCTGAAGCTTCAAGAGGTCGGGTTGGGGTGTTCATCCACACATCGCACCCCTGAACCAGCATTTTTGCAAGGTTCATATCGTAATTCTGAATGAAAAGAATGCGTCCGACAAATTCGGGTCTTTTGGAAATACCAATAATATACTTAATCAGATCCTGACCGGCTTTGTCAGCTGGATGAGCTTTCCCCGCAAACAAAAATTGAACAGGTCGGTCGGGATTATTAACTATTCGCGCTAGCCTATCAAGATTCCGAAAAAGAAGATGAGCCCTTTTGTAAGTTGCAAACCGGCGGGCAAAACCAATTGTCAATGCTTTTGAATTCAGTTTTGATGTTGCTTCTGCAATATATTTAGGATTTTCATTTCTCTGTATGTGATTATCTGAAAAACGTTGTTTTATATAGTTAATTAAACTTTCACGCAATTTTGATTTTGTCTCCCAAATCTGGCCGTCCTGAACTTTATAAACATTTCGCCACGCTCTTGTTTCTTCTTCTTCTTCATAATCGTGAATATCTTCTGCAAGAGCCTCAGGCTTAAGAAATTTACTGTGTATTGTTTTCCATTCGGGTGCTGCCCATGTTGGGTAATGAACACCGTTTGTAACATATCCAATATTTTCAAGTTCCTCTGGTAAAAAACCTTTATACAATTCAGACAATAATCCCTTGCTGATTTTACCGTGGAGCATACTTACTCCATTTATCTCTTGTGAACAGTTTGAGGCCAGATAACTCATATTGAAATAATCTTCATGAGCTGAGGCTTTCCCAAGGGAGAGAAAATCATCCAGCGAAATCTTAAATTTCTGAGCTATATTACCCATGTAGCGTTTAAATAGATCTACATGAAATGAATCGTGACCAGCTGGTACCGGAGTATGAGTTGTGAATAAAGTGGATACTCTGATCATTTCCTGAGCCTCAGCAAAAGTTAATCCGGAATTCTCCATGAGATTTTTTATCCTTTCGAGTCCGATAAAAGCAGCATGTCCTTCGTTACAATGGTAAATATCCGATTGTATTCCAATCTTATCCAGTAATTTTATGCCTCCCAAACCAAGGACCATCTCTTGTTTAAGCCGGTTTTCATTATCACCGCCATACAAGTGGTGCGTAATAGACCGGTCATAATCCTGATTGGCATCATAGTCAGTATCAAGAAGGTATAATTTAATGCTTCCTATTTTTAC
>CAILKW010000229.1 GCA_903834845.1 uncultured Bacteroidia bacterium | reverse complement strand
TCAGCACATGTGAAACACTTGATCGCTGTACGCCTATTTTATCAGCAAATTCAGCAGGTGAAATACCTTCTTTTGCAAGAAACTGTGTGATTCGATCTTTCATTCCATTTGTAATTTTTCATATCACAAATGTACAAAATATTGTTATAACAAATGTAATCAAATTGGAAAATTCAAATAATTCACATTATTGAATCAACTATTTATGCGGTACAATAGTGAATAGCCCGTATATTCCATAAAACTACATATTAACATAAGGTACATTTAGAAATAATTATTAAATAGGTGTTTTTAAATAGTTTATCCTTAAATATTAGCGTTATATTACTATTAAAAGCAAAAATTAATGATATTTAAAGATATTATTCAAATAAAAGATATAAAATACTGATTATTAAATTTTTACAATATCAATATGTGTGTTTTATTGTTTATTTGCAACCTAATTTACAAATGTCATCCATTTATTTAAACTATCAGTCTAATAAACGCCAATAAAATGCTAATAATGTGAACTTTAAGAGATATTTGAAGTATTTATAAAAATTAAGTAATTTTCTTTCATTTTATTTACAAAATAATCATTGTAGGAACGAATATATTCACTATACAAATGTAAATTACATGTTTTTAAGGTATTTGGTTCGCCAAATGTAATCTGTGTTTGTGATTTACATTTGTATATTGAATTAAATAGGTAATCTTTTCACACTTTTTGAATCTCAAATATGTTTAAAAGATTGGTACTAGAGAACACCAACATATTTAATTAAGAAAACAGATTTTGGTTGAATATCGGTAACAAATTGTTTTTCTGATACTTTATATATATTGAAACGTATTTTTACCTCATTGAGAATCGTTTAAAAGAAAATCACTGACTTGTTGTATGGAAATATATTATTCTTAAAAGGTTTTTACCTTATAAGGTACTGAAATTAATTGAAAAAAGAAATTCAAAATTCAGATTTTTTTTATCGGTAAGGTACGAAGTTCTAATTCCAATTTTCGCCGGAACAAGTAATCTGAGAATATTGCAATCGGTCGTCAGTTCTCCTCCTGCTGATCCTAAATTCAAGCGATGTTCGTTGCTGGTATTCTCAATGGGAACCATTGCCCAAGCTTGGTCATAAAAAAGTCTTAATGTTATTCTTTTGAAATAGCTCAGTTTGCCTAAACTCAGATCGGGATAAAATATGGGTAATACATAGTCAGACTTTAAAGTAAATAATTGATTGTTGGTCACATTTTGATACCCTCTAGGATAGGATACAAGATCAGAAAATGAACTTTCAGCACTTTGTTTTTGCTGATATCCGCCATAAAATCTTATTCCGTGATGTCTTATCAAACCGGGAAAATACAGGATACCTTCTACCGACCAAATCGTACCGAAATTTCGGTCTCCTAAAGGTGAATGACGATATGAGACATCAATAACTTGGCCTATTGTAGGTTGAATATCACGATGGCCCTGCTTTAGCAGATTGTGAGCATATAATCTGTAAGTAAACGGAATAATAGCTCCCCTGAATAAATTTTGAGGAGCTGAAGCCTCCTGCCGGATGTTCCTATACCCTATTTGGAACTCAGGTTGAAGCAATCTGTACATTTTTCCATGCGATAAATTTAATGGAATGTTAACTATTCCTTTAATTTCAAGCACTTTGTAAGTAAATTTAACCAATTGTGTGTCCCTTTTGATTATTTGTCCTGTAGAATTTTTGTAGTTATCTATTCTGAAATATTGTGACCTTTCATTACCATAATTGGCATTAAATTTCAATACCGTAAAAAAACCTGTATAATCAAATTTGGCCACCCATTTACCTGTTTTATTCGTGGTCGAATAATCATAGCCCAATTGAGTTATTGCAGTACTCAACTTATTCTGCGACATAAGTGATATTCCTGGCCTGATCTCTTCTGATTCGGAATCAATATGAACAGGTGCCCAGCTGTGGAAATTGAATAAATTGGCCAATTTTGAATATCGCTTAGATTCATAAACAGTTGTATCCTTGGTTGAAAAATCAGGTATCCCTTTGTCTTGTGACGAAAGTATATCTGCTAATTCGTAATTGTGTGATGATTCAGGATTTTTAGCATATAAATGTGTTGTTTGTATTGCCATTTTGACTATTTTGTAGCCGGCTGACGTATAGTTACTATAAACCAAATAGTTTCCGTCTGTTGTTACCTGCATATCTCTTACTCCAAACTTCGATGATGTGATAGTGTTATTGGTATTTTCGGTTAGGTTTAAAGAATAAATTTCAGTTGAACCTCCGATTGTATTTGAATAATATATAAAGTTTTTGTGTTGGATCGGGCGCATAAGTTCGTTAAACGAATAGGGTAACAGATAGCTTATTGAGCCGTTAAAAGGATTTATTTTAGCCAACGTTTTACCTTTGCTTCCAAGTACAACTGCATACAATTCGTTATTGTTATCGGCCCATGAAGGGGTTATTATGAAGAGATTTTCTTCCAATGGCATCTCCTTCACAATTTCACCCGACTTGGGATTTAACAAAACAATAGAACAGTTATTTTGGACACTTACTTTTACAGCTGCAAGATATTTGCCATTCGCCGACAAACATGGTGCATAAACCTTGTCCTGATATTTTTTTTCTACTACTGTCCCATCACTTATGTTTAGAATTCTCAACTGCGAAAAATCACGATGAGCCCAACGAATGTCCTTTTTTGATTCAATCCAGAAGACTTTCCCTTGCCCATAAGTGATTGATTCCTCAAACATATCTCCTGGAGTAAAAATTATCTTCTCCTCACCTTTTTGACCAATTAAAATGAACCTTGTTAAATCATCAAGAGAATATTTAACAGCAAAATATGCCGAATCGCCAACAGGATAAGGGTATCTGTAGCTGACATAACCTGATTGCTGTTTTGTGATCGTTTCAAATTCAGTTTTTTCTAAAGTTTTATCCTTCAATTTCCACGTGTCTTTCAGTTCTGTGAAAATAGAATTATAAAGCATTTTTTGATTCATTCCGGTTACCTCTTTTAATCCTCGTGAAAAAGCATTAATAGACAATGGCTTATGCGCAACCTGATTCAAAACTTGTGACCAACTATTTACACCATACTTACTTCTGACTCCTGCTACCATCTGATAACCTAACTGATAATAATTGGGGATATAATCTTTGTATGAACCAAGGTAGGCTTTATCGTAACTAAATAGTCCTTTCTCAACGCTTTGAGCTCTCAATTCCATTTCGAAAGGTGGAACTCTTCCTCTCCCCGTATGACTGAGTGCTGTTTCGGTAACTACCGCGTCACCCTCAAGAAACCAAAATGGTAAATAGGCTCCAATGGCTATCGCAGCAGCTTGTTCTCCTAATATGATCTTAAAAATGCCGGGTAATTCTGAACCTATTTTATCAATTTGAACAACATGGCGGAACTCATGAATGGCTAGCTGCTCAAGCCAGTCCTGTGCATAAACCTCCTGATGAGGCGTTGGAAAAAGTTCGACCCGAGCTGGAGCCCAGGCAGCAAAACCGTTTGATTGAACAGTACTTGTGTGAAGAATAACCGAGATCTTCTTGGGTTGATGTTCAAGTGAGTATCCTGCGAAGAGATAAGTCTTTTCAAGAATGGAAGCCATGCGCTGTGCCTTGCCTTCAAAATCGGATGGATAGATGACCTGAAAATTCGCAGTATTAATCTGTCGCCAGCGAATGCCTGACGGGTCCTCTCCTACAGAATAATACTGAGCTGTAAGTATATAAGGTAGAAAGACATGAAAAAAAATAAGTGAAAATTGCTTCATTTTAATCCTGTTTATATAAATATTTGATTAAATAGGAGTACAGTGGCTTTTTAACCAAATCAGTAAATCTTTATTTAATCCGGATTCCAATTCTGTAAGAACCCTTTCATGATACGAATTTATCCAAATACGCTCTTCATCGGTCAGAAGCTGAACATTTACAAGCTTTAGGTCAATTGGGCACAAAGTCAGAGTATCGAATGAAAGGAATCGGCCAAAATCTGACTTACATTCATCTTTACACAACAACACATTTTCGATCCTTATACCATATTCCCCTTCGCGATAAAGTCCAGGTTCGTTGGTTATAATCTGTCCTGCACAAATGGGTTCACCATTATACTCTTGACGAATTGCCATTGGTCCTTCATGAACCGACAAATAATGACCTACACCGTGACCTGTGCCGTGACCATAATTTAAACCATTGTTCCACAAATCTTTACGTGCAAGAATATCGAGCGAATAGCCTTTAATATTTTCAGGGAAAATAGCCTTCGTAAGTTGTATCATCCCTTTCAAAACCAATGTGAAGTCCTTTTTTTGCTGAGAAGTTACTATTCCCGTAGAAATAGTACGTGTTATGTCGGTCGTTCCATCAAGGTATTGACCACCTGAGTCAAAAAGAAGAATACCGTCAGGAAGTATTTCAATGTCAGTTTCATAGGTTGCATTGTAATGTACTATTGCGCCATGCGATCCGAAACCAACAATCGAAGAAAAACTTTCTCCCATAAAAAAGGGCTGTTCTGAACGAAATTCTCTAAGTTTATTTGAGATTGATAATTCTGTAATAATCTCTTTTTTAAAGTGTTCATCAAACCAGTGCAGAAATTTTACCATTGCTACCCCATCACGGATGTGTGCTGCCCTCATTCCTGAAATCTCCACCTCATTTTTAATTGATTTTAAAAGCGTAGGAATTCCAATTCCGTCAATGACTTTAAATTGCTTTGAGATTGATCGATAAATAAGTGAATTTGTCCGATCAGGATCAAGATAAATTTTGTTAGGTATAAACTCTTCTAAAAAAGAAAATATTGATGGGTAATTCATTATGCTAATCCCTTCCCTTTCCAGATCATCTCTGAGAGCTGTTGGAACTTTAATATCTTCGATAAAGAGGACCGCTCGATGATTATCAATGTAACCATATCCTGTAAAAAGCGGATTGTAAATTATGTCGCTTCCCCTGAGATTAAAACCCCAGGCCAAGTCATCCAGCTGACATAATATAGTTGCTTCGGCCCCAGTTAAGGTTAAGCGGTTTCTGATTTGAGAAAGTTTTTCGGATCTGCTAAGGCCTGCAAAACTGAGGGGATAATCAAAAATAAGATCATGTGAAGGGGAAGGACGATTTTCCCAAATTAACGATACCAGATCTTCATATAGTTCTAATTTGATGCCATTCGCACACAATTTTTGTTCAAGTGTATTTGCTTCAGTCGCCGAAATGGTTAAGCCATCTGTTGCGACAACGCTTCCTGTTTTAAGTTCCTTTTGCATCCACTTATCAACCGAAATTGTATCTGACCTACGATCCTTTATCATCACAATGCCGGTTCCTGACAATTGAGATTCAGCTTGAATGAAATATCTGGAGTCGGTCCAGAGAGCTGCACTTTTTTGGGTAATTGCGACTTTTCCATAAGAACCTGTAAAGCCGCTAATCCATGCGCGGGTACACCAGGCATCGGGTACATATTCGCTTAAATGAGGATCTGTTCCGTAGATCAAATACCCATCAATACCTTTAATCAGCATTAAATTACGCAATGAAGTAATACGTTCTATAATATTCATGTTTAATAGTTTAACGCATTAATGAAGATATTTTTGAATGTATTGATTGATTATATTGGCCATACTTTCAGAGCATAATTCCTGCCTCTTCACTTCTTTCGGAAATATAAACTCAACTTCCGAAACATCATCTGCCGGGACTATTGCTGACAGATTGTCAACACTACAAACAAAAGCCAAATCAATTGTAAAGACAGAAAACCCGGAGAAGACATATTCGTTGGGAAATGATGCGAGAAATTCCATTTTTGTCACTGTAACACCCAATTCTTCTTTAATTTCCCTCACCACTGTGCCCTCGGCTCTCTCCATTGGTTCAACAAATCCTCCGGGAAGATCTAACATTCCTTTGGCAGGTTCAATGGCACGCCGTGCAAGCAATAGTTTTCCTTCGGGATTGAAAATAAGACAAGCCACGGCTGCCGAATTATTCACATAATAAACAAAGTGACACTCTTCGCAACTAAATGAACGACCTTTATCATTGGTTATGAACGCTTTACTCCCACATCTAAGACAAAATTTTATAACATTCTCAGGATGAGTATTAATCACCATTTAACATTGTTTTTTAATGGAAATGTAGCTTATTTCAAAATTGATTCTGCTTTCATCCAATCAATTAGTAACTGTGGCCACTGATCATGAGGTTTACCTTTTTTGTTCATCCCAAAACCGTGCCCGCCTTCGCGAAAAATATGAAGTTCTGCCGAAACTCCTTTCTCCTTAAGTGCACTATAAAATTCGATACTATTTCTGGGAGGTACAGCTTTGTCATCGTCGGCAAGCACCAGAAAAGTTGGTGGAGTTTCGGTTGTTACCTGAAGTTCGTTTGAATAGAAATTGATTAACTTAAGATCGTGATTTTTACCGATTAAGTTTTCACGCGACCCCATGTGTCCCCAACGTTCATTAAATGTGATAACCGGATAGACTAACACAGCAAAATCCGGGCGACAGCTTACCTTTTCAATTGGGTTTTCGCTTTCTGTTTTCCCCTTATCAAAATGGGTTGCGGAAGTTGATGCAAGATGTCCCCCAGCCGAAAAACCTGAGATCCCTATTTTATTGGGATCTATTCCCCATGCTTCTGCATTATAACGTACTGTGCGTAAAGTATGTTGCGCATCCATAAGTGGTATTTCGTGATGTCCGTAAGGAAGTCTGTATTTAAGCACAATACCTGCGATTCCTTTGCTTTGCAGATATTCGGCGTAATCGTACCCTTCATAATCCATGGCTTCAATCCAATACCCTCCACCGGGGCAAATAACAATTGCAGCACCTGTATTTTTTTCCTTAGCGGGTAAATAGACGGTTAATGTAGGTTCTGACACGAACCGAACCATTTTCCCCTGAAAAATTTCCTCTGGTTGCGGACATTCATTATTTCCGGGTGCACCTTTGGGCCATAATTTCATAACGTTTTGTGCCACTGCTAATTGTAGCACTGTCATCGTAAAAAACATAAGAAAGATTTTTCGTTTCATTTTTCTGAGTATTATTAAAACTTCTTACCGATAAAAGTAGATAATATCAACACTAATTTTACCTTTGCTTTCTGATTTCCGATAAATTTGATCATTTTTTCAGATATTCTTTTTAACTATGATTTTTGGACTGCTTTGGGAAGGTTTTATGATAGGCATTGCTGTATCGGTTCCGCTTGGACCTTTGGGTATGCTTTGTATTAAACGAACAGTAAATAAGAACTGGAAATCAGGGTTTTTATCTGGTTTAGGCATTGCCGCTTCTGATGTCATTTATGCCATTATTGCCGGATTCAGTCTAACCATTATCATCAATTTTATCAGGAGTTATGAAGTATATTTTAAAATATTCGGTGCAAGCATGGTGGTAATACTAGGTTTATACATTTTTATGTCGAATCCCGCAAAGGATATCCAAAAATTCCGCAGAAAAGGGACTTCATATATTCAGGATTTTCTAACAGCTTTTCTTTTGACAGTCACAAATCCTCTTTCTGCTTTGGTATTTATTGCTATTTTCACCAGTTATAGTCTTGTTCTTCAATTATCCCAACTCTTTGAAGCTCTCCTGATTATTGGTGGTATTTTTCTTGGCTGTGCCACCTGGTGGTTTATATTGACAGGGCTGGCCAATCTTTTCAAACATAAATTGACGATAGATACCTTATGGTGGGCCAACAAAATAATTGGTTTAGGAGTAATCCTTATTGCTGTCGGTTTGTTTATTTTCCTTCTTTTTAGTGAATTTTAGACCATTTTTGCGAGCAGTATCTGGGTAAATTCTTCAGGTGCCCGACGTGGTTTACCTGTCGAAGCATCAATAAAGCCAAGCACAACCTCCCCTTCGTTGATCAACTCCCCTTTTTCGTTATAAATTTCGGAGAACAACCTGAACTTTACTTTGGGTATTTCTTTGATGATAGTTCTAATTGTAAGCTCTTCATCATAAATGGCAGGTTTATGATATACAGCAGTCAATAATCTGACAGGTAATACTATCCCGCTCTCTTCAACCTCCCGATAGGACTTCCAAATCGAACGTATCAGATCTGTTCGTCCTATCTCGTATAATCGGGGATAATGTCCATAATACATAACTCCCATTCTATCTGTATCTCCATAACATACGCGATATTTTGTATCGAAACTAAGCATAAGCTAAAAATTAAGTAATTTGTACTTTTTAAGTCTGCAAAGTTAATCGGAAAAGGGAGAATGTTAAGATCAGCTTAATCTGCTTTTTCATTGTATTATTTATCTGCAAAATCATACTTTCATTTTCAAGAAGTAAAAAGTAAAAATACTATTTCACTACACTAAAATATCGGGTGGTACTATTTCCCAACTCATCTACAATCAGCAATTTATGATTTCCAGATGAAGGTGAATATGCCAGTTGATGAATGTCTTTTGTACTTCCGAGGAAAATCTCATCAAGATGCCAAAATAATGTCGAACCTGTTCTCCTGTGTGCAGCCTGAAAAATCACCTGTCCTTTATGTCCGTCATTACCTTTTGGAAGGTAAACCATTAATCTGTCATCGGGATAAATAAATTCAACCATCTGAATTTCATTGCTCTGTCGTGTTCCGGGTAACCATGCAGGCAGTGTCGTATAATTGGGATGATACTTCTTATAATAATATTCCATAGCAGGTGGAAGAATAAACCAGTTTTCGTTAATAATCTGATTTTGAGGATAACATTCAGCATTTACCAGATATTGGCGTTCTGCATTGAGGTGAACTTTCAGATGATATGGACAAGGAAAACTGCTCAGACAAGAAGACGGAACCATTATCGTATCGGTTTCGTTGCAATTAACAGAAGACCTGTAACCACTTTGGCGACAAACGGCAACAGGTAACATTCCTGACAGTGGCTTTTCGAACCATTGGTTTGAGGTAAGTAACGAACTAATTCCGAAAAGAATCGGGGCAGCAGCTAATCCTCCGGTCAATCCCGGTCTCCCTTCTCCATTTGCATTTCCCACCCAAACTCCGATAACATATTTCGGATTTATACCAATAGCCCAGGCATCGCGATAGCCAAAACTTGTCCCAGTTTTCCATGCAAGTCGTCCTGACGAGGAGAGTTGTTGCCAGCCTGCTTCTTCCTCCGGCCTGTTCAATTCTGTTAATGTATTAAAAGTCTGCCAGATCGAAGCTGCCCGAAATACAAATTTACCATCGGACAGTGTAGTATCATTTGAGGAAGGAAAGAAATCAACAGAATGATAATCGCTCGAATGATAATCACCTTTATTGTTGAATCGGTTAAGCACCCTCGCCATTGAACCATAAGCTGATACCAATTCTTTTAGTGTCGTCTCTCCCCCACCCAGAATCAGTGACAACCCATAGTGACCGGCATCTTTATTAAAAGTTGTTAAGCCTATCCGTTTGAGAATATCAAGAAACCGAATCGGTGTATAGTTTTTTAGCATAAATACTGCAGGAACATTCAGTGAATGGATTAAAGATTCGGAAGCTGAAACTGCGCCTCTAAATTGAAGATCAAAGTTTTGAGGAGCATATCCTGAAAAATATAGTGGGAGATCGGGTATTAGCGCATTAGGCATGATTTTACCCCCATCAAGCATGGCTGCATACAGAAATGGTTTCAGGATGCTTCCTGTGCTTCGATGTGCTTCAATCATATCAATTGCTCCGCCATGACGATCATTCCAGTCTGCATTTCCTACATAAGCCTGAATTTTCCCGGTATTAATATCTGCAACCAGACAAGCTGCATTGTAAATTTGATTACCCTTTAGAAGGGGCATTTGTTGATCAATAATTCGTTGCACAGCCATTTGCAGTCCACGATCAATTGTGGTTCTTACAACCGTTTTATTTGTAGTTAACGAGCATTTATTCAGTAGATGGTGTGCCAGATCGGGTAATTGTTCCGGTTTTCCGGGTAACGATTCTGAAATAGCGAGATTGTATGTTACAGAATCTATTGTTTTATCTTTTAGCAAATTATGTAATAAAACATCCCGCTTTTTTTTGAGCAGTCCACTATTTTTACCAGGGAAAATCTTTGACGGCGCATTTGGCAGTACTGCAAGGCCTGCAGATTCGCCCCACGAAAGCTGATCGGCTGAACACCCAAAATAACGCCACGCAGCCGCCTCCAAACCCACAACATTCCCTCCAAAAGGCGCATGTGCAGCATATAGTGTTAGGATTGTATTTTTCGATTTAGATGATTCTAATCGTATTGTCAGTACCATTTCGAGCAGTTTTTCCCAAACTGTCCGCTCCCTGCCTTTCCTCGAAAGTCTAACTACCTGCATGGATATTGTACTTGCTCCACTAACAATTTTTCGGGCTTTTAAATTCTGTCCGATAGCCCTAATAATCGCAAAAGGATCTATTCCAGGATGGTAATAAAACTTCCTGTCTTCGAAGCAAATAATACATTTTCTAAATTTTTCGGGTAAAGTATCTGAAAGCGGAAACCTCCATTGCCCGTCTGAGGCAAGTTTCGCGCCCAATAATGATCGATCATTTGCCTCAATTACTGCACTATAAGGCACGTCAAAACGAACCACAGGAAGCATTAAAAACAAGAAAACCATTACAAATAGACAAGTAACTACTTTATATTTAATGATAACTAATAAAACAATATTTCCTGGTAATTGATTCATTTCAAACAGAGCTAATTCCCGACATTTACTTTCATGCCCGATGTGTTGGCCGAAACAGTATTATTGTACATAGCTTCGCACTGAACAGGAGGCAAAAAGTATGAACCTGAATAAGTAGCATTTAACTTCACTCTAAACTCCTTCTCTTCATTCATTTTGAGGCTGAAATATGTGAGTATCCTATCGTCACGAATATCGCGGTAGTTGAATTGAGATCCAGTCTGACCGCCAAACAATCTTTCATTAATAATCTCCCATCCTGATGGAAAAATCTGTGTGAGTGCCAAATTGTCTATCTCTGTAAAACCAATATTTTTAACCTTTATTTCTGCGGAAAAGTCAGATCCTTTTGAAAGATTAGCAATATCAATCTGATTACCGTCAGATGAAAAGTAAGTGGCTCGGAGTGTAAGTCCATTTTGGCTGACAGGAACATCTACATTTAACGGTATGCCTTTCTGAATAATTGTTATAAACAAATCTGATTCAGATAAATTTCCAACTTTAACTGCCAATTTGCCGTCAAATTCGGGAAGCTTTCTCGAAAAGGTAACTTTGTCAATAACAATATTTTCAGTTTTTCCATTAACGCTTAATTTGAATTCAAATCTGTCATCCGGTTTAATGTTTTTCCCGGTGAATTGAGCCATTGCCAATAAACAGTTTGCCGTAGTTTGAGTACTCATCCACTGATTGCTGCAAAGTGCGGATGAAATAGTTTTTGCAACTCCATAAGCCTCGGTTTTTTTCTTCATTAACGAAAGTGTTTCCAGAAGGATAGCCCTGTCGCGCAAAGAAGAGCCAAATGTAATACCTTCGCTAAGGTATTCAGATGGTTCAAGCTTGGTCATATCAACAAGTTGCTCGGCAACCTCCGGTCTCGAAGCCAATATATATGCAGCTGCCAGTTTCCAGCGTGCCTCCAAAGGTAAATCGGGAGTTTCGCGAAGACGATTCATTGCTCCCATGGCTGGAGCATTTGCTAAGGCCAATGTATAAAGACGATATGCCTGATCGAGTATTATTCCCCTGTCGTTAAATTCTTTGCGCCAATAATTTGCAGCATTTTTCTGGTAATTAAGCCATCGCTTTTTGATATCGCCAGGAACCACAAAACCAAGGTTTTCCGCTTCAATCATGAAATTTCCTGCCCAGGAAGTTCCCCACAAGGAGGGATAATTATTCCCTGGCCAATAAGTAAAACTGCCATCGGCTAACTGAAATTTTCGAAGCTGTTCTATTCCTGATCTGATATTTGATTCAACTTCAGACTTATTTTTTGAATCAAGACTAATAAATTGATTAAGGAATAGTTGTGAGAAGGCAGCAGAAACGGTTTGTTCAATACATCCGTGTGGATAGCTTATTAGATAATCGAGACGTTTCCCAAGATTCATAGGAGGAGTTGCAGATATTTCAACAGTGGTTGATCCCGTTCCGGGTACTCCAATTGGTTGAAGCAAAAATTCTTTGCTTTGGGAGGTTTTCACAAAATCGGTCTGACTTGTTACCAGCATGGGATTTGGATTGCGAACGTCAACCTCAACACTATATGTTGCTTGTTGGCTTCCTGAACGAGCCTTTACAATAATAACACCCTTGCCTGTGACAGAACCTGACTTGAGACTAAACTGTGCATCTTTTTCCCCAATTGCAGCGAAAGAAACAGCCTTTTTATCGGTGCCAAGTACAGAAAGTATGGAATTTGTACTTACAGAGATTTCCACTTCTTTAATTGCCGGATCCTGAGCAAAAATGCTCACTGGAAGTTCAATTGTTTCCTTAATTCCAATCACACGGGGAACAGTTGCAAGTATCATCAACGGATCACGAACAGGAACAGCTTTTTCAGCAGCTCCAAAAGCATTGTTGGAGGCTCCGACTACCATGAAACGTACCGAACCGATATATTGCGGCAAAGTAATCGTATGCTTTTGCTTTGAATTCCGTTCAAGAGAGAATGGACCAAGGAAGCGGACAACGGGCTTAAACCGTTGAGCCTTTTGTTTTGAAGGATCAGGCAATTGATCACTTCCCCCAACGGCAAATAGCTTTTCTAATGTTCCTCCAAAAGCACCAAGCACATAATCGTACAAATCCCAGGTTTTTACTCCTAAGGCCTCTCTTGCAAAAAAGGTATTCCACGGATCGGGTGTCTTATAACCAGTAAGATCAAGTAATCCTTCGTCCACAATGGCAAGGGTGTAATTCATTGCCATTCCGTTTTTCTCGCTAATTTCAACTGTAAATGGTAGCTGCGAACGGAGCTCTTGGGGAACCTTAATAAAAGGAATAATATGCGTATCCGGGTTTTCTATATTTATTGACAGTACGCCATACAGACGTATCGGACGGTCATTTACCGTTTGTCCATGGGGCTGAAGATATGTAATATACAAATAAATATTAGGAGCCATTTCCGGTTTTGCAATAATACTAACCTTTGTTTGTCCCGAAATTGTTTCAATCCAGAATTTATCCAGAACAGCAAAACCATTTTCGAGTGTAACAAGGGCTTTACCATCTTTTGAACTTGGAAAACTAACCGATATCTCCTCTCCTACTTTGTATTTCTCTTTATCAGCCGAAAAATTCAACATCGTTGCACCACCCTGTTGTCCTGAAGAACTTCCGTAAGGCCAATCGAGATAAACAGTTCGCGAAACACTGTGTCCATCAGGAAGTTTGGCAATAAAAAGGTATCTTCCCCAATTTTGGTTTGGAATATTGAATTTAAAGATGCCTTTACCCGATGACGTAGTTATTTTTCCTTTTAAGACAGGTTTATATTGTTCCCGCGTCACATAATTGGCCAGATAGTCTTCGGAGGCATCCCACCACCAACGCCAGTCAATTTTATATGCTGAAATTTCGACTGATGATTCGGTAGGATTTCCATTTGGATTCACTACCACAAGCTCCAAATCATTGACTTTTCCGGATGAGAGCATTGATCTTGCCGGATCTTCGTCAGGAAACCTAATGCCTACATATTTTGGGAACGGAGAAACCGGTTTATTGAATTGAGATATACTAAAATCGCCTCCAGGTTCAAAAACTCGAGTGGTAAAAACCGCTTCCAGCTTTCCCGGAGCATTGTTAAGATCACCCATATTGATCGGAAAACTAATATCCCCGTTTTCGTTTAATTTACCATCAAAAATTGTCTGTTCAGCTGATTCAAACTTCACAACCTGACTATCAAAAGAATAATTCATAAACTTGGGAAATATGGTCTTACCTTTTTGAAGGACCATATCCACTTTTGCTTTCAACGAAACAGCAGTTGCACCATGAAGCCATTTGGCATTTAATGAAGCCAATTGATTATTTGCACCGGCTTGAAGCTGTTCTGAGGAAGTATTAAACTGAATCTTAAGCCGATTGGGTTTTACAGTTTCTATTCTGATTCGTTTTGTAAATTCCGCACCTCCAATTTTTGCCAACAAACTCCAGTTACCGGTGGGTGCATCTATTTTTGTTGCGGTTTTCAAAGTGGTTATATTTCCTTTGAGTGGTAAGACAATCTTTTGTTCAAGTTGTTCAGTTGGGGTGTATAACTCAAAAATAACGGGGTGATCGGGTGCTAATTTGTTGATTTTGTCTTCAATAATTAAAGATACGAATAATGAATCACCCGGTCTCCATACACCACGTTCGCCATAAAGAAAACCTTTTAAACCTTTTTGAACCTCGTTACCGCCAACATCAAAACGGCTTAGTTGTAACGATGCTTCATCGCTTATTTTAAGATAACCAACATCACTTCCATTTTTTGCTACAATCAGAAAAGGTGTTCGGTCGAGCGTTAGAAGCACCATGCCATCTGATCCGGTTTGCCCTGTTGTAATAATCTGAGATTGATAATCGAAGACAGAAATCTCTGTACCTGGCTGTGGCTGAGCCGTTAATAGATTTGTTGATACCACAAGTAATTGGTTATCCAAACCCTGCTTTGCAATCAAACCCAAATTTGAAGCAATTATATTTTTTGTAGTGTTCCTATTCTGTATAAAGTAAGACAAAGAGCATGGGTCATCCCTGTTCTGCCAATCATACTGATTTCCTTCATATTCATTCCAGCTTTCCTCTTCGTCAAAATATGAAGTTGAAAGCCATTCATTATCATCTTTAGTTTCTGATTTTCGTTTGACACTTTTAATCTGAGCATCATCGCTACATGGATAAAGGGAGAATTCAGGACGGATAGAAAGCTGTACCTGATATATTGCTCCCGGCTCGGTTTTTATCAAATCACTAATATTAACACTGTAAGCACTCCATTTATTTAATGTTACGGCATGAATTCCGGTTAAAGGGAGCACACCACGATAAACAGGACGACCAACATTTTTTAAGGAGTTATATTCATCAAGATTATTGATTTGAAAGAATTGATGATAATTGCCCGAAAAAATCTTTATGATCCGGATTCCGACAGAAGTAAGGTTTACAGCTTCAAAAGGGATTACCAACCCATCAGTTGACGGAATAATATTTCCTTTACCGATAAGGCGGATTGCTGGTTTTTCGGCCTGTAGGGTTAATGTAATCATTTCGGTTTTTCCTAATTTATAGCCGGCGTAATTTTTTAAACCTCCAAAAATTTCCAATTTTCGTTCTCCAACCACCTCTTGACGAGGTATAAGTTTGACTTTGTTATCCTCAATGGATACTTCAAAATCAATATTTTGCATCATAAATAATCCATCTGTTTCCTGTTCCTGATCTAATGGGTCAGAAAAAGTAAGTTCAATGTAAGGGCTTGAACCTGAGATAGCTTTACCAGTAATCAGACTGAAATCGCCAATAGCTGGGATAATTAATTCCTGATCTCCTTTACGGTTTGCCTCAATAGGATTCCCAGACCAAAGTATTTGCACTTTTCCTGGATCTTTCACCCTTTTCACATCAGCAAAAACAAATTGATGAACTGTTCTGTTTCCCGTATTTTCCCATCGGAGTGGAAGAGTGATACCATCCTGGACACCATGTACCATCTGTTCAACCTTTTCTGTAGGAAAGACATCGCTTGTGGTAACAGAACCGGCAATTTCAGTTTTAACCTCACCATTAATCCTTATACTTCTTATTCCACCCAGCTCGATTGAAAAATCAGCATCAATGGTTTTTATTTGAAAATCAAATTTTTTCAGTGTTTCCGGCACTGCAATTATTTTTCCCAGATTAAAAGTTACGCTGTAGCTTTGGCCTGAACGTAGGGGTTTTTCGGGACGAAAAAGCAAAGTATGACCGTCAGTCAGGGTTGTTTTACCCGAAACCGATGGATCCAATTGAATCAGATCAGAAGGGAGTTGTTCCTTGACAGCCTCGTCAGGAATTACATTCAGATTAATACGAATATCATCTGTTATTCCAATTACTCCCGAAGTATAAGCTGAAATGTATTCGGTGTAGGCCACAGAATTGGATACAGTTTTCTTATTGCCTGTACGACAAGTAATTAGAATAAAACAAAATACAATTGAAATGCTTAAATAAAGTGAACGGTTCATGGGATAAAAGGGTTGATGCGTGAATAATATGATTGATAAAACACTCGCAAAGCAATATCCAAATATACCAAATCCACTATAATTATGAGTCAAAATGGCTCATTAAATAATTACGGTTTAAGCTGTAAAATGTGAAGAAAAGATTGGTTTAAAACCGTGAAGGTCCTGGTACATCGAACCACTTGGTGGCAAGCACAACAGGTTGATAGTTCTGGATATAATTGATTGCCTCTAATGAGCTTTCAGCGATATAATATGTATTCTTATAATCTTCTTTCGAGAAGGAGTCTTTATATGCCCTTTCGAATTGTTGAAAAAGGGCGTTATAAAAACCATCGGTATTGATAAAAACAATAGCTTTATTGTGATATTGCAACTGTTTGAGGGCGATAACCTCAAGAATTTCCTCTAAAGTGCCGAAACCACCGGGGAGGGCAATAAATGCATCGGAACGTTTGCGCATGAGGTACTTTCGTTCGCGCAT
>CAILKW010000228.1 GCA_903834845.1 uncultured Bacteroidia bacterium | reverse complement strand
GCATTTTTAGTCTGTGGATGTTGCCGAAAAGAACGAGATACTGCTCTGTTTATTGATCCAGGATTTCCGGTACAAAAACAGCAGATGTTGGTGATGGGTCAAAAATATGAAACATTTGATGTATTCGATTTTCGTGGAGAGAAACTAAGGGCAAAGCTTGAATCATATCTTGCGAAGGGAAACATCAATTGCATAGTCTATTCCAATCCAAATAATCCTTCATGGATATGTTTCAACGACGAAGAGCTTCAAATAATCGGAGAGCTTGCAAACCAATATGATGTTATAGTAATTGAGGATCTTGCCTATTTCGGTATGGACTTCAGGCTTGATCTTTCCCGTCCCGGAGTTCCTCCATATCAGGCTACGGTGGCCCGATACACCGGTAACTATGTTTTAATGATTTCGAGTTCAAAAATCTTTTCGTATGCCGGTCAGCGAATCGGGATGATGGTAATCTCTGACATGCTTTATCATCGGCATTTTGATTATCTCCCTGAGAGATTGAAAGTTCATGGATTCGGTAATGCAATAGTCCACAGAGCTTTATACTCAATGACTTCTGGTACTTCGCACTCAGCCCAATATGCATTGACAGCTATGTTTAAAGCATCTTCTGACGGAACTTTCAATTTTATCAACGATGTGAAAGAATATGGCGAAAAAGCTAAAATCATGAAAAAGCTTTTTACTGACAACGGTTTCACGATTGTATATGATACTGATCTTGAACAACCTGTTGGTGATGGATTTTATTTCACTATCGCTTACCCGCAGATGACAGGTGCTGAATTGCTGCACAAATTGCTTTACTACGGAATTAGCGCAATTTCGCTGGGAAATACCGGAAGTACAAAGGAAGGATTAAGAGCTTGTGTTTCACATGTTAAGAGAGAACAGTTCGGTGATCTGGAAATAAGACTTCAACAATTTAATTCAGATTTTCAAGTAAAATCCGAAACTTAATATTTACGGGGCAGTCCGATTCAGAAAATTATAATTATAAAAACAAATATCATTTTAAGATGGCAAAAGTCAGAGGAGCAGTAGTTGTTGATAACGAGGTGTGTAAAGGGTGTAGCCTATGTGTGGTTGCCTGCCCGACACAAACTTTAGCACTTAACCGCAACGTAAACAACAAAGGATACCACTACTCATTTATGGAAAATCCTGAAAACTGCAATGGTTGTTCAAATTGTTCCGCAGTTTGTCCGGATAGTTGTATAACTGTTTATCGTGTAAAAATAGAATAGTAAATAATAGAAGAAAATCCTGAATATGGGTGAGTTAAGATTAATGAAAGGGAACGAAGTAATTGCTGAAGCGGCAATAAGGTGTGGCAGTGATGCCTACTTCGGGTACCCGATTACGCCGCAGTCTGAAGTTATGGAAACCTTTATGCTACTGCGTCCCTGGGAGAATTCCGGTATGGTAGTTTTACAGGCCGAAAGCGAAATTGCCGCAATTCACATGGTTTATGGAGCAGCCGGTGCCGGTAAGCGGGTGCTTACGACCTCGTCAAGTCCCGGTATCAGCCTTATGTCTGAAGGTATCTCGTATATGGCCGGGTCTGAATTGCCTTGTGTGATTGTAAATGTTCAGCGCGGCGGACCGGGTCTTGGAACAATACAACCATCACAAGCCGATTATAATCAGGCAACTAAAGGGGGAGGTCATGGTGATTACTCGTTGCTCGTACTTGCTCCTGCCTCGGTACAAGAGATGCACGATTTTGTGATTCTTGGATTCGAACTTGCTTTCAAATACCGGAATCCGGTAATGCTTCTTGCTGATGGTGTGATTGGACAGCTAATGGAGAAAGTAGAATTGATTGACCCTCGTCCTCGTTGGACAAACGATCAAATTGCTGAAATATCAGGAACTTGGGCAACTGTTGGGAAACATAAGAGCCGGAAAAAACATGTTGTTACATCTTTAGAGATGGATTCCTCTATTATGGAGGGAAATAACCTGCGACTTCAGGACAAGTACAATAGGATGAAAAACGAAGAGGTTCGATTTGAGGCCATTGAATGTGATGATGCAGAATATATTATGGTAGCTTTTGGTTGTGCTGCCCGCATTTGCCAGAAAACGGTACAGCTTGCCCGTAAAAAAGGTGTGAAGATTGGACTTATACGCCCTATTACACTCTTTCCTTTTCCGGAAAAAATTATTGCACAATTTGCTGACAATGTGAAAGGCTTTCTTTCTGTTGAATTTAATGCCGGGCAGATGGTAAATGATATACGGCAGGCTGTCAATGGAAAAACAAAAGTGGAATATTTCGGAAGGATGGGAGGAATTATTCCTCCACCTGATGAGGTTGAAGCTGCACTTTATCAAAAACTTATAAACGGATAATTATGTACGCAGTAGCTGATAGAATCAAAGAAATAATAAAACCGGAAAATCTGGTTTACTCAAAATCACCTGTTTTGAACGATGATACGATGCATTATTGTCCGGGATGCAGTCACGGAGTTGTCCATCGGTTGATAGCAGAAGTTTTAGACGAGATGGGAATTCAAGATCAAACAATAGGCGTTTCGCCTGTAGGCTGTGCTGTTTTTGCCTATAAATATATTGATATTGACTGGCAGGAGGCTGCTCATGGTCGTGCACCTGCAGTTGCAACGGGTTTAAAAAGGGTAATGCCCGAAAAATATGTATTCACCTATCAGGGTGACGGCGATTTAGCGGCAATAGGAACAGCCGAGACTTTTCACGCTGTTAACCGGGGTGAGAATATCGTGATGATATTTATCAATAATGCAATTTACGGTATGACCGGTGGGCAAATGGCTCCAACGACTCTAATTGGTCAGGTTACCTCAACCACTCCTTACGGAAGAGATGTTGATTTAAATGGTTATCCATTAAAAATCACTGAATTATTAGCACAATTGCCGGGTGCAGCTTATGTTACCAGGCAGAGCGTTCAGACTCCTGGTGCAGTACGAAAAGCAAAAAAAGCTATTCGCAAAGCATTTGAAATTCAATCGCTGAAAAAAGGTACTGCATTTGTAGAGGTGGTTTCGACTTGTAGCTCAGGCTGGAAACTTAGCCCTGTTGATTCGAACAAATGGATGGAAGAGAACATGTTTCCCCAGTATCCGCTTGGCGATCTGAAAGACAGTTCACGGGCCGATGGTAATTTGTATCGTATCAAAGGTTAATTTTAAAACAATAAAACTGAAACAATGACTGAAGAAATCATAATAGCAGGATTTGGCGGACAAGGCGTTCTTTCGATGGGTAAAATCCTTGCTTATTCAGGGGTGATGCAAGATCAGGAAGTAGCTTGGTTTCCTTCTTATGGTCCCGAAATGAGAGGTGGTACTGCCAATGTTACTGTTATACTTATCGATGAGCTGATCAGTTCTCCGATTTTAAATGAATACGACACTGCAATTATTCTTAATCAGCAGTCAATGACCAAATTCGAATCCCGTGTAAAAGTCGGTGGTACATTG
>CAILKW010000227.1 GCA_903834845.1 uncultured Bacteroidia bacterium | reverse complement strand
AGCAAGGTAGCCGGAATTGATAGGATTTTTATCTATAAAAACGCACCAAAAACTCTTCAAGGAAAAAGAAAAGTAAACTTAGTACATGATTATATTGTACCGGAAATCAGGTCGAAAGTTAACACAAATGAGTGTAAAGAAATTTACTATACTTTCCGGACTGACGGATGGTTCACGCCTTTGATAAAAGGTAAATCAATAAAGGGACTTGCACGCGAATTCACCGAAGACCTACAATTATTATTTGAACACCAATTGATTAACTCGGTAATCATTGTTCCTATTTTTGATCAGAAAAAAAATAATTTCTGGGGTTTTGTCGGTTTTGCAGACTGTACCGATGACCACCTCTGGACAAATGAAGAAGAAACCGTATTAGGTATGCTGGCAAACAACATTGGTGGCGCAATAAGAAGACAAAAGTCACAGGAAGAGTTAAAAGAAGCTATGGAAATGGCAAAAACGGCCGATCGTGCAAAATCGGAATTTTTGGCATCAATGTCACACGAAATTCGTACCCCAATGAATGGAGTTATAGGGATGACCAGTCTTTTACTTCTTTCAGAGCTTTCGGTAGCACAGCGCGAATATCTCAATATAATTGAGGCATCGGGAGAAAGTCTGATGAGCATTATTAACGAAATACTTGATTTTTCAAAGATTGAATCGGGTCGAATGGAGTTGGAAGAAAATTCCTTCGACCTACGCCTTTGTATTGAAGATGTTCTTGACCTGATGGCACCCCGAGCATTCGAAAAACATCTTGATATTATGTATTTTATCGACCCTCATGTTCACCAGCATATTTATGGTGATGGATTCAGATTGCGTCAAATTATTGTCAACTTGGTAATTAATGCTATTAAATTTACCGATAAAGGTGAAATAGTTATTTATATTTCTCTGGTATCAGAAAAAGATGAAAATGTTATTCTTGAGTTTTCGGTAAAAGATACAGGTATTGGAATTCCATCCAATAAAATTGATATGCTGTTCTCTCCTTTTACTCAAGTAGATGCCTCAACCACCAGAAAATACGGAGGAACAGGTCTTGGATTGGCTATAACCTCCAGCCTGGTTAAGCTAATGCGTGGCAAAATTTGGGTAAACAGCGAAGAGGGGGTTGGCTCTGATTTTCATTTTACGATTCAAACACGCAACTCTGATCCTAACGAAGAGGTCAATCAGGTCTATAAAAATTTACAAAACCTCCCTGGAAAATCAATCCTTATTGTTGATGACAATGCAACAAACTGCAGAATTCTTGCTTTACAGTGCGAATATTGGGGAATGAAGCCAACCACAATTGAGAAGAGTACAGAGGCACTATCCATGCTTGCAAAACACAATTACGATGTAGCCATTCTTGATATGCAAATGCCCGAAATGGACGGAATTATGTTGGCAAGAGAAATCAGAAAAAAATTCACAAAAGACCACCTCCCTCTTATTATGTTAACATCAATTGGTTTCAATTCAAAAGCTGATGAATTGCGAAAATTGTTTTCATACTATGTAAATAAACCAATCAAACATTCTCAACTGGCTGAAATTTTGTTGAAAGTAATTGCACCCGTAAAAAAACAAATGGAAGTAAATGTAAAGAACTATGAAAACTTAAGCGAAATCTCGAAAAAATTTCCATTCAAGATTTTGATAGCCGAAGACAATTTAATCAACCAGAAGCTGATTCGCAATATTATCGAATTATTGGGTTATAAAGCTGATATTGCTGCAAATGGAATCGAAGCCATTGAGGCACTGAAGCGCAAGAATTATGATTTGATTTTTATGGATATACAAATGCCAGAAATGAACGGATACGAGGCAACAAGTATCATTGTCAATCGAATGAAAGAAGATCGACCTATAATCATCGCATTGACAGCTAATGCAATGCAAGGTGACAGGGAAAAATGCTTTGAAGTCGGAATGGACGATTATTTAACTAAGCCGTTGAAGGTTGATGACCTAATCAGAATCATTCATTTTTGGGGTTCAAAACAATTTTTAATTGATAAATCCGAGTAATTATTCAACTTATGAAAACCATCATAAAAAAAAGTCTAAGCCATGATTCGTGTATGGTAATGGCTGATGCCGCAATTACAAAAGCTGAAGAATTAAATATTAACATTTCTATCACATTTGTTGACGAAAGTGGAGTCCTCAAAGCTTTTTTCCGAATGGATTCCTCACCTTTGGTAACAGTTGATGCTTCTCGTAAAAAAGCAATAACTGCAGTCGGACTTGGAATTCCAAGCGGAGATAGTTGGTATTTATTCATAAAGGATGACCCAATCTTATTTCATGGTGTTCAACAATTTAAAGATTTTATTCTTCTTGGAGGAGGCTCACCTATATTTGACATGGGTTCGATAATCGGAGCTATTGGAATAAGCGGAGGCCATTATAAACAAGATGAAGAATGTGTTAATGCTGCCATCGAAGCTTTTAATCGCATTAATTTATGAAAAAGTCTTATATACAAGTAATTAAACTACTGGATAAGTTTGCATCAGCTTTTCCGGGAATTAGTACCCTTGCTGAGATGGTGAGGGCAGTAGAGAATATTCTTGAAGAGACTTTCGATGTTGAATATACAGGACTTTACCTCTACGACCCGTCTGAAAACCGGTTAAAGCTTCTTTATGCAAAAGGGTTCAATGAAAAAGAGTTTGTTGCTGCTGAACAGACCGCGATTAACAGACATCCTGGACTTGTGTATCAAACCGGTAAGATGATCTATATAGCTGATACTTTACGTGATGACAAAAAACTTACAATATCCAGCGAACGCTCTTTTATAGTCAGGTCACGCCTGTATTTACCGGTTATGAATGGAGATTTTGTAGTTGGAGCGTTTGGAATTGTTGACTCAAAACCCAATGCTTACAATGAAGAAGATATTGCCATTCTATCGTTTATCTGTAATATAGCAGGAGCACTGTATGGTAACATTCTGAATCAGAATGAGTTAAAAAAAATGGCACTTATAGCAAGAGAAACGGGAAATGCTGTGGTTATTACTAATAAGAACGGAGAAATAGAATGGGTAAACGAAGCATTTTGTAAATTAACTGAATACACTTTTGAGGAAATAAAGGGTAAAATACCCGGAAAATTCCTACAAGGGGAGGAAACCGATCCTAAAACCGGTGCTTTACTTTCAATGGCAATTAAAGAAAAAAAAACACTTGAAGTTGACATCATAAATTATTCAAAATCACACAAAAAATATTGGGTCAAACTACAGATTCAACCAGTTTTTAATTCAACAGGACATTTGGAAAATTTCATCTCTATCCAAAAAGAAATAACTAAAGAAAAAGAACAATACGATGCACTGCAAATTGCTAATCTTAGGTTCAGATTACTAATTTCGAGTATGCAGGCTGGAGTAATGGTAGAAGACGAACAAAGAAAAGTTGTACTCGTTAACCAATATTTCTGCGATTTGTTCTCTATTCCAATTCCACCCGAACAATTGATAGGAATGAATTGTGAAGAAGCAGCTGACGCATCAAAAGTGTTATTTGCAGAACCTGAGATATTTATCCGTGATATTAACAATACCCTTGCTTTAAGACAAGTTGTAACAAATCACGAAATACAAATGAAAAATGGAATCTCGCTTGAGCGGGATTTCATCCCAATTCAAGACCCAGGAAAGAAAAACCAAGGAATTTTTTGGATTTATCGAAATATCACACAAAGGAAGAATAATGAAAGAGATTTGCTACATCAAAGTCGAATATTAGGTGGTACAGCTCACGCTATGAACTATTTGTTAACACTTACCGACCATAATGAGGCATTGCAAAAGGCACTTGAAGCAATAGGCCTGGCTACCGGTGTTGATCGTGTATATTTGTTTGAAAGTAGTCGGGATGAAACTTCTGGCGAAATCTTTCTTAACCAAAAATTCGAATGGACAGCTGAAGGTATTATTCCTCAAATCAATAATCCTGAACTTCAAAACATGCCATTCAGCGAAAACTTTCCACGATGGTTTAAACTGCTGTCAAGTGGCAATACTCTTTCAGGATTGGTGAAAGATTTACCCGACATGGAACGTCAATTATTGGAGAAACAGGATATTAAATCGCTTATTGTGGTACCTGTGTTCGTCAATAACCTTTTTTGGGGAACTGTGGGATTTGATGATTGTAGCAAAGGAGTTCTGTGGTCAACAAATGAACTATCAATCCTTCAAGCACTGGCAGGTAGCATTGGCGGCAGTATTGCACGACGAATAATTGAAAACGAATTGGTCAGTTCCCGTCAGATTGCTGAATACGCCACAAATACCAAATCAGAGTT
>CAILKW010000226.1 GCA_903834845.1 uncultured Bacteroidia bacterium | reverse complement strand
CTCTCCACGAAAATCGAATACATCAAATGTTTCATATTTTTGACCCATCACCAACATCTGCTGTTTTTGTACCGGAAATCCTGGATCAATAAACAGAGCAGTATCTCGTTCTTTTCGGCAACATCCACAGACTAAAAATGCTGCGTAACACCCTTCCATCGAACCAACAGTTGGGATACAGCCTTCGGGTTTGACATCAATATCTATGAAAAGCTTTACAAATCGGGCTGTTTCGTCTTTCAACGACTGGATACCGTCAATGCGTGGGTAAGCAGAAGCGACATTGTTTAGCAATGCTTCAATCTCGGCTTCTGTTCCTACTTTTGATGGCGGAAGTCCGGGAATTCCCATCTCCATGCGTATGTACCGGTCACCTGTGGCGGCTTCTATACTGCTGACAAGTTGAACTATTTCTCTGATTGAGGCATTCCCAATATCAGGAACTTCAAGCTCATCTATCTTATGCTCAACAGTTTCGCGGTCAATAGGCGTTTTAATATTCTTGAGCTGATTCAAAATTCCTGATTTAGCAATTCAACCCAACCATTCAAACGCTCTTCTGTCAACTCCGGTTCAAAATCTTCGTCTATCGGTAATCCGAGAAACATACTACTTTCCAAAGCTTCGGAGTCTTGAAAAGTGTAGCTTTCAGGGCTTACTTTTCCGATTAGCTGCGCACCATTTTTCAAAACAGTTTTGGCCAAAATACCCATTGAATTTACAAAATGGTAAGCGTAGGTAATATGATCGCCAAGACCAAAAACTGCGACTTTTTTACCCGTAAAATCAAATGATGAAACTGTTGGCATAAATTGAGCCCAATCTACATTCCCAAATTTCTGATCCCAGGTATCGCGTCCTATTGTTGAAATACCGAAGATGATAATATCATAACGTGATAAATCGCTTGCTGAGGCCTTATTTACAAGAATCAAATCCGGTTTCTGTGTATCAATTTTTGAAGCCAGTAATTTGGCCACCCGGTGAACCGAACCGTTCTCTGGTCCGAACATTATAGCTATCTTATTCATAAATAAATATTTATTGATTATGGATTGCAACTTCTCCCCTTATATATTCTCCAAGTATTGCAAGACTGGAGACATTTTTCAACACCTGATGAATAGCTTTTTCGTAGTTTTCCATTGAATCCCATTCTATGTCAACGTGAAAAGAGTATTCATTTGGTTTTCCTATTATTGGAACTGATTGTATCTTGGTTAGGTTTATTTTATGATCAGCAAAGGTGTTCAGCACTTTGGCAAGAGCACCATAAAAATGACCAACTTTAAAACACAACGATGCTTTGTTGCTCAATTCGTTAGGAGCTGAATGTTTCGATAAAATCAGAAACCTTGTATAATTTCTTTTGTCTGTTTCTATTTCGGTATCGTGTATCTCAAGTCCATAAATCTCGGCAGTGCGGAGATTCCCTATTGCCGCTGCATCTCTGAGATTTTCATCACGAATCACTTTAGCTGAAGTTGCAGTGTCTTGATTCTCAATTATACGGGCTTCAGGGAAATAGGTCTCAATATATTCTGCACACTGCTTTATTGACATCTGATGAGAATAAATGGTTTTGATTTCATCTTTAGAAACACCCGGATTGGTCATCAGGTTCATTTTTATATGAATATATATTTCACCAATGATTTTTAGATGAAACTCCCTTATTAATAAATAGTTTCCAAGAATGCTTCCGGCAATTGAGTTTTCAATGGCCATCACCGCATAATCTACTTTATCTGTGTCTATTAGAGAGCATACACTACGAAACGACTTGCACTCGACTATTTCAATCTCTTCGCTAAAATAATGTCTCGCTGCATCTTCGTGGAAGGAACCTTTTATCCCCTGAATTGAAACTTTTTTCACTTTTTAACCTTTTTTACCTGACAAAATTAATTTTGGCGCAATATAAAAAAAATCCCCGAAAAACGAGGATATTTTATTTTTTTAAGGAAAATAAGCGGATTATTTTGCAAACTATTTCGGTTTGCTGTATTTATGTATAGCATTTTCAAATATCACCCAATCTTCAGGAGTCATTCTGTCGGGAGTGAAAAGACATATTCCGGCTGCACCGTTTTCAATTGATTCTTTTATGGCTGCATCCAATTCCTCAGGCACGAGTCCATGATTCTCAGGATCCGGCTCAGTAGTTTTCTTTTCAGGAGCTGGACAGATAAACAAGCCGCTGAAAACAGGCTTTTTATTTTTTAGGGTTGACACCGATTCCTTGCACATTTTACCTATCCAGGCAGTTCCTTCAAGGTAAAAATCGTTATAATTCATCGGGTAGAAAGCGTCAATCTGCCATTTGTCCCATTCCTGCCGTACTATTTTTTTTGCAATTGAATTGGGACCCGGAAATACAGCCGCATTAATCTGTTTATTTTTAGAATGAACCATAGTTGCTAACCGATTCACAAGATTAGTAATCAGATCGTAACGGAACTGTTTCCATTCTTCAACCTGTGACGGGTCTTTAACTGATTTGATATCAATTCCGGTTTTCGTTCTAAAATCAGAAACGCACTTGTCGCAATAACAATAGTCGAATTGGGGAAATTCGCGATCCATTACTAATCCATATTTTTTCCATAAACCCGGGGCAAGAATGACATCTGGGAATCTGATAAAATCAAGGTGAATGCCATCTACTTCAGGTAAGTCAGCAATCCTGCCATACATTTCAGCCAAATATTGATAAATCTCCTCTCTGTTTGGGCAAACAAATTTGTAATGGTCAACATAAGCGGGTTTATCTAAAGCTGATTCACCCAGACCATTGACAGCGTACCATTCAGGTTTCAACTTAGGATTTTTGCCCTGCACAAGGGTTGGTATCCATGTGTGAAATTCCAGCCCGGCTTCTTTTGCAATCTTACCAACACGCTGATAAACTTGAGGTTCCTGACCTGCTGAATACATTAACCCATCTATTCCCTTCTCTTTAAGATCGGTGAATTGTGATTTCAATTCTGTGTCTGTTGCTTTACCAGGTCCACCAATCCAGGCGTAACATTGAATTTTATTTTCATGGTGTGGCGTGCATGAAATAATGATGAAAAATAAAGCGAGTCCAAGTAAACTTTTCATGATATCATTGTTTTTATTTATTTTTTTGCTCCAGCATTTTGATAAAATACCCACCAACTACCGAACGTGCCTGAAAACCAACCTGACGGGCATTCGGTGTTTCGAACCAGTCGGTCATTGGCACACGATCTGGAGTTTCGTTCACAAATTTGTGAAGAGGATCAATGAACTTCACGAAAGTTGACTGATCGGATGCAAGGGTTGCTGTCCAAATAATCCAATCGGACTTTGTGTAAGTACGCCGATTATCCAATGGTAACCCGAATGTGTTTTGTTTTGTCAGGTAATAAGCAATTTCCTTTGAAGCAATTTCCTGAGGAAATATATTCAAATTCAATATTTTATCCCAGACCAAATTGTATTTCTGACTCCATGTTCCCGGCTGATCGAAGGTAAGTCGGAAATGATCACCATCATTTGCCATTTCGACCCATTTGGCAGCCATGTTTTTGGCTTGAGAAGTATATTTTTCTGAAATATCTTTTTTACCTAACATATTTGCCAGTTTTCCATATCCGGCAATTCCCATGATTGCTTTTATTGAGAGATTGGTGTTGTGAGCAAAATGGCCTGCAAAGTCATCGGTGCAGAGCTGGTTTTCCGGATCAAGACCGTTTTGAAGAAGATAATCAGCCCATACCGTAAGTGTATTCCAGTGTTTTTCTGCATACGAGGCATTTCCTTCTGCCTGTGCAATAGCTGTTGTCAGAATTAGCATATTTCCACTCTCTTCAACAGGCATATCGCCGCCATAAGTTTGACCATTGGCGAGAGGATACGTTCCAACATCATGTGCAGCAAATGGTTTAGTCCATTTACCACTTTCTGAAAAATAGAAAATCGGGGTCATCATCCCCTTCAACAAATCAGGATTGTAAAGTAAAAACAAAGGAGATGACGGATAAGTAACATCAACTGTTCCGATAGACCCATTGCTGAAGTTCTCTTTTGACAAGAAAATAGTGTTACCTTCTTTATCCTTTATAAGTTTATGGGCTGCAATTGACTGACGGAATGCGAGTACACACAATTCAGCATAGTTTTCGCCGCCTGCTTTTACGGCATCTGCCCAAAGTCTGTTGTCGAATTTAGTGCAGGTTTCCCGAAGTTGATCAAATTCTGATGCTGCAGCTTTTAAAGCATCATCCATTGTTACCTTTCCATCTTTTTTCCACCAGGCCATACGGTTTTCTCCAAAGTACTGAATGGCAAATAAATCATCATAGCCAATTAAGATATTTCCTGAAATGGTTTTTTCTGAAACGGTTCCAAGCTGTTGGGAACACGCCATTACAGGCATGTTTTCTGTCATAAGTGTGGTTATTTTTTCTTCCGATGAAGAATTGAGTTTACCGGTTGAGGCAAATTCTTTTTTAACATCATTATAGTTTCCCAT
>CAILKW010000225.1 GCA_903834845.1 uncultured Bacteroidia bacterium | reverse complement strand
TAACGTCTGCGTGTATGAGCCGTTGCGTTGCCAAAGCGCTTTGTGGTCTAGGTAGCACAAGGTGACCAAAAGAACTGACCTACGCAAACCCTCACCCAGCAATGGCTTATACACGCTGTTAGCGGTTCGGTGTTTATTCATCTATTTTAAAATCATATCTTAAAATCCAGTATTCTTTCGTTCCAGCCCACCAAATAAAGTCTTTTCTTTCGTCATAAATTCCAATCCCTTGTGACTGCCATTTCTTTGCCAACATTACTTCAAATCTGTATTCAAATGGAATTAGATTTTTAGTTAATCCAAATGAACCAACTGTCGCATATTTAGTCGAGTCGGGATACAATGGTGGAGAATCAACGAATTCATAATCAAGAATTCCAATTTTTGTAAAAAGTATCGAATCGTTTCTCTTATACGATAAAGTTCCCCAAAAATAGCCTTGAAGATGTTCTCCATATAATGTGTCGTTTGAATTATTTTTAATTTTAAAGAATGGCCCTTTATAATATTCGTCCCCGAAATTTTCTTTGTCAAGTGAAATGTCAATTGATTCTGGAGCAGTATAGTATTTGTTTAGTCGAATATAGCCGTTCATTACTTTGTCTCCTTTGATAAAAATATCTCCTTTTTTTATAAGTCGCTCTCTATAACCAAAACGGACTGAAATATCTGTAATTATTTCATTTCCATTCAAATTAAAGTCATAGTTAATAGAGTCTTTACCATAGCTTTCAGTTTCACACCATATAGAAAGAGTATATTTTCCTTTGTACTTTAAATAGTTTTTTTCTGAGACTATATATGTACTTGCAGTATCTATAGGTAACAGAGATATCTTGTCATCTGGATACTTTAATAAAATCTTTGTTTTAAAAGGTTTTTTTATTTCATCTCCACATTCATATGAAAATCTAAAATCATTCTGTCCATAAAGTTGCATTCCTTTAATAAACAAAGAGAAAACTAAAATAAATCTCACTATATTAAACACTTGCTTCATATGATGGTTGTCTTTTTACAATGACCGCTAACGGTTTCGGGCTTGGCGAAGGTGGCGATTTTTACCACAAATGTTGATGCGGAGAAACAAACTGTGATTACCCACAAATGTGTCTGCGGAGCACTAAACCGCCACTTTTGCCAAACCCGTGTTATGCGGTCGTTTTTATTTTCATTTTGTCATAAAGCTCTTCTATGCGCTTTTTACTTTCAATTAATTTTACTCCAGTTATACTTGCCTTTTTAGCATTCCATATCTTGGGAATTGAAAACTTTCCTTTCGAAAGAGAATACATCCAAATTAAGTCTATAAAGTTTACAAATAGGTTTAGTCTATAGAACAAGGATGGATTTATAATCTCAAACCCAATTTTATATAATGTCCTGTCGTTGAAAAAATAGGATGTCCCTACAATATTTACTGTTTCAGGTATGCTTTTATTCTCGATTAATTGAATTAGGTTTATTAATCCTTCTAAGTGATAAATCAACAGCCTATTTCTCAATTCCTTGCCTGCTTTACATCTTCTCATTACAAATAGATAGTCAAAGCTACCACCGCTGTGTAAATCTATTTGAAGATTGTTTGCCATATAGCCAAGTAACATTGGGGAGTAATACTTGTATACACCGATAAGTCTAAAAAAGGGCGTAAAAGCAAATTGACCTACAGGAACATAAACAATGAATAGTATGTAAAAGAGTGGTTGAGAGAACCCTTTTTCAATTACAGCAAGTGCTGGCAAAAAGCCAAATAACAGCACCAGAATGGATTCTATCCATTGCAAAATCTTTGGCTGTTTATAGAAGTCATTCATATTAGGATGTCGTTTTAAAATGCCGCATAACGTTTTGGGGCTTTGCGAAGGCTGGGATTAGAAGTACGAATGTTCAAATTTAGCACAATGTTCAATAGAATTCCAAATGTTCAATTTAGCACCGAAGCCCAGCTTTTGCAAAACCCCTGTTACCTGCTGTGTTTTTAT
>CAILKW010000224.1 GCA_903834845.1 uncultured Bacteroidia bacterium | reverse complement strand
GTTGACTATATCAATAAAATGGCGGAATTAGGAACAATGATTGCCCATGTTGACGGTGGTGTTCCCAATATCAGGATCAACATTCCTCAACTAAACGAGTTTTATCTGGGACAATTGATCTATTTCTTTGAAATCGCTTGTGGTATAAGTGGTTATCTTCTTGATGTCAATCCTTTTGATCAACCTGGTGTAGAGGCATACAAAAAAAACATGTTTGCTCTGCTTGAAAAACCAGGACATGAAAAGGAAACCGCAGCAATTAAAGCACGTTTGTGATTCCAAATATTTTGTAATTAGTATTTTGTTTAAACAGTCACTTTATGCTGAAGGTGTTTCTTTATAATTAATATGGATTCCAATCAACACGAATCGTCATTGAGTCATAAAATTAAGTCTGCACCCTGAAAGAATCGTTCCTAAATACAAGTCAATGAAGTAATAAACATTGACTTGTTTTTTTTCTATTTTGGATTAAAAAGCTTAACCTTGTAAGAATTGTTCTTAAATTCCATTGATACATTAGTTATGCACTATTTTCTTATTTTGTTGATTAGTAGTACTTTATTCTCCTGCAGTTTTAATCAGTCAAAAAGTACAGACAATAATCCAATTGTCTGGAACGACACAGTAATTAATAAGGAGCAGCTATTGCAATTCAGTTTGGACAATTCTGAAGATTATCGCAAAGTATTGGAAATGCTTGACAAAGGTGATCTTGCTTCACTTGATGCGGCAAAAATACTTTTGATAAATAGTGTTGCGGATACGCTGATTCGTGATTCAATGTTTGTGGGTTTTATTGATTTCTACCACAGTGTTGCAGGAGGCTACCTCGAAAATAACGAAAATATTATGGGGAAGCTCGAAAATACACCTTCAAAAGAAGCAATTGATCAATTGAAATCAAACCTTGCTCCTTACGGATTTCTCCTTAGTCAATCAAAGGGTACTTTTTATCTTGAACCTCAAACCGAATATTTATTACAGAATTTTGGGGCGGTTCTTTCACCAGCTTATCGCGATTACCTTACAATTGGAAGCAAAGAACAAAAATCAGGATTTGCAGAAGACCGGGATTACCGCATACCCTCTGATTCGCTGATAGCGCGTATTATAACCTGGGAAAATTTCATGACACGATATCCCAATTTCATTTCAATACTGATGGCTGAAGATCAATATGCCAGGTACATGGGTGCTTTATTGGCAGGAACAAACGAAACAAAAGTTTTTAATTCGGAAACTAACCTATTGAGCGACAGTTCTAAACTGGCTTTTGAATCTTTAATCCTGAAAAACCCCGAAAGCAAGAGTTCCGAAGTGGTGAAAGCCTACCTCGAATTGCTTAAAACAACAAATTTCAATTACACTGATAAGGTGGATTCCTTTCTGATAGAAAAAGTATATCATTAAAAAAAAATAGTAAAATCAATACAATAGTAACAAATAATGTTACTTTTGCATTGATGTCAAAAAACTAGTGTTTAATGAAAAGAGTTTTTAAAGTTCGGGAAATCATTCATATCCTTACAGGTCACGGTTGGTATTTGACAAGACAAAACGGAACAAGTCACCGTCAATTTAAGCATCCTACAATTCGTCATACTGTAACAGTTGACGGTAAACCTTCTCAAGATGTGACAATTGATAATCTGAAAAGTATGGAAAGACAAGCTGGTTTGAAGTTTAATGACATTAAGGAGTAATTCGAGTTATACTACAAAAAATATTGTCAAAATGAAAACACTAAAAGTAATTGTATGTAAAGCAGGTAAAGGTGTTTCGGCACACTTGCCTGAATTAAGTGGTTATGTAATTGCTCGAGATTCAGTTGAAAAATTAAAACATGATTTGTCATCCGGGCTTGCCTTTCATATACAAGGTTTGTACGAAGAGGAACGTAAAGCGTGGATGAATGAGCCATATACATTCGAATTCGTTTTTCAAGATATAACCACAATGATTGAAGGTTATAATGGGTTGATTAACCAAAGTAGCCTTGCACGAATATCAGGCATCAACGAAAGCTTGATGAGACAATATGTGGCAGGTATTAAACGGCCAGGGCGTAAAGTAACCAAACGAATAGAATCCGGTTTAAAAAAATACGCCGATGAGCTTCGGAGCATTTCATTTGCGTAGATAAAATGTAAATTAATCATTGAATTGACTTTTTAATACAAAACATAAACATATTATGGAACAAAAACCTTCGATTTCCGAAAAAGCAACTCCAAAGCCAAAACAAATTCAGTTTCAGGTAAGCAAGAGTACGGAATTACTGAAATTTTTAATAGATCAGCTAAAAGGGAAAAGCCGAACCACCGTTAAAGCGTTATTGTTGCACAGACAGGTTTCTGTTGAGCATCATACAATTACTCAGTTTGACTATCCGGTTTTACCCGGACAACAGGTGATAGTTACTTATGGAAAAATTCCGGAAGAAATTAAATACAAAGGGTTAAGAATTCTATTTGAAGACCCGTATATAATTGTAATAGAGAAAGAAGCAGGAATGTTATCAATTGCAACGGCAAAGGAGAAACTCCTCACAACCTATAGTATTTTGAGCGGACATGTGAAACGGGATAATCCGAACAACCGTATTTTTGTGGTACACCGTCTCGACCGCGATACCTCCGGAATTATGATGTTCGCCAAAAGTGAAGAGGTGCAGTCGGTTATGCAGAAAGCATGGCAGGATGCAGTTATTGAAAGAACTTATGTGGCAGTTGTCGAAGGTGTTGTTGAGAAAGATGATGGTACAATCCGCTCATTTCTAAAGGAGAATAAGGCTCTTGTTATGTACTCGACAAAAGTTCCGGGCGAAGGTGATGAGGCGATAACCCATTATAAAGTGCTCAGGCGAGGCGATGCAATAACTCTGGTTGAGGTGAAGTTAGAAACTGGCAGGAAAAACCAGATTAGGGTTCACATGAAAGATATAGGACACCCCGTTGTTGGCGATAAAAAATATGGAGCCAAACTGAATCTTATCGGACGGACATGTCTTCATGCAAGGGTGCTTGCCTTTATCCATCC
>CAILKW010000223.1 GCA_903834845.1 uncultured Bacteroidia bacterium | reverse complement strand
TCTCGCCCGATGGAAAATGGATCGCTTTTTCGGGTGAATATTCCGGTAGCAGACAGGTTTTTGTAATTCCATCAACCGGAGGAACACCACGGCAACTCACTTTCTACAATTCGGTTGGCGTAATGCCCCCGCGTGGTGGCTATGATAATGCTGTACTTGATTGGACCTCCGACAGTAAAAATATCTTGATAAGGGCCAACCGAACCACATTTGGTGACCGTAACGGCAAATATTATCTTGCAAGCATGGATGGCGGCCTCGAAAAACCACTCCCTATCGTGAATGGTGGCTTTGCCGCTTTGTCACCCGATGATAAAAAGATTTGTTTTACACCTGTTGATCGCGAGTTTCGCACGTGGAAACGGTACAAAGGCGGTCGTGCATCCGATTTATGGGTCTATGACATAGCCAAGAATACATCGGAGCAAATCACCGATTTCAAAGGTACAGACCAGATTCCAACCTGGTTTGGCGACAACATCTATTTTGCGTCTGACCGCGACCTTAAACTGAATATTTATCAGTACAACACTTCAACTAAAGCCTTGAAACAGCTCACCACACATAAAGATTTTGATTGTATGTGGCCTGCCGGTGAAAATGGTCTTATGGTTTACGAAAACGGTGGTAATCTCTATAAACTTGACCTCCGTAGTGGCAAAGAGGAAAAAGTATCTGTAAGCATTCATTTCGATAATCCAAATATTCTGCCCTATTACAAAAATGTAAAAGACTTTGTACAGGGCTTCGAAGTTTCGCCAACTGCAAAACGTGCTTTGATTTCGGCCAGAGGCGATATCTTCTCGGTCCCAGCCGAAAATGGCCCAACCTATAATCTAACAAATACACAAGGAGTTAGGGAAATTTATCCACGTTGGTCACCCGATGGAAAGTACATTTGCTATTATTCAGATGCAACAGGCGAATATGAAATATATCTGCTCGAAAACAAAAAAGGAGCAACACCCAGACAATTGACAAGTGGCTCCAGTGCCTGGAAATCCGATTCGGAATGGTCGCCAAACAGCAAATACCTGCTCTATTTCGACCGAACCCTTCAGTTGAAACTTGTTGATGTAGAAACCGGAAAAACCACAATTGTTACACATGCCGACCGTAGCGAAATTCAATCGTACTCGTTTTCACCCGATTCGAAATGGATAACTTATGAAAAGGAAGGTGCCAATGGATTAGGCGCAGTCTGGGTTTACAACCTTGAGACGGCACAGAACCAGCAGCTAACCAATGACTCTTTCAATGACAACTCCCCTGTTTTTTCGACAGATGGCCAATACATTTGGTTCTGCTCCGACCGAGATTACAACCTCGATTTCTCCAGTTTTGAGTTCAACTACTTGTATAACAAATCATCTAGGATTTATGCAGTAGTACTTAAAGCAGATGGACCGAAGCTTTTCAAAGATAAAAACGATGTTGAGCCTATCAAGGAAGCTGAAAAACCAAAGGAAGACAAAAAGAACGATAAAAGCCCAACACCCGTTTCGAAAGATACAATAAAACCTGTAAGCGTTAAAATTGATTTTGAAGGAATTAATTCAAGGATAACTGCTTTTCCATTAAAGGCAGGCGATTACCGTAATCTGCTTGCTGTTGAAGGAGGTATTTTATATATAACCGATGGCGCACTCCATAAATACACTATTGAGGATAAAAAGGATGAAGAATTAATTGACAAAGCTGGCCAGGCAGTGGTAAGTGCAAACGGTAAAATGTTGATTTACAGGTCGGGGAAAGATATTGGGATCGCCAAACTGACAGCCGGGCAAAAATCGGGTGCAGGCAAATTGAACCTCGATGAAATGGTAATGAAAATTGATCCTAAGAAAGAATGGGCACAGATCTACACAGACGGATGGCGCATTTTCCGCGACTATTTTTATGTGAACAATTTACATGGCGTTGACTGGAAAGGGATTAAAGAACGCTATAGCCCATTGGTGAATTTTGTCAGTCACAGGGCAGACCTTGATTATATTCTGGGTGAGATTATTTCTGAAACTAATACAGGCCACTGCTATGTTGATTGGGGAGATTTTGAACGTGTAAAACGGTTAGACACGGGATTACTTGGTGCCGAACTAAAATTGAACACGTCAACAGGCAAATACCAGATTACTAAAATTTATGCCGGCGAAAACTGGAACGAAGCAAGGCGTTCACC
>CAILKW010000222.1 GCA_903834845.1 uncultured Bacteroidia bacterium | reverse complement strand
GAGGGTACGAAGCTTTATTATCTTACTACGAAAAAGTTGCTCCGCATCTTAATGAACCGCTGTATACGAGACCCGTACGTACAGTGGTGTGAGAGGCGCACTCCGTCAGCTAATTACTGGCGGAGCCGTCTACTCAATTACCAGTAGTTTTTCTTCTCGTTTCTGTCGTCCAAGGTCGCGTCATTACTTGTGTGTTTTAATCTGTTTGTCAATTGCGTCAAGTAAGCCGTCTGTGTAAGTGTCGCCATTTAGTTTCCAGAACATAATGCCGCCTAATTTTTTGTCAATCGCATACTTTGTTTTTAACGCAACTGATTTTTTGTCGTCATAGGTTACAAATGTTCTTAGTTGTTTGTTGTAAAGAAACGGTGCTTGTGCAATGCTGTCCCAGTGATACTCGAAGCCGTCCTTTTCGGTGTAGCTTTCAAGTAGCTTGCTGTAATTCACATTCGCTTTAAATTTTCCCTTGCTGCCCAAACCGTTATTCAAGCTGTCAGTATTTTCAGCAACGAACGAATAAAAGGCTGCACCAATAATTATTTTGTTCAATGGAACATTCATACTGTCTAAAGCAAGAATTGCTTTGTCAACGCTTTCATTTTGGTAAGGTGAGGAATATAAAGCGGTGTGATGTCCCGTATGTCCTCTTTCATTGCTTGGCAAACCGTAAGTCATAAGATTTACAAAGTCCACCAACGGAATTACCTCTTTCCAGTCAATCGATAATTCTAAGAACTCTTTGAAAGAGTTTGCATCAAAGCAAATCTCACTTTTTGCAGGAAGTGTATTTCGCAACTCTTTTACAAGTGCAGTGAAATTTGCTTTGTCGTCTTTTGATGCTTTGTGATTTTTGTAGCCACCGATAACAGGACTTTCCCAATCTAAATCTATTCCGTCAGCATTGTATTTTATGAGTAAATCTTTGACAGATGTTGCAAATTCTTTTCTGCCGCTATCTGAGGCAAAAACATCTGAACAAGTTTCGCAACCGCCCCAACCTCCAAACGAAACAAGCACTTTCAATTTTGGATGTTTTGATTTTAGAGATACGAAACGCTTTAGCGTTTCTTCATCTTCTGCATTTTTAATATTGATTTTATTGCCTTGTAAATTTGTGAAACAGAAAATCAAATGAGTGAGTTTGTCAATTTCAAACTTCTCAATGTCGTTACCCTTACCATGATAAAAACCAACGACACGAAAAGGTGCTTGTACCTTTTCGTGTCGTTTTGTTATTGGTCGCGAACTGCAACTAAAATTGAACAATAAAAGAAGTGCTAAAACTCGTATCATTTCTTTTTCAATAGTTTTCGTGTGTGGTGTAATCCTTTATTGCTCGTCCAACCGAAATGCCCAGGAATAACATAAGTTGGATTTGGATATTTCTTCATCACATTTTTGATTGTCGATGACCACTCATTCAAATTTGCATCAGCAATATTTCCAAGTCCATTGTTGTCAGTACTTTTTACTAAGCAACCACCATAAAGAATTTTGGCATCGTTGCACCAAACTACAATGTTATCTTTGGTGTGTCCCTCTCCTGCGTAACAAGTTTGAAAACTGTGATTGCCGAAATTGAAAGTTGTGTCATTGGTGAAATAAAATTCCGCTTGTTTTTCGTTATGCTGATTACACAAATCAAAAGTTTGTTTTGAAGAATACGTTTTGATGCCTTTGCTTTTATAGTATTCAAGTCCTGCTGTTCTGTCATCGTGAAAGTGAGTTGCAATACACGCCACCACTTTTTTATTGTGTCGGTTGGCAATGCTGTCAAGTAAGGGTTGAAACTGTGTTGTGTCCCAAGGTGTGTCGAACAATACAACTCCATTGTCGGTAAGGCAATACATTCCGTTTGATGGAAAAGGGTTTCCGTTTATTGGTTTGTAAGTAGTGAAAATGTAATAGTCGCCTGTTAGATGAGAGATTTTTAAGTTTTCAGTAGTCTGTTTTTGAGCATAAACTGTCAGCCCCAAAAAGGTCAAGATTGTAAGGATAATATGTCTGAATGCAGTTGTCATAAAATTACTGGTAACCTTTTGCAGCTACCCGAAGGGCGGGACTTTTACCACAAAACTTGATTTGAAAAAATAATGTTTGATTTACCACAAAACTGTCTTTGGAACACGAAACCCCGCCTTTTGGGTAGGTGCTGTTATAGGGCGTTGTTTCTGTCACCATTGGTTTACAAGTTCTTTTTTGTCGCTTAATTGTCTGTCTAGTTCTGTTAAGAGCCAAGCTCCGCCAAACGCAATTGTCCCTTCATGTGAGCCATAAACTATCCAGTCAAAATTTTTGTCTGTGTAAATTGTCTCGTAGCAGTCCGGTTCAAACTCTGAATTGTCGGTCAAGTAGTCGTATTGTTCCTCTGTGATTTCGTAAATTTTATTTTCCGCCCGGTCGGCAATTATTTTTTTGATCTTTTCATAGTCTTGGTCAGTCAAATTGTCTTTAGTGAAAAATATAAAAGGTTTCGGACTGCAAGAAGTCAAAGGCTCCCAATAACTGCCGTCAAAATTCCAGTACTCCAAAAGTTTTTCTCTTATTTCATTCGCTTCCTTTTCTAACAGTCTGCGTCTGTATGGCAATGGCTCAACTGTCTCAATTTGCTGGTCGGTAATACTGTCTATGAAATGGATAAATTTTTGTCGCTCGTCTTGGATAGCTTTCTTTTCGATTTCATTTTGCTTTCCTTTCGTAAAAGGTGTTTGGCTGTCCTGTCCTAAAGATTTTAGTTCATTCTTACATTGGTCAATGTTATCAAATGATTTTCCAACAATTTTTTCAACTCCCTTTAAAATTGCAGTCAAAGTATTGTAGCGTGGAAAAATATTGTAGTCATTGTCGGAATATGGATTGTTGTTTCCGCTTTTCTCGTTGGAATATTTGTCTGCCCAGAAACTAAAGTTCTCTGAACAATATCGTCTTGCTAAGGTTATTATTTTGTCTGTTGTCGTCATTTTACAATGCCCTATAACGGCTCGGCGGTTGCTGTTCGGTGGCGATTTCACCACTGAATTTTCTACGAAGAACAAAGGTTTCAAAAAGCACTTCACTGTCATACGAAGCACTGCACCGCCACTGACAGCAAACGCCTGTTACCAACTGGGCGTTTTGTCTGCCTGTCATAGAATTACAAACTTGTCATTAAACGAAATACTCTGTCAAAGTTAAAATATTTTTTCAATCTGGCTTGTGTGTCAGCAAAGATTTAGTTTTTTTAGTGTCGGCAAAATCTGCGTTGGCAGACAGACAAGCTCTATGGCAGGTTTTGGTTGTGTGGTGGATTGTGCGACCTGACATTGTGCTTGGCTGTGTGAGTTGGCTATCATTGATTTCTATCTAAATATTTCTTCTTTTCTAAAAATTTCAACCCTTAAACCTCGTGCTATTAAAACCGTGATTGCATTATCAATCTCATGTTCTTTTAAGCTGCTTATTTCATTCAAAGTCTTGCAATCTATTGGATTTTCAACTTCCTTTATTACTACCACATACAAAGTGTCATTTGGAATTTGAGGTTTAACTTGAAGAACAAAAACGCTGTCATTCATAACTGTTTTATGCCAACAAGTTTGAGCATTTACCCAAAACGAAAAAATAAAAAACTGAAAAAATAAAATAACTTTAAACATTGTATATAGATTAGGTTCTGTTATGGGATATTTCTATTAACTTCTATTAACCATTCCTTTAATGGCACATTACTTTTCCAATCTATCGAGTTGAAAAATGGGGTATTCGCAGGAATTGTAACATTTTTTTTAGGTGTTAAATTTTTCATGTTTTGGATACCTAAAACATTTGTACGTACAATATGATGCATTTCATTTTCTACAGGTTTTAAATTAAGCGATTTATCATTCTCGTCATTAATCCACGCAAAAATCAATCTTTCACGCATCCAGTCTAATGTTGGTTGTATTTTAGGGTTACAAAAAAAACTATACAAAACATGAAGTCCATCTGATTTATACAGTACTTCAGGGTCAAGTGGTTTTGTTCCTTTTTTATCGGATTCTTGCTTGTCAAATATTCTTGCTTTATGAGGATACTTTGTAAGCCAATTATGGTCGATAATTGTCCCGAAGCCACCAAATATTAAATGTGTAACACCTTGCATAATTCTTTCAACAACATTTTTTTCTGATTTTCCAATATAGTAAATAACCAATTCGTCTTTTGAAACAGGTAAACCAGCGTCTTCTCTCAGTGTAAAGCCCCAAAAATAAACGCCGCGTTGTTTACAAAATGTACCAGTCTTACGATGGAAATCAGTCACATTACCATTTATACCTTTTAAAGAATAGAATTGTGTTGTTTTCATATTTTAAATTTCAGGTTTAATAAAAGATAACAAAGAAATGCAAAAAAAGAAAAGGTTTTATGAATTATTTTTCATGACAGGCAAATATAAATTTAGGATATTATAATTGTGCAATAGAAAAAATAAGTTACAAGGGGCGAAGCCTCTTGTAACTTATAAGAGTTGAATAACTTTACATTGCCGCTTTTGCAATTTTATTAGCTATCTCCATTAATTTTGCAGCATATTTTGCATCTGTGCAATCAGTAGCACCTTTTTGCATTTCAACTGCTTTTTGAGCAGCTTCGGTATATTCAGTAAGAATACTTGCATCGTTCGGATTAGCTTTATACTTTTTAAGTATTTTAATGTAACTGTTTGCAAATGCTTCATAATCTTTAATAAATTGGTCACAATCACCACTACTTGCAGTTGAAGGATTTTCATTTTCTGAACTTACTGAAGAACTTGAACTGCTTTCTTCTTTTTTTTCTAAAGTTGATGATAAGGTAAAAGATTTTACTTTTTCGACTTCATCTTCCTTAATGCCTATATCGTTAATATAAAATTTAAGCCAAGCTGTTTCATTTGGTTTGAGAGCAATCATTTCTGCTAAATCAGAACAATCTATCTTCATACCAACAGGGCTTTGATTTTCGTCAAGCAACTCACAGGAAATTGTAATATCAGATTTTGCATCAAATTCCTTGCTTTTCCTTTTGACTTGAATTTTTAGATTAATTCCGTTCCACTTGTTTTCGTAATAATCTTTTTCAATTTTATAAGTCCCATCAACCACTTCAAATAAATCAGATAAACCGCCTTTAATAGTAATTGAATTTGGCTTAATACTACATTCGTTCTTACTCTTACTCCCACCACCACAACTTGTGAGAATAAATGAAGCAAAAATTATTGCTCCTAAAACTGTCATTATTTTTTTCATTATTTTTGAATTTAAATTTTTTTCTTACTCGTATGGCTTTTCAGGTATCGCCCCGTTTTTTAAGTGTTATTCTGGACTCCACTATATTAAATATACTATCGTTGTATATTAAGAATCATCAAAATAAATTGTTTTCTTTCTCATATAATATCTATTTCGTCATTAAGTAAACCCACCAAATAGCCGTAATAAAACTTAAAATCCCCCACCAAATTGTCATTTTGGAGCGAATACGTTTAAAAACAAAACAAACTACAGAGTATGCAAGTGCCAATATTACACCAAGTATTAGAACTCCTTTACTTCCTGTTTTCATAAACAGAAAAATGGTCAAAGCAAAATATGCAATTAGAATAACGAACATTACCAAATTACTTACAAATTTTTTCATTTTATTTATTTTTTAAGTTAACCTACTCATATGGCTTTTCGGATACGCCCCGTTTTTTTTGTGTTTACAAGACTTCACATTTATTTTTTATACGGTTTTCAAGTATCATCTATATGACTATTTTTCATTCGCTTTGTAATTTCGTTTGTATATAAAAAAACAGCGTGGTCAAATTACCTACCGTTATTGAGGTCCGTCCAAGAACCCACTGAACAAGTAAAGCAACGACCACGCCTTGACGTGGCGTTTTTGCTTACTATCCTGTTCAGTTTTGAAAATTTGGACGGTTTCAATAACAGAATTCTGCTAAACGCTATATTTTTATTTCAATTTTAATTCTGCATTTTTCTATTTTTTTGTTTCACAATCTTATTCATTTATTGATGTCAAAAATAATCATTTTAAAATACATACAAAATAAATTGCGGGTCAGCAAGATTTGGCTCTTTGACTTTTGCGAAGCGTTGGCTTGTGTGGCGGGCAAAAGGCAATGTGCCAAATGTGCGATGGCTTTCCTTTTCTGTCTTTCGTGGGTCGGCAAAAAAACTAAATCTTTTGTCTTTCCATTCAGTCATAACATTTATTTCGTATTTCGTTTCCAAATTCATTTTCCTTTGTCAAGTTTGTTGTCCGCTGTCTTTTTACGCCTTGTTGGTAACGTTTTGGGGCTTTGCGAAGGCTGGGATTAGAAGTACGAATGTTCAAATTTAGCACAATGTTCAATAGAATTCCAAATGTTCAATTTAGCACCGAAGCCCAGCTTTTGCAAAACCCCTGTTACCTGCTGTGTTTTTAT
>CAILKW010000221.1 GCA_903834845.1 uncultured Bacteroidia bacterium | reverse complement strand
TTTTCCAAAGCCGGGAATAAATATTTCTGTCCGGCGGTTTTCCCTGTGTTCCTGCGGTGTACATGTGACACCATCAGCACATTTATTCAACAATTCCGACTCTCCATATCCGGTGGCAGTTATCCGCTCGCGGACTATCCCCTTTGATACCACATAGTTAACAGCCGATTCGGCACGTAACTGCGATAACCTCTGATTGTATGTTTTTGTTCCACGACTGTCGGTGTGTGATCCTAATTTGACTTTCATTTCGGGATTTTCTTTCATCAGCGATACCAAAAGATCAAGTTCCTTTGCCGATTCTGGCAAAATATCCCATTTGTCAAGGTCGTAATAGATGTTCTTCAACCCAATCTTCACATTTACAATTACATCCATCCATATTGTGTCTCTTGTAAATTCTTTGGTGTTTGCGTTACATGCGAGCAATGTTTTTGTTATTGCAGAATATCCGAATTTGGCTGCTTTAACCTCACAATTGCTCTCAAGACATGGCAATGAGTCTATTTTACCACTATTATCAGTCTTATAAACAAGCTTATCGCAGGTTTCTACGCCGACTTCGGGTATCGGAAGCATACTGTTTCTATTGAAAATATACAAGTCTCTGAATTTTTTCTGCGGTGGTAACTGCTGTTTAACGATTCGTTTGAATGTGAATTTGTATATGTCGTCATTTCCTGTACCCGGACGGTTTGAAGTGAGGTAACCAAACTCAGAATCTGTTGGTATAGTCATGGCAAAATCATCGGACTCACTGTTGATGGGTCTCTCAAAATGGCCAATTTCGCTATAGTCCGATGGAAATGGAGTATAATACAAATCAAAACCACCATATCCTGTTCTCCCTTTTGAGGAAAATATAAGATATTGTCCATCAAAATGTTGATCTGTAATAAAGGCAAATTCCTCTTTTCCGGCTGTGTTTATTTTGGGACCCAGATTGACTGGGGTTTCCCATTTCCCGTTTTTTCTTATTGAATAATAAAGGTCTGTTTCTCCATATCCGCCCGGTTTATCACTCGAAAATACCAAAGTATCGCCCGACTCCGTTATGGCAGGATGTCCAACTGAATATCCAGGATTGTTATGAGGAAAAACGGCAACTTGTTCCCATTTCCCATTTATCTGTTTTGCAATAATTATTTTCAGCCGGTGGATAACGGTCTGAAATGGTTTATGCTTAACTGATTTATCGGTGTAGTTTTGGGTAACAAAAAGTTCACCTGTTTGGGGACACAACGATACCGGTCCGTCGTTGAAGCGGGTGACAAATTCCTCAATCGGACTACGTTTACCTATTGTATTACCCTGTTTGTCAACAGACACTTTGTACAGATCATAAAATTCTCTGTTTTTCAATTTTATATCGCTCTTTTCAACCAGATTATCATTAAAAGTGGTGAAATAAAGTGAATTTTGAATTAGTGATGGCCCAAAATCACTGTGGATAGAATTTGTCCCTGTTTCGGAAATTTTTATTGCCGAATCATCAAAAATTCGCTTGTCTTTACTTTGGGGATAACCAACCGATGCGTACAACATCAAAATCAATAAAAAAAGGTTATGCTTTACAAATAGTGATTTCATTATTGCTGTGTATTAGTCTTTTAGTTAAATGATGCAGATTTGCTGATTATTGCCATTAATTTCAAAAATAGCGGGGCGAAATATATTTATGTTTTGCATAAACGAACTCATAAGAGATCATAATCTCATGAACACCTTGCTGATAATTTCTCAGGTCGGTAGTGGTGAAATCGTAGGCATATCCTAACCTTAATTTGTTATTGAAAATCCATTGAACAATTGCCCCAAAAGCATCGCCCGACCGGTACATGCCTCCAATCCAAAACTTTTCGGATATTAAAAAATTGGCCGAAATATCATACTCGAACGGACTGCCAACTACTGTTTTTGTCATAAATGTAGGCTTAAACTTCAGATTATCTGATAAATCAAACATCATACCACC
>CAILKW010000220.1 GCA_903834845.1 uncultured Bacteroidia bacterium | reverse complement strand
TGAATGACAAACTTGATGCATTGAAAGTTCAGTTGGCATTAACTGCTACTTCTGCTGAGGTTAAAGCTATTCAGGCTGAGATACTTAAACAAATTGCAGAGAGTGCTCTTTCTACCGATGCAAACGTAACTGCAACAATTGCTGCCGCTACAGAAGCTATTAATAAAGTTATTGCCGATGGTTTATCTGCTACAAAAGAAAACCTAAATACAAAAATTGCTGCTGCTAAATTGGCTCTTGAACAAGCTATTGCAGCAAGTATAGTAAGTATTAACGAAGCTACTGCCGCCGGATTATTGGTTACAGACGGAAAAATTGAAGCTGCAAAAGCTGCCCTTGAAGCCCTTATTAACGGTGGTGTTCTTGCTGTTAACGGAAATACCGATGCAAAAGTAACCGCACTTGAAGCTGCTTTAAAAGCTATTATTGATGCAGGAAATGTTGCAACACTTGCTAAGATTGATGCTACCTTACTTGCTCTTCAGGGTGATCCTTCAAATGCCGACAAAACAAAATTAACCATTCAGGGTTTACAATTGGCTTTGGCTGCTGCTCAGGCCGACATTACTACTATTCTTAACAGTACAGCAATGTACAATGGTTGGGTTATAATTACCTCTGATGCTGCAGTAGATTTCTTTTTTGGCAAATTGAACCAGTTGGCCATTGTAAACGGATATTTCGTAGTTAATACTGCTAATATCACTGCTGCCTTCAGAGCAAAATTGAATACCATTATGTCAAAAGTTCAAGCAGTTATAAATGGCGATGTTTATATTGAAAGTGCTCCTGGTGATAACCTTAGTTTACCTTTGTTGAGTCAGGTTGACGGAAATTACGATATTTGGGGAGCTGATGTTAATGATCCTAAAATCGCAATTGTTAGTGGATGGTATGGTCTGGGATATGACGGTGTTTATGAATCAACATCTTTATTAAGTGTCGGTGGCTATGTGTATTTAGATATTTGGGGAGAGGATGGTACTCAAGGAAATGATGACGACTGGAACGTACAAAGTATTAATTTTCCTAATCTTGTTATGAATCCTAATGTGGGCATATTATCAGATTGGTGGGGCTTTGGGACAGAAAATACACTTGAGTTTCCAAATGCAAAATCTGTTGTATTAGGCGAAACCACTATTGATCATCTTGATGCTGACTCTGCACTTACCGTTACCATTAAAACTGTTGAATATCTTAATGGTTTGATTGTTCATGCCGGTGATGCTACTTCTCTTGATCTTTCTGCTTGTACAACATCAGATGACGATTTAGATCTGAATATCGCTGACGGAGGCACTGTAAATTTAGAGAAATTGGTTGACTGCGAATACACTGTTACTATTGAAGGTCCTACCACAGTTTCTATTCCATTATGGGATGGTGTAGGTGGTTATTTTGTTTCAAATAGTGCCACAAATGTTACTTTAGCCAAATACGATTGGTCAACTCCTGCTACAATTCCAGTCGTTGAACATCTTACCCTTGGCGCTGTTAACAACATGGTTAATCTAACCGGAGGCTTTGACGAATTACTTACAGCTGAGATTACAGGTGCTGCCAAAACCGATTTTTCTGCAGTTTCTTATATTGCAACTAATGCGGGTGTTTTAGTTGAAGGTGGTTTATCTGCGCCTAGTCTTACAACTCTTAAATTACATGGAGTTTTAAGAGGTGCATCTGTTGCAAATTGCGATGAATTAACATCTCTTACAACATCCGGAGTTATTAATAATTTATTAGTTGCCAATTGTTCTAACACAGGTCTCAAAACACTTGCTTTAGGTCATACACATTTCCCACAGGGACCTGGTACAACGTTGATTATTGCTAACAATACTGAGCTAACCTCGCTTACTACTTCAACAAACTACCCAAGAGTAATTCAGATTACCAACAATACGAAATTGGCCACTTTGAATCTTGCAAGTTATACCACTGCAAGTCTTGCACTTCCTGTTGCAGCTACGGCAGTTGGTACTCTTAATGACGCAGATGGTTATGGTACACCAGATCAGAATGATGTATTCTGGGTATATGGTAATAATTTAAGCGGTACATATACTGCTGCCGTACCAACCTCAGGTGCAGGCACGTTCACAGATGCGAAAATCTATTCTTCAGCTTTATTACCACTTAAAGCATTGGTTGTTAAAATAGTTGCTACTACAGCTACTTATGGTGTTTCAACCAGTATGTCAAATATTAATTTGCAGATTGAGGATGTTGATCCTGCTACTGCACTTTTACAGCCATTGACAGATAAGATGCAAGCTGATAGGGCTAACGCATGGTACACTACAGCACCAAGTACAGGTGTTATTGATGACGTTATTGGAACTCCTGCAACATGGGGTATTAACTTATCGAAGGAAGTATCTCTTCTTAACTAGAATTTCAGAATAATAGATTTAATAGAATTAAATTTTAAGGCCCTCCGCAAGGAGGGCTTTTTTTGTTGTGTGTATCAGGAGGGCTTTAGGTGGTAAGGTTAAGAAGATGAGAAATATAGTTAAAGCGTAATTAAAAAAACCTTATTTTCATTTGTTTTTAACCTTAGTAACCAACTTGTTAACCTTAATAACTAACCTTATTTACCTTATTTATTTTAACTGCTTATCCCTTTCGGTCAACTTATTCTTGAAAACAATATAAAGGAAACAATTTACGTTTGAGCGACTCTCCCTTTCAAAAAGGGGGGCTGGGGGGATTTGATGCAATTGCTTAATATGTAATGCGTTACAAATATGAATGAATTCCAATAAATAGTGAACTTGAATGAAAGGGATAGGCAGTTTATTTTAATCAACGTTCAACCAATTTTGTGGTTGCCGGTGTACTTTCATCCATTTTCCCCCGGTTCCGCAAGCTACACTTTAGGCTATTCGAATTAAACTACTTCGTAGTTTTTCGTGGTGGGTTGTTCGTTTCCCCCGGTTCCGCAGGCTACACTTTAGGTTATTGACTTCGCCGATCTTCGATTCAAGTTAAACTACTTCGTGGTTTAAGAGAAAATGGGGTTTAAAACAAAAACAAAAAAACCTTATTTTTCATTTGTTTTTAACCTTAGTAACCAACGGGTTAACATACATCACCAACCTTATTTACCTTATTTTTTTGATCAAAGCCTTTGCGGGTTTAAAGGGATGTAAATAAGGTTTAAATACATATTCATTAACCTTTCTACTAATTTTGGAAAACAAAAATAAGGTTTTTAAAAAACCTTATTTTTCCTTTATTCTTAACCTTAGTAACCAACGAGTTAATATTAATCCCCAACCTTATTTACCTTATTTTTTGTTTTTTCAAAACCTTTGCCGGTTTGAAGGGATGTAAATTTTGTTTAGAAAATTGCTGGATTGAAACTATGTTTTACCATTACGTGAGGTCTAAGGCACCGACAAAAAGTAATAGTTTATGAAAATAAAGTTCTGATCATTTTCTCGACCCTTTCGATTTGATGAATCTTAATATCGAAACGTGAGAAGTCAACACCTTTGATGTATTTCGACAAATAAATCTCTTTAAAACCAAGTTTTTGCGCTTCAGCTATGCGTTGTTCAATACGGTTTACAGGTCGTATTTCGCCAGTAAGTCCCACTTCGCCTGCAAAAGCTATCTGTTTATCAATTGCGACATCGAAGTTGGAAGAGAGAATTGCTGCAATTACAGCCAGATCCATAGCTGGGTCGTCAACACGAAGTCCGCCCGCTATATTTAGAAAAACATCTTTTGTCATAAGTTTAAACCCGGCTCTTTTTTCGAGTACGGCCAATAACATATTCATCCTGCGTAAATCGAAACCGGTGGAAGACCGTTGCGGATTGCCATAAGCTGCTGAACTTACAAGAGATTGAACTTCAATAAGGAACGACCTCATTCCTTCCATCGTGGCTGCAGTGGCTGTTCCGCTTAATCCATCATTATGCGATGATAGCAACATTTCGGAGGGGTTATTTACCTCGTGCAATCCATCCTGCCGCATTTCGAAAATACCAAGTTCGGACGTTGAGCCGAAACGATTTTTTACAGATCGGAGTATTCTGTAAAGGTAATTCCTGTCTCCCTCAAATTGAAGTACTGTATCAACGATATGCTCAAGTACTTTAGGTCCAGCCAAGCTACCTTCTTTGTTTATATGACCTATTAAAATTACAGCAATCTGGTTAGACTTGGCTACCTTCATAATTGCGACAGTACACTCTCTTATTTGTGTTACACTACCCGGCGAAGATTCAGCTAATTCGGTAGCAACTGTCTGAATAGAATCAATGATTACTAAGTCAGGTTTTTCTGACTCGAGATGTAAAAGAATATTTTCGAGTGAAGTTTCACATAAAAACAAACAAGGTGATGTCTTACCATTCAAACGATTAGCCCTCATTTTGAGTTGCTGAAGGCTCTCTTCGCCCGAAATGTACAAAACCCTCAATTGCGGGAGTTGTAATGCAATCTGAAGAACAAGTGTTGATTTACCGATACCTGGTTCTCCTCCAAGCAGTATTAATCCGCCGGGAACCAAACCACCACCGATAACGCGGTCAAATTCTACATTTCCGGTAACAATACGCGATTGTTGGTTGAGATTTATCTCGGAGAGTAGTTGTGGTTTCAAATTCCCTTTTACCTGAAGAGTTGAGCCAGACTTTCTTTCAGTAAGGATTTCCTCAATATAAGTATTCCATTCTCCGCATGAATTGCATTTGCCAATCCATTTGGGAGATTGTGTGCCGCAACTTTGGCAAACAAACGTAGTTTTTGTTTTCGACATCGGTGAGGGACTTGATATTGAGTTTAAATAAGTAATCTAAAATGGTTTTGTCATCAATCCAGACTTCATCAGAATATTGTTAACTTCTTCAGTGCTTATTTGTGCCATTATAGATAAGAGCTCAATTGTAACATTTGATTTATAACCATTAACTATCATTAGTTCAATGCCTTCAATCTTGCCTTCAATCTTGCCTTCAATTTTGCCTTCGATCTTGCCTTCGATCTTGCCTTCTTCATGACCCTCCTCTTTTGCGGTATTTATTGCATCTCTGTCTCTTGCTAAGTTTATAAGGTATTTCTCATATACTGCCCTTTCTTCGTCTGTCATATTCAATTCTGCAAGTTTCTGCTCGGCTTTATCTATGTTTTTTGAAGTTGACCCTTCTGCTACTTCGTTGTTCTTAAATATATAAACCCATTCATCTATTCGCCTCTGTATTATATTCTTGTACCTCTCCACCGTTATGATGTAGTACTCGGGAAAGATATTTTTCTCTTCAAATTTATATTTAGGTTCTAAGCTGTCCAATAATTCAACACGTTTTTTAACGATTAATTTGTTATGGGTGTTAATTCCATAAAAATCATTGTTACCGTGATAAATATAGTCATCACCCAAACCCAAATTGAAATACATGATGCTTATTGAGATCACTTTGCTGATGTTGGAAAAATCATTTCCAAGTTTTTGGTGGTCAACAATAATCTTGGATGAACTGTAAAGCAGTCTTTCCAAATAGTCTGTTTCTCTGGTATTTTGTATTTCGATATATATTTTCCGGTTTTCTTTATCTTGTATCAACAAATTAACACGGTTAAATTTATCATCGTATGTTTTCTGATTGCTTTCACTTTCAAGAATGTTGAGAATTTTGATACTGTCATCCTCAAATAAGGCACATAGAAAACCTTCCAACACATCGAAATTTGATTTATCCCGAAGTATTGTTTTCATTGCCCAATCGAACCGAATCAATTTCTTATGGCTCATAACTTCAAAATTTAATCCTACAAATTTTGTTATACCAACCGATTATTCTCTGTATCAGGGAAAATAATACGCGGTTTAAAGCTCTTAGCTTCTTCAAAATCCATCGAAGCATAAGAAACAATAATCACAATGTCGCCAACTGAGACTTTTCTGGCGGCAGGGCCATTTAAAATAATTTCACCTTTGCCCCTTTCGCCTCGTATCACATAAGTTTCGAGACGCTCGCCATTATTAACATCAACAACCTGAACTTTCTCATTATCAATGATATTAGCGGCGTTCATAAGATCTTCGTCAATTGTAATGCTACCCACATACTGAAGATCGGCTCCCGTTACAGTTACCCTGTGAATTTTAGATTTACAAACTTCTATAAACATTTTATACTTAATTAATGTCAAAAATAATGTTATCAATTAGCCTTACCTTACCAGCAAAGACAGCAATGCAACCCACTTTTGCTCCGGGTTCATTAAAGTTCTTTGAAGGCATCAGACTATTTTCATCTACTATCTCAAAATATTCGACTTTTAAAAGTCCGTTTGCATTTATCCGGTTAACCACAAAATCCTTAATGAATTGTAGAGATTTTGTCGTTGTCAGCTCTTTTGCTTCTTTTAATGTTTGATAAATAATAGATGCACAGTTTCTATACTCCGGCAACAAAAGCTTATTTCGTGAGCTCATTGCCAATCCATCACCTTCGCGTACAATATCGCAAGGAACTATTTCTACCGGAAGGCCCATCTGTCTCACCATTTTCCTGATGACAGCCAACTGTTGAAAATCCTTGAGTCCGAAAAAAGCCTTTTGGGGTAAAATAATCGCAAATAGTTTACTGACAACTTGAGCTACTCCGTTAAAATGACCCGGACGAAATTCCCCTTCCATAACAGTTTCGAGATATCCAAAATCAAATTTACGTGTATCTTCCACTGGATACATCTCTTCAACTGACGGCGAAAAAACATAGTCGCACCGAACAGATGAAAGCAATTTCAAATCTGATTCCAGAGTTCGGGGGTAATTAGTAAGGTCGTTCTTGTCAGTAAATTGGGTCGGATTAACAAAAATTGAAACAACCACAATGTCTGTCATGCTTCCAGCTTTTGCAACGAGCGACAAATGCCCGTAGTGAAGGGCTCCCATTGTTGGGACAAAGCCGACTGTGAAGCCTTTATCTTGCACATCTTTAAGTGCCTCTTGCAATGATGTAACTGTGGTAAAAACTTTCATTATTTTTTAAAAGAGATTGCAAAGTAACAAATTATTTCATAATTTCGTTGCCTATGGTGCAGGAATAATTTTAAAACAGCACATTATTAAATTACTAAACAAAAAATCAGGAGGTTTGCCATGAATGTAAAAAAAAGAACTGAAACCGAATCAGCCCAAAAAGTAACCAACGCGAAAAAAAAACCAATTAAATCCAAAAGGGTTGAACCAGCAAAATTTGACAAGGAAGGGTTTTATTTAGGCTGGGGTTTGGCAGTAGTTATGATCGGAGTCGGTTCTTTGATTATATGGGCTGTTAAAACTGCTCCTAAGGGTGGTGTTGAATCAACAGGATTTACAGTTTACCAGCGACTTGCCCATGCGATGCCTCAAACGCCAAAAGAAATAATAGCCATTGGCTTGGGAGGTCTTTTTATATTGTTTGGTGTTTTTTGCTTTTTTCTCGGAGTAAAAATTATTTGGCAATATATTGCAGACAGATTTCGCAATTAATCTTTCAAAAAAGCCATATTAGTTTTTCTTCAAATTCTTTTTGGAGGTAATCAAGGACCTCGAGACGTACTTCGTCGGCTTTGGCCTGGCCACTCCCATCGTATTTGAAAGGATCCTCCATGTCCTTGATTAGCTTAAGGATCGCAAAGATCACGAAAGTGAAAATGCACTGAACAATCAACCCTCCCCACCACGGATCAACAGCCAGTAGGCAGTAAACAGTCAGAAAGACAATAGTAATAGCGAGAATACAAACAAAAACTGAAGGAATAAAATCAGTACTTTTAATGACATTAATACGGGTTAAATTTTTTTTCAAATTTGATATTTCCACCTTCATTCTGAAAAGATATCCGGGCAAAGCATCCTCTTTCCCTAATTGAATAACATCGGATGACAAGTCATCAAGAAGCTTAAATATTTTGTCGTTTCGTTTTAAAAAAAAATCTTCCTTTAAAGTCGGAATAAACAATCTCAATTTAATAAATATCCCAGGTACAGATTTACAGTTTTGAACCTTGCCTATAAAATTTGTCTCCTGCCAGAGTGCATACAATGATGCCGCTAATTCGTTCGGGATTTTCTCACTCTCTTTGTAATCCGAAACAACGCCGGCCAATAAAACCCCGAGTATAAATATGATTCCGGTTAAAATGCTGGGAAAGAACATAGTAAGCTCTTTTGGAATCAATTCCCAATCAAGAAAGTGAAGGATGACCTTTATTACGCCGGCAATAATAACTATAGGTAAAACAGAAAAAATAAGGTGATATTTACTCTTTTGGAGTTTTTGTGCGAAGGACATTTTTTCGAATTTAAAATTTTTATAGTGCAAATCTAATCAATTTTGTCTAAAATATTCTTATCCCCAAATTGAGAAAAATGATTAATAGTGTAATACCTGACAATTATAAAGCTCACACAAACTACAAATAGGGCTCATTTATTATTAATATTGAGCCGCAATTACTATATTTGTGATCTCAAAATTATTTAGTATGTCGAAAAATATAAAAGACAACAGCACTTTAATACTGGAATTTCTTAAACTGAATTCTTCAGTTTCATCAGGGGAGATATACGCCGGAATTGAAGTAAAACTTGGTTATGCAACCTTAAAAAGAACTCTGCAAAAATTAATATCAACAAATCTGATCATTTTTAACGGTAAAGGAAAAGGAACAAAGTACCTGATAAGTCCAGCTTATGAATTAATTCGCTTCATTGATGAAGAGATGTATTTTAAAATGGAAATAGATGAAAGGAATATAAAAGAGAGTTACAACCATTCATTAATTACAGATACTTTAAGTAAAGTTTCTGTTTTCACAAATGATGAGCTTAACATATTGAATAATCTTCAAAATATATATAAAGAGAATATTTCTAAACTCACATATCTTGAATATAAAAAAGAGCTTGAACGTTTGGCAATTGACCTGAGCTGGAAGTCATCACAGATTGAAGGCAATACATACTCGCTTTTAGAAACAGAACGTTTGTTAAGAGAAAAAGAAACAGCATCGGGTAAAACGAAAGAGGAGGCGATCATGCTTCTTAATCATAAGGATGCCTTGGATTTTATTATTGAAAATACTACTTATGTCTCACCGTTAACTGTATCCGGAATTGAAGATATTCACAGCATCTTAATAAAGGAGTTGTACGTTGACAGAAATATCAGAAGACGAAGAGTCGGAATTTCAGGAACTAACTATAAACCTCTTGATAACGAGTTTCAGATTAGGGAGGCACTCGAAAATATGTGTGCATTAGTCAACAAGGAGAAAAATGTTTTTGCGAAAGCTTTACTTGCCTTAGTATTACTATCATATATTCAAGCCTTTAATGATGGAAATAAAAGGACAGCAAGAATCATTAGCAACGCAATACTAATGAATAATAATTGCTGTCCCATTTCTTTCAGAACCATAAATTCCATTGACTATAAAAAGGCAATGTTGATATTCTATGAGCAAAACAACATATCAGTCTTTAAAAAAATCTTTATAAGTCAATTTGAATTTGCCGTAAAGACCTACTTTTGAGTTTTACGCGACTATAACCCTTAAAAAACTAAAGTATTGACAAATTTATAGTGATTTTACGCGGTTTTTTACGTCATTCCATTGGCTATCACTTAATTCTGCACCAATTACTTTTATCACTTCTCCTGCCATTAATGCGCCAATTGACCCACATTTTCCCAGATCGCATCCTGTTGCTAAACCTGCCAGAAATCCGGCTGCAAAATAATCACCTGCACCTGTAGTATCAATTACTGAAGACGTCACGGCTGGGATATGCCATTTACAAGTTCCCTGTTTAATAAAAGCACCCTCTTTCCCAACCTTTACGATAGCTATATCACATCGATCTGCCAGATTATCAAGGGCCTCTTCTGGTAACATACCAGTAAATGACTTTGCTTCTTCTTCGTTGGCAAAAATAATATCAATATAATTATCAACTAATTCATTGAGAATATCTTGATTGGCCTCGACAACGTTGAAACTCGACAGATCGAGTGCAATTGTAAGTCCTGCTGATTTTGCAGCGGTAGCGGCTGCCATAATTAAAGCATGATTAAAAACCAGATAACCTTCGATAAAAAACAAATCGTATCCATTAAATAGCTCTGTCGAGATATCATCAGGACCCATTTCAATGGCTGCTCCCAAATATGTGGCAAATGTGCGCTCTCCACCCTGACTGATAAAACCCACTGCGCGCCCGGTAGGAAGATCGAGTTCTTTCATCACCAAGGAAATTCCACGTTTGAACATGTCATTTTTAAACAGTAACCCAAGCTCATCTCGACCGATTGCACCAACAAACCCGCAATCCACATCAAGACCTGCGATCCCATTAATCGCATTTGCAACAGAACCACCGGTTGCAATTTTAATATTCAGGTGCGAAATTTCATTTTGAATCATCGCTGATTGATCACCATCAACGAGGGTCATTCCTCCTTTAGGAAGATTTAAATTATTGATAATTAGATCATTTTCTATTAGTACCATAATATCAACAAGGGCATTCCCAATACCCAATATTTTCAACTTTCTCATTCTTTGATTTTTTTTTGATTATTTTACAAATATATTTCAGATTTATGAAAAACTTACTAATTTTGCAACGCTTTAGAAGAAATTATGGCTAAGGTAAATTATAAGCTTATTCCTCAGTAGCTCAGTTGGTTAGAGCGGCGGACTGTTAATCCGTAGGTCGTAGGTTCAAGTCCTACCTGAGGAGCTAAAAAAGGCTGAAATCGTTGGGTTTCAGCCTTTTTTGTTTTACAAGTATTTTGATTCTTATTTTTTAGTTTATTCTGCTTTTAGGAGAAAATAGTTCTTCTTCCCTTTCTGTACCAAAAGATATTTGCCTCCAATAAGTTTAGATTGAGAAATTATTTCGTCAGGTTTTTCAATTTTTACCTTATTGATTGACACACCGCCACCTGCAATTGTACGCCGTGCTTCACCTTTCGACGGAAAAACCAAAGTCTTTTCTGCCAATAAATCAACAATATTTACTTCTGGTTCAAGATCAGACATCGGAATATTGAATTGCGGTACACCCTCGAAAACTGATAAAAATGTTTCTTCGTCAAGCTTACGTAATGTTTCCTCAGTTCCCTTTCCAAAGAGAATTTCCGAGGCCTCAACCGCTAAATTGTAATCAACTTCAGAATGAACCATGCAGGTAACTTCTTTAGCCAATACTTTTTGTAGCTGACGCAGATGAGGTGCCAGTTTATGCTGTTCAATTAATTGATCTATCGTTTCTTTTGGTAAAATGGTAAAAATTTTGATGTATTTGTCTGCATCTGCATCCGAAGTGTTTAACCAAAACTGATAGAATTTATATGGTGATGTGCGCACCGGATCGAGCCAAACGTTACCTGATTCTGTTTTTCCGAATTTTGTACCATCTGCCTTTTTGATAAGCGGACAAGTAAGTGCGTATGCCTCGCCACCGGCAACCCTCCTGATCAACTCAGTACCTGTGGTGATATTTCCCCATTGATCGGAGCCTCCCATCTGCAATTTGCAGTTTTTAGTTTTAAAAAGATGGAGAAAATCGGCACCCTGAACTAATTGGTAAGTAAATTCAGTAAATGACATCCCTGTCAGGCCACTGTCAGGATCAAGTCGTTTTTTGACTGAATCTTTTGCCATCATATAATTGACGGTGATGTGCTTGCCAATGTCGCGTATAAAATCCAGAAAGCTGAAGTCTTTCATCCAATCATAATTGTTGACCATTTCAGCCTGGCTCGGATTCATTGAATCAAAATCAAGAAATTTTGCAATTTGAATTTTAAGACATTCCTGATTATGCCTCAAGGTCGGTTCATCCAATAAATTTCGTTCCTGCGATTTGCCGGAAGGATCGCCTATCATTCCGGTTGCGCCACCCACTAAAACTATGGGTTTATGTCCCGAAATCTGGAAATGTTTTAACATCATCACACCAACAAGATGTCCGATATGTAAAGAGTCTGCGGTCGGGTCAATCCCAAGATAAGCCGATGTAACTTCTTTTTTTAGCTGTTCTTCAAGTCCGGGCATCATATCATGTACCATGCCTCTCCAGGTTAATTCTTCAACAAAATTCATTTAAACAGTAATTAAATAATCGTGCAAAGATACAACTTTCAAACATCTTGTATAAAAGCAAAAATTCTTAAATTATTCACAGGAAAATCAACGCATCTAACTGTTCAAAGAAAAGAAAAGGTTAAAGTGGGGATGTGATTATGATTTTTGAATTAAAAATACTACTTTTCAGCCTTAAATATAAATAATATGAGAAAAGGCGGATTTCAAATCAAATCATTGTTAATGTTGACCTTCGTTATACTGATCTTTTTTCAGGGTCAGGCCCAGCACAGGTTGGTTTTGCTCCATCCAACAGTTAGTAATATTGAAAACATGGTCTGGATGGTCGAAAATAAAATTATCGACATCCCGGAAGTGGAATTATTGGGTGTTTACTACGAAAAGGAGGCTTATAATTATACTGCATCGGAAAAATATCTGGCAGAACATCAGATAAATAATTATAAACTTATGAAAATAACAGGTGATCTTAAACTGGAAGATATTTATCGTGAAAATAATTGCTCAATTGCTTTCCGAAAATTATTTGAAGAGTCGGATGCGATAATTTTCTATGGAGGTCCCGATATTCCGGCAGCAGTTTATGGACAGGAGGAACATCTATTAACGTTAGTTACCGATCCATATCGTCATTATTTCGAGACTTCTCTGTTTTTCCATCTTATTGGAGGTAGCCGAAACCCAACATTCAAACCTTTTCTCGTTGGTAAGCCTGACTTTATTATTAGAGCTTTTTGCCTTGGTATGCAAACTATGAATGTAGCTGCAGGAGGAACTTTGCTTCAGGATATACCCCAGCAACGTTATCATAAAAATACCTTAGAAAAAGTTGCTGCAATGCCTTTAGAAAACCAACATAGGAGTTATTTAAGTCCTTTTTATCCACTTTCAGAACTGTTCGGCGGCAATTTCCATCCCATTAGAATTCTTCAAAAAGGGTATCTTGGTGAGATTTCGAGGATGTCTGAGGCGACTACACCCATGGTTTTAAGTTATCATCATCAGGCAGTCGGGAAAAAGGGAGCAAATCTGAATGTAATTGCGACTTCAACCGATAAAAAAATCGTGGAAGGATTGCAGCACAGGGTTTTTGGTAATGTCATAGGAGTTCAATTTCATCCTGAATCTCCATCACTTTACAAGGAGGAAACGAGGTTGGCAACTATTCCCGGCAGTACATTTTCTCCTAACGAATTACTCACAAAATCGAATAGTCTGAAATTTCATAGAATGTTCTGGAAAGATTTTTCAGAAAAAGTAATTAAAAGTAGTCGTGTAAAATCAGATAACCATTAATGTTATGTTGTAGGGTTTTTTGATGGTTGTCGGTTTGTTCTTTCCTTTTCTGCTTTCAGGAATGGCAGTATATTGGGAGCCATGTTTTCGATTGGGCCATATAATCTGGATTCGGTTTTTGCCTTATCAGGTATAATTGTAATGGTATAATTCTCTATTTTTGTGATTATTATTATTAGGATACTCAGGATAAATGCAGCTTTAAATGCTCCGAATATAGCTCCTGCCAGCCTACTAAAGATACCGAGAGCTATCGCTTTTACAAATTTTTCGGTGAGTGATGCAATTAAGTGAACAATAAGGACAACAAAAACAAAAATAAGAATAAATGCTGCTAGTCTTATAGAGTCAATACTCCAGTGAAGGTAGTTCGACAGCCATTGCTGGACAAGATCGGTAAATTCAACGGCAGCCCATATTCCAAGTATTAATGAGGCAATTGAAGCCAGCTCTATAAAAAAACCTTTTACAAAACCATTAATTGCAGCACCAATAATAAGTACAATCAGAACGATATCTACTACATTCATGAGAATAAAGTTTTAAATTTGTCGCATTAAATTTATATGTAAAAACAAACACTTTGATATTTTGCCGAAAATTACTAAATTTCAACCGAATAATTCAAAATAATTCATAGCATGACAATTCTCAATTCGCTAATCAACTGGATTAATTATAAGCGTATTTATGAAATAGATCTCTATCGGGAACATGCAGCAGATATCCAGCAGGAGGTGCTTTTTAATCTTCTTAACGCGGCCAAAAATACCGAATGGGGCGAAAAATACGACTATGCGAACACCAAAACATGGGAACAATACAAAGAAAAAGTTCCAGTTGGCCGTTATGAAACCATCGAACCTTTGATTAACCGTATGATTCAAGGCGATAAAAATGTGCTTTGGCCCGGAATAATGAAATGGTTTGCCAAGTCATCGGGAACAACCAATGCTAAGAGTAAATTTATCCCCGTTTCGAGGGAATCACTTGATGATTGCCATTTCAGAGGGGGGAAAGATGTGTTGGCTATCTACTATCGCAATTATCCCGAGGCATCATTACTTTCGGGAAAGAGTTTGACATTGGGTGGAAGTCATCAGATGACGAATTTGAGTAATAAAGCCTATTATGGTGATCTTTCAGCAATTATGATTGAGAATCTTCCATTTTGGACAGATTTCCATCGTACACCTCCCACTGAAATCGCATTGATTCCCGAGTTTGAAGAAAAAATTTCCCAGATTACGAAAACTGCAGTAACTGAAAATGTTACTTCATTGGCTGGGGTTCCTTCCTGGTTTATGGTTCTTCTTCGATACATTCTCGAATACACAAAGAAATCGAATATTCTTGAAGTATGGCCAAACCTCGAACTTTTTATCCATGGCGGAATTTCTTTCGATCCATATAGGGAACAATATAAGCGTATTATTCCATCTGCTAAAATGAACTATATGGAGACATACAATGCTTCGGAGGGTTTTTTTGCGATTCAGGATGATCCCTCAAGCGCTGATATGCTACTTATGCTTGATTATGGTGTTTTCTACGAGTTTATTCCTTCAAGTAACGCCAATGAAGACCATCCCTTAACTATTCCTCTTTGGGATGTAGAGACAGGTGTTAATTATGCTATGGTGATTTCTACTAATGGCGGACTTTGGCGATACATGATTGGCGATACAGTAAAATTTTCCTCAAAGAATCCTTATAAACTGAGGATAACAGGTCGTACTAAACACTTTATTAACGCATTTGGTGAAGAAGTTATTATTGATAACGCTGAAAGAGCCATCAAGGAAGCCTGCCTTGGAACAGGGGCAATTATTAGTGATTATACAGCCGGACCAATATTTATGAGCGAAAGTCAGTCAAAAGGGGCGCATCAGTGGCTTATTGAATTCGATACCCAACCATCGGATATAGATAAGTTTACCACAATTCTTGACCAAAAATTGCAGGATCTAAACTCTGACTATGAAGCTAAAAGACATAGAAACGCGACATTGGAAAGACCACATGTTCTGATAGTTACAGATGGAACATTTATGGAGTGGATGCGTGAACGCGGAAAGATAGGCGGGCAGAATAAGGTTCCCCGTTTATCAAATAACAGGGATTATCTGGATGGTTTACTAAGAATTCATGAATCGTTAAATAAATAACAAATTATCTGCTTATGAAAATTGAAGCTGCTAAAATGCACATTGCAATTGCCGGAAATATCGGTGCCGGAAAAACAACACTCGCAGGGATTTTATCAAAACATTACAGATGGGACGCTCACTACGAAGAAGTTGACGGGAATCCATACCTAAACGATTTTTATCACGACATGCAACGTTGGTCGTTTAATTTACAGGTTTATTTCCTTAATAATCGTTTCAGCCAGATTGTTCAGTTCCGTAATTCGGGGAAAACTGTTATTCAGGACAGAACTATTTATGAGGATGCTGAGATTTTCGCACCTAATCTTCATGACATGGGGTTGATGAGTACGCGCGATTTCGAGACCTATCACACCCTTTTTGAGCTAATGGGTAAGTTGATTCAACCTCCCGACTTGATTATTTATTTACGTGCTTCAATTCCTACACTGGTTCAGCAAATCCAAAAACGTGGTAGAGAATATGAAAACACTATCCGACTCGACTATCTCAAGCAACTCAACCAACGCTACGAAGCATGGGCAAGCCGATACAGGCTTGGTAAGTTGCTTGTTATTAATGTTGACGAACTCAATTTTGCCGAAAAGCAAGAAGATCTCAGTAAAGTAATTGACCGTATTGATGCTCAATTGCACGGACTTTTCTGAAAAAGGTGTTAGCCTTTCTGTTTTAACTACTTTTTAAACATCTTCAAAAGCCGGATAATACCGGCTTTTGTCATATTTGGTTGTATTAATAATTCGTACGATTGTACTATGATTATGCAAACTGAAATTAACAGCCATGATTTTAATGTTTTATACTAATTGAGTATGGTTCAAAAAGATAAGATAATCCCAAAATCGTTTAACTATGGTGATGATACTCTCACCGTAGGCATTGCTCTTAAGCTGGTAGCCGGAAAAATTACCGGAACCATTAGTTCAAAGGCGGGTGAGCTGATTGCCTACAGTAGAAGTATTGTTGAAAACATTGTGGCAAACCATGAAACAGTTTATGGAATCAATACCGGATTCGGACCTCTTTGCACAACAATTATCTCTGAAAGTGATACAAAAAAGTTACAACTTAATTTGTTAATGAGTCATAGCGTTGGTGTTGGCGACCCGATTCAACCTGATATTGCCAAACTCATGATGATTCTGAAAGTACACACTCTGGCAAAAGGTTATTCGGGCATTTCAATGAATACGCTCGAGCGGATCTTATGGCATATCAATAACGATATTATACCGGTAGTACCTTCTCAGGGATCCGTAGGAGCTTCTGGCGATCTGGCTCCTCTGGCACACCTCTTTCTTCCTTTGACAGGCTACGGTAAAGTGATTTTCAAAGGAAAAATTGTTAAAATGGGAATTATTCTAAAAAAATTTGGGATAAAACCAATAGAGCTTGGTGCAAAAGAGGGGCTTGCGTTAATTAATGGAACCCAATTTATTACTGCTCACACAGTTAAGATTGTAGAGCGATTGCAAAACTGTCTGGATAACGCCGATTTGATTGCTGCAATGAACCTTGAAGCTATGTTAGGATCAGTAAAAACTTTTTCTCCTGAATTACATTCTCTAAGGCCTTATCAAGGAATATGTTATGTAGCTGAAAGAATGAGAATGATTATCGGGAATTCTGAAATTGTGCAGTCGCATAAAAACTGTTCACGCCTTCAGGATCCTTACTCGCTAAGATGTATTCCACAGGTTCATGGTGCCTCCCGAAATGCCTGGCTTCATCTTAAAGAGCTGTTAAACATTGAATTAAATTCGGTAACTGACAACCCAATTATTTTACATGATGGCCAGACAATCAGTGGAGGTAATTTCCACGGTCAGCCGCTTGCAATGGCTCTTGACTATGTTACCGTAGCAGCATCAGAATTGGGAAATATTGCCGATCGCCGTATCTATCTTTCACTTAATGATTCAATCGAAGGACTTCCAAAACTGCTTATGAAAGAGACGGGTTTAAATTCCGGCTTTATGATTCCACAATATACAACTGCGGCTTTAGTGAGCGAAAACAAAAGTTTGTGTTTCCCGGCGAGTGCCGACAGCATTCCCACATCTCTGGGACAGGAAGATCATGTAAGTATGGGATCAATAAGCGCACGCAAAGCACTAATGGTAATTTCAAACCTTGAGAAAATTCTGGGAATTGAACTATATTGCGCTGCCCAAGGTTTTGATTTCAGAAGACCGCTAACTTCAGGTGGAATCATAGACGAATGTCACCGTTTTGTAAGACAAACAATTCCATTTGCCGAATATGATCACATCATGTCTGAGGAAATGAATAAAGCAATTGAAATGGTATCAAATAAAACGTTAGTTACTATTTCAGCCAAAGCTGCTAAAAAACTGAAGTTTAAACTTAAAAACGAACGTCATGAATTATACGGAATTTATTAATAAATATGCCACACATCCTGTTTATCAAGCTCCTACCGGAAATCAATTGCATGCAAAATCATGGCAGACAGAGGCACCATTAAGGATGCTGCTAAACAATCTGGATGGGAATGTTGCCGAAAACCCAGATGAACTTGTTGTTTATGGAGGTACAGGTCAAGCTGCAAGAAATCCCGAAGCTTTGTTACAGATTATTAAATGCCTTCTCGAACTTGATGAATACCATAGTTTACTGATTCAATCAGGCAAAGCCGTAGGAATTGTAAGAACACATCCTGAATCTCCCAGAGTATTTATTGCTAATAGCAACCTTGTTCCTGTCTGGGCAACCTGGGATCATTTCGAAAAACTGAAAAGTAATGGACTGATGATGTATGGCCAGATGACCGCGGGAAGTTGGATTTATATAGGTTCACAAGGAATTCTACAGGGAACATACCAAACTTTTGTTGCCTGTCGAATGAAATATTTTAAAGGAGATCTCAAACATAAATTGATTGTTTCGGGTGGACTTGGCGGAATGGGCGGAGCTCAGCCACTTGCTGCAACTATGGCAGGAGCAACATTTCTGGGTGTTGATATTGATCCTGAAAGGATTATTAAAAGACTTCATTCCGGATATATTGACTATATTTACTACTCCTACGAAGAAGCAAAAGAAGTAGTACTGAAGGCAAAAGAACAAGGTGATGCCATCTCTGTAGGCCTTGTTGCTGACATTGGTGACACTCTCGAAAGGCTTCTAACTGATGGAATTATTCCTGATATTGTTACAGATCAGACTTCTGCACATGATCCTTTGCATGGCTATGTGCCTAATGGTATAACTCTTGAGGAGGCTTATGCTATGCGAATAGCGGAACATGGAATGTACAAAGCACTGGCAATAAAAAGCATGGCACGACATGTCGGTTTTATGCTCGAAATGAAGAGGCATGGGAGCATCGTGTTTGATTATGGCAATAATCTTCGCGAGATGGCAAAACAAGGTGGAGAAAAAAATGCTTTTGACATTAACGGTTTTATTCCGGAGTTCATCCGTCCTCTGTTTTGCGATGGCAAAGGTCCATTTCGTTGGGTAGCTTTATCTGGTGACCCTGAAGATATTCGAATAACCGACAATGCTCTGATTGAGGCTTTCCCTGATAGTACGGATATGATCAACTGGTTAGTAAAAGCTGAACAGAAAGTTAAATTTCAAGGTCTTCCTGCACGAATTTGTTGGCTGGGAATGGGTGAGCGCGAAAAAGCAGGCGTTCTATTTAATAATCTTGTAAAATCGGGGAGGGTAAAAGCTCCAATTGTAATAGGGCGCGACCATCTTGATTGTGGATCGGTGGCATCACCAAACAGAGAAACCGAAAAAATGATGGATGGAAGTGATGCGGTTTCAGACTGGCCACTGCTAAATCTAATGGCTAATACCGGAGGAGGTGCAACTTGGGTATCATTCCACCACGGAGGAGGAGTTGGGATGGGCTTTTCGCAACATGCAGGCATGGTCGTAGTTGCTGATGGAACCGAAAGAGCCGAAACTTGTATTCGAAGGGTGCTGTACAATGATCCTGCAATGGGTATTTTCAGGCATAATGATGCAGGATATATTAAGGCTCAGGATAATATGAGTACATTTAACCTTAGTTTTAAATGAACAATTATAAAAATAAAATAATCGGCCCTTTTACTCAGCTTTTAACAATGGATAATCTTCCTTTGAAAGGAAGTCTTTGCGACAGTCAGCTTAAAACCGTTCACCAGGGTGGAATTGTGGTTTGCAACGGAAAAATTGCGGCAGTCGGAGAATTTAATCAGCTTTGTTCGGATTTTAGGAATTCCTCATGGATCGAATACGTAGAAAACCAGATGGTTGTTATACCTGGGCTAATCGATCCACATACCCATATTTGCTGGGCAGGAAGCAGGGCAAACGACTATTCTCTCCGCTTAGCCGGGAAAAATTATCTCGAAATTGCACAAGACGGAGGAGGAATTGACAGTACCGTTTCACATACAAGAGATGCCACTATTGCAGAACTTGAAGCACTGTTAATGGAACGAGTATTAAAACACTTAAAAAATGGTGTTACAACGACAGAGGTAAAAAGTGGTTATTGCTTAAATATTTTAGGAGAGATTAAGCTCCTTGAAGTTATCGGTAAAGTGAATCAAACCCATTTTGTTGATCTTATCCCAACTTGCCTTGCAGCACATATCAAACCATCGGACTTTCCGGGAAGTCAATCAGATTATTTGGAAAATATTGTTTGTGAACTGCTTCCTATTGTTAAAAAACTTGCTCTGGCAGACCGGATTGATATATACATAGATGATGGAGCATTTTCAGTTGATGAAGCGCGGAAGTATTTATTAAAAGCAAAAAGTATTGGTTTTGATTTGGTAATTCACGCGGAACAGTTTACTAAAGGTGGAGTTTCGCTGGCGTGCGAGTTGGGTGTTCTTTCGGTTGACCATCTTGAAATTGTTGAAGATAAGGAAATAAAATTATTAGCTGCATCCGATGTAATCCCAATTGTACTTCCGGGAGCTTCATTGGGATTAGGTTGTCGTTTTGCTTCCGCCCGAAAGTTGTTGGATTCAGGTTGCTCACTCGCAATAGGCTCCGACTGGAATCCTGGTTCGGCACCAATGGGAGATCTGTTAGTTCAAACTGCATTGTTGGGTATCTTTGAAAAAATGACAATAGCTGAGTCATTGGCAGGCATCACTTTCAGGGCAGCAAATGCACTTAGTTTAAAAGACAGGGGAGTTTTAAAAAATGGTTTTATTGCCGACATGATAGGATTTCCGACTTCCGATTATCGCGATATACTTTACCAACAGGGAAGTTTAAAGCCCTCAAAGGTTTGGAAACGGGGAGAAATCGCGAATGATAAATAGTAAAGCATTAAAACATTACAGGTTATATTATTAAAATAATAGGTAAATAAATATCAAGAATGAAACAAATTATTGAGTGTGTACCAAATTTCTCAGAAGGACGTGATCTATCTTTAATTAAACAAATTACCGATAGTATTGAAAGCGTCAAAGGAATAAGGCTTCTCAATGTAGATCCCGGATATGCTACAAATCGGACAGTCGTCACATTTGTTGGAGAACCTGAGTTGGTTATTGAAGCTGCTTTCATTGCAATTCGTTGCGCATCAGAATTGATTGATATGCGTTATCACAAAGGAGAACATCCTCGGTTTGGAGCGACAGACGTATGTCCTCTCATCCCGATTTCAGATATCACAATGGATGAAACTGTTGAATATGCCAGAAAACTTGCGAAACGAGTTGGTGAAGAGTTAGGATTACCAGTTTATTGTTATGAATTTGCTGCTTTTGAAGAAAAACGAAGAAGTCTTGCAAATTGTCGGGCTGGTGAATACGAAGGGCTTGCAGAAAAGTTGAAAACTTCTGGTTGGCAACCCGATTACGGGAAGGCTATTTTTAATGAACGCTCCGGAGCAATCGCAATCGGTGCCAGAAATTTTCTAATTGCTTATAATATTAATCTGAATACTACTTCTGTACGACTTGCTAATTCTATTGCTTTTGATGTTCGTGAATCAGGACGGGTAAAAAGAGATGGAGATCCCATAACCGGAAAAATAATTACGGATGAAAATGGCGAACAAGTGAGAATTCCCGGAACATTAAAGAATGTAAGGGCAATAGGTTGGTTTATTAAGGAATACGGAATTGCACAAATATCAATTAATCTTACAGATATTACGGCTACTCCAATTCATATTGCTTTTGATGAAGTTTGTGAACGGGCACGAGACAGGGGAATCAGGGTGACAGGCTCCGAGTTAATCGGGATGATTCCTTTACAAGCATTGCTCAATGCAGGCAAATATTATCTCCAAAAGCAACAACGTTCTTTGGGAATCCCCGACAGGGAAATTATTAAAATAGCTGTTAAATCATTAGGTCTCGATGAATTATCAACTTTTGATCCTGATAAAAGAATCATCGAATATATTCTTGCTGAAGATGTTGATAAATTGATAAATCTGAAATTATCTGATTTTGTCCGTGAAACAGCCTCCGATTGTCCAGCACCTGGCGGAGGTTCAGTTGCAGCTTTGACTGGTGCTTTGGGTGCTGCACTTGGTGTTATGGTTGCTAATCTTACTTCACATAAACGGGGTTGGGACAGTCGTTGGGAAGAGTTTTCAAATTGGGCCGAAAAAGGAAAGGTAATATATGAGGAGCTCTTAAAGCTTGTTGATAAAGATACTGAGGCATTTAATCAAATTATGGAAGCCTTTAAATTAGCAAAAGAAACTCCAAAGGAATTAGCGACGCGGAATGAAGCGATTCAATCGGCTACCCAAAATGCTATTTTTGTCCCTTTTCGGGTTATGCAATTGTCATATCAGTCATTCGAAATAATTGAGGCAATGATTGAAACAGGCAATCCAAATTCTGTGACTGATGCCGGAGTTGGTGCGCTTTGTGCAGCAACGGCAATTTCGGGTGCTTACCTCAATGTTCTCGTTAATTCATTATCCTTTGACGATAAAGAAGCCATCAGTGGAATTTTATGTGAGGCTGAAAATCTCGAAATAGCTGCAAAAAAACGATGTGAGGAGATTCAGAGCCTCGTAAGGAAGAAGTTGGGAAATTGACATTTTGATGATAATTCAAAATAAAGCCTGATAAATTTTAAAACTTATCAGGCTTGTATCTAATTGATATAGTGGGTTTAAACGCCGAATGTAGCTTTTATTTTGTCAATGTAATCAAGTTTCTCCCAAGTAAAGAGTTCGACTTCCTTTACCAGATCTCCAAAATAGGGAGAAGAGTACTTTTTAGTAATTGTTTGAGGAGTACGCCCCATGTGCCCATAAGCTGCTGTTTCCTCATAAATCGGATTACGTAGTTTTAAACGCTCTTCGATTGCATAAGGACGCAAATCGAATAATTCTGAAATTTTCTCAGAAATCTCACTGTCATTCAATGCTACTTTAGCAGTTCCATAAGTGTTTACGTAAATATTGACAGGTTGAGCAACACCAATAGCATAAGCGAGCTGCACCAAAATCTCTTCTGCAACCCCGGCTGCTACCATGTTTTTTGCAATGTGCCTTGCTGCATAAGCGGCAGAGCGGTCAACTTTTGATGGATCCTTACCTGAGAAAGCACCCCCGCCATGGGCTCCTTTTCCACCATAAGTATCAACGATTATTTTACGTCCGGTAAGTCCGGTATCACCATGAGGTCCACCAATCACAAATTTCCCGGTAGGATTGACATACAGAATGTATCCGGGATTAAACAATTGTTGAATTGATGCGGGTAATTTTGCTACAATTGCGGGTATCAGGTATTGCTGAACATCCTCCTTTATTTTGTCGCACATAGATTGATCTGCTATAGCCTGAGCTTCCGGAGAATTGTTTTCAGGCTGAATAAAATCATCATGTTGGGTCGAAACAACAATCGTGTGAACTTTAACTGGCTTGTTATTAATATCGTACTCGATTGTTACCTGCGATTTTGAATCAGGACGAAGGTAGGTCATAACTTTCAGCTCACGCCGAATTGCAGCTAATTCAAGTAGCAACAGATGCGACAGGTCGAGCGATAAAGGCATGTAATTTTCAGTTTCGGACGAAGCGTAACCAAACATCATCCCCTGATCACCTGCTCCCTGATTTTCGCGATCAATCTTATCAACCCCACGGTTAATGTCTGGTGATTGTTCATGTAAAGCGGTTAAAACACCGCAAGAATCGCCATCAAACTGATATTCAGCTTTTGTGTAACCAATCCTGTTTATTACTCTGCGAGCCACCTCACGCACATCAACATAAGTCTGTGATTTGATCTCACCTGCCAGAATTACCTGACCGGTAGTCACTAAAGTCTCGCAGGCAACTTTAGAGTTACGGTCGAAAGCCAAAAATTCATCAAGTACCGCATCCGAAATCTGATCGGCTACTTTGTCGGGGTGTCCTTCTGACACCGATTCTGAAGTAAAAAGATATCCCATAATAAAAATAATTTGATAACCTGAAATTTCAGATCAATTAATAATTAATAAATTACAGGGATATTTGATTGATGGGAAAGAATCCGAAAATTTTGTTTTAGCATTTTTTTCCGTGGTTGCAATCAATCAAATTTATCCACTAATAACTTTGCAAAGATAAAAACATTTGATTGAGTTTTCCAAATTTCGGAAATATTTTTACAAAACCTTGAATTTAAGATTAGGTAAATGAACTACTTTTTTTACTAAATCATCTCCTTTGTTGACAACAAACCGCAAGCAGCATTGATATCCTGACCTCGTGAAGCTCGTATAGTTGCTGTAATTCCCTTGTCGTTAAGCTGATCTCTGAAACCATTCATCATATCTTCATCTGGACTTGAGAGAAGGGATCCTGGTACAGCATGGAAACGGATAAGATTTACCCTGCATCTGACTCCCGATAACAATTTTACCAATTCTCTGACATGTAATTGTGAATCATTAACACCTTTAAAAAGGATGTATTCAAATGATATACGACGTTGCCTGCCAAAATCCCAACTTTTAATTTCGTGTACTACGTCTGCAATCGGATAGGCAGTTTGAATGGGCATCAGTTTAGATCGTTCATCTGCGAATGGGGTATTCAAACTAATTGCAAGATGCACTTCGCACTCCTTGAGAAACCTTAACAAGGAAGGAATAATTCCAATTGACGAGACTGTTATCCGCTTGGGGCTCATTGCATAACCCCAATCGGAGGTAAGTATATCAAGACTTTTTAGAACAGCATCAAGATTATCGAAAGGTTCACCCATTCCCATGTAAACAATGTTGGAGACTTCGCCATATTCTTTAATACTTCTGATTTGATTTATTATCTCACATGCTGTAAGTTGCCCATGAAAACCTTGTTTACCTGTCATACAGAAAAGGCAACCCATTTTACATCCGACTTGTGTCGAAACACAAACTGTTTTACGTTCCTCTTCGGGAATCATTGCTGTTTCAATAAATTTATTCTGAAATGTAGGGAAAAGGTACTTCTTTGTGCCATCAACACTAATTTGAACTTTAGATGGAGAGATAAGACCAAATACAAATTTATCGCTAAGCAATTCCCTTGTTTTTTTCGACAAGTTGCTCATCTCATCAATCGAATTAATTTCCTTTTTGTAGAGCCAGTTGGCAAGTTGCCGTGCAGTATAAGCAGGCAACCCAAGGTTAGCACTGATCTCCTTTAATTCGCCTAAATCTTTACCAAAAAGTTGATCTTTCATCACTTATTAATTATTTGAATTATTTCAACAAATATCACACTTAAAACACAATCAACAACTTGCCGCAAAGGTAGTATTTAAAGTTTCGTAAGGTACTTCATATCTTTGACCGTTGTTTTGTATTTTTGTCCTTGTATATCTTTCTCCATCGAAATGAATTAATAATAAATTGGTTATGGCAGTATTCTTTATAACAATGAATAGTCCGATCGGAGTTTTGAAACTGGTTTCGGATGAATTGAGACTCAAAATGATTGAGTTTAATGCTGATTATATTGAGGTTAAAACTTATATCCCTGAAATTCTGTTTCGCAGTAAAAAGCAACTTGAAGATTATTTTTTGGGAAACCGACAACTGTTCGATTTGCCTATTGATCCTGATGGCACTGATTTTCAACATCGCGTTTGGAATAATGTTGTGGATGTAAAATATGGTTTCACAAAGAGCTATCTTGAAATAGCACGGGCAACGGGGTCTGAAAAATCAAGCAGGGCAGTTGGGATGGCCAATGCGAGAAACGCTTTACCTATTGTCATTCCCTGTCACCGGATTATCGGTAATAACGGAAAACTCACAGGATATGCAGGTGGTTTAGAAAGGAAAAAATGGCTATTATTTCACGAGCAACAAAATTCAGGGAAAAACCTATTGTTTCAGGAAAAAGAGACAATGAATTTTATAAGTTGATTTTTTGATAGAGCTTTTCCATGTCAAATGGCTCAGATCCCCAACGGATTCTTTTCGTCAAACCCAAAATTCTTATTACTTCCCATTCCTGTAATTCGAGCTTCAGATCTGCTTGTGATTACTGTCTCAATCATTATTCTTTGTCCTGCCGGGTGAATAAGTCCGGGATCGTCTGCACCGGGATTTTTAATAGTTGGTGCTATTGGATATGCATTCATTAATACACCGGGGTAAGGCATCAAAAGTCGGGTAACTTCAGACAAAGGAAGACTGTTAGACAACCAGTGTTTTTCGTCACTCTGGTGGAGGATAACCGGTGAGCGGTGGTGATTTATTTTTTGCATTACTTCATTCGCTACAGTTGTAATAATGGCGAAGGAATTAATTAATTCTTCAGTCTCAGGGTTCTTCCAGCAGTCCCAGATTCCGGCGAATGCAAACGGTCGTACCTTATCTCGCAAATAAATAACATAGGGTTTATTCAGCTTTTCTTTTTCAGGACCTTCAATAAATGCATCAGCTGGAATCAGGCACCGCTGGCTTCTGATTGCTTTACGGAAGGCTGGTTTAGTGATAATTCCTTTGGCTCCGCTATAACCCGGATTGTTGTCTGAATTATGGTCACCTTCGGCTCGCGCATTGATAAAAAAAGATGGTTTTGTCATCCACGATGGGGTTAAGCCGAATCGAAACATCTGAATTTCAAGTGGATGTTCATTTGTGATTACCGGTGCAAGCTTTCCAGGAGCTATGTTATATGACGGAGTCAGGTGAACAGTATCAGGAACGATTACTCCGAAACGTTTTTCGAGAACTTCTGCTTTCTGGATTAGTATATATCTACCGCACATTTTTATTGAAATATTTTTATAAAAATACAAAATTATACAATGATCCACTACTTTCCGCGGAATAACTCACGATATTCTGATGGTGATTTTCCTGTGAAGCCTTTAAACTGACGATTGAAATTTGAAAGATTATTGAATCCGGCTTCATCACAAATATGCACAACAGTTTGTTTATCATGTCTTAAAAGTTTACAGGCATAGTTTATCCTTAGTTCATTAACAAATTGGGCATAAGTTTTTCCCGTTTTTTGTCTGAAGTAGCGACAAAAAGCTGAAGGATTCATTCCTGCAACTGAGGCTACCTCTTCGAGAGTTATTTTTCTATTATAATTACTAGTTATGAATTTATAAATTTTGGCCATTCGTGGCTCCCCCTGATCATCAATCGAATTTGTATAATCAGGAGTTGCAATAAACCGCGATTCTGAACTTCCAAGGAAATCTATCAATTTTACAAATAGAAGATGGCGTTCCATCCCGATTGTTCTAAGCATGTCGTTAAGAATAGGGCCACCAATTGCTGCAGTTTCGGATGGAAATTTTAAACCGGCAGAAGCACTGTTTAACAGTTTTTTTATTGATCCGAATTCAGGTCGCTGCAATTGCTGCTGAGGAAAATAGCTTGTTGGAAACTGAACAATAATTGCGTTAACCCTAAAATTGTCATCTCCCTGATAAAACAATTGATCGTTCATATAAAAATGAGGAAGCTTGCTGCCGAAAAGAGATAAATCTCCAGCGGAAAACTCTTCCACCGAATCGCCGACAAATTTTTTCCCAAAACTCTTGATAATAAATACTATTTCATATTCATTATGAAAATGCCAGGGAAAAGTGAAATGGGGAAAATCATCATATTTTATCAAAAATGAGTTATCAGCCGGATAGTTAATGACTTCTTTGAATGGCTTCATTAATAATAATAATATTAATTGGTAATAATATAAGTTTCCTCTAAAATGAAGCTGCAAATATAGTATAAGTGTTTGCAAATAAAATATTGACTGAGGTAGTAATGAGAGTTTATTTTTGTCAAAAAGTAATTATTTTTGTTAAAAAATTATTATTCATCTGAAGAGAAAACAATTATTCTTGTTTTAAACAATTAATTTAGATTTATTTATGAAAAAGAAGAATCGGGGAAAAGGGAGATTTATGCTCTATTTGAACAAGACTTTGGGAGCTGTTTTGCTAAGTGCTTTTATTGTTTTGTTCAGCCTGCTTTCGCTTCCTGCGAATGTTATGGCTCAATCAACAAAAACGGTCAAAGGGAAAGTAATTGCCAAATCAGGAGAGGCACTACCAGGCGTTGCTATTATTATTAAAGGTACGACCAGTGGAACAGTAACTGACTTTGATGGTAACTATACTTTGGTTGGGGCGAAACCAAATTCAATCTTGGTTTATTCGTTTATTGGTTTCAATAGTACTGAGGTAACGATCACAAACCAGACCGAAATTAATGTAACTCTCGAAGAAAGCACACTGAAAATTGATGAAGTAGTTGCTATCGGCTACGGAACTGCCAAAAAGAGAGATTTAACAGGTTCAGTGTCATCAGTAAAATCGGAAAGGTTGGAGAATGAGAAACCACAATCTGTTCAGGACATCCTTCGCGGCAACATTGCCGGGTTAAGCGTAGGTTTTTCTTCACTTGCAAAAGGTGGTGGCGATCTTGAAATCAGGGGTGACAACACTTTGAAAACCTCTTCATCTCCATTGATCGTTCTAGATGGTGTAATTTATCAGGGTGGTATGGAAGATATAAATCCTACCGACATTGAAACTATTGATGTTTTGAAAGATGCATCTTCTTCGGCTGTGTATGGTGCAAGAGCTGCGAATGGCGTAATAATCATTACTACCAAAAAAGGTAAACAGGGAAAACCGATGATCAATGTTACTTCAAGCGTTGGCGTTGCAACTATGGCAACTCTTCAGGAGGCGCATGATCCTTATGATTTTCTGAACTGGCGCACTGACGTAATGAAATCTTTAAACTATTACAATGCAGCTACAAATGCAAAACTGTATAAATTTGATGATCCAACAAAATTACCTTCTACTGTAACTGAAGCAATGTGGAGAGATGGTTCAACAGGTGAACTATTGGATATTTGGTTACCTCGTTTGGGTCTTTTGCCTGTGGAGGTTAAAAACTATAAAGCTAACACTCCAACGAACTGGAAAGATTTGGTCTTTCAAACTGGTCTGCGACAGGATCACAACCTCTCTTTATCCGGGAAAAAGGACGAAGTAACATACTATTGGTCTGTTGGGTACAATAGTAATGAAGGTGTTATTGTAGGGGATAAATTTTCAACCATCAGAAGTCGCCTTAATTTGGATGCCAAAGTAACAGATTGGCTGAACGTAGGTATTAATACACAATTTGCCAATCGTGACGAAAGCAATATCAATGCCGATTGGAGTCAAATGGTTTGGAGTTCACCTTGGGGTTCTATTTATAAGGATGATGGAACAACAATTCGAATCAGTCCGGTTGATGACTTGGGTCGTGGTTCAAAATATCCACTTTACGATAAAATGTATCAGAATCGGAGAAAAATATATAATACGCTCACAAATAATTTATACGCAAAAGTGACTTTCCCATTAGGGATATCATATCAAATGAATTTTTCACCTCGTTTTCAGTGGTATGAGTATATGAACCATCAGTCGGCACTTCACGAAGAGTGGGCTAAATTCGGAGGTCAGGCAAATAGGGAACAAAGCACAACTTATAGTTGGCAGTTAGACCACTTAGTTAAATGGAATAAAACAATAAAAGAAGTTCATCAAATTGATGTTACACTTCTTGCTAATGCTGAGAAATATCAAAGCTGGCAAAACGCCATGTCAACACAAGGATTTTCTCCAACAGATGCCTTAGGATTTCATAATATGACAGCAGGTAAAAGCACAGCTAACAGTATCAGTAGTAATGACGAGTACAGTACAGGCGATGCCTTGATGGCTCGTGTTTTTTATTCTTATCGTAGCAAATATATGTTGACACTATCTGTTCGTCGCGATGGCTATTCTGCATTTGGATTGAGAAATCCACGAGGAACATTCCCTTCAGCGGCATTAGGCTGGGTGCTTTCAGATGAAGATTTCTTTAAAAACGATATTCTTACATATACCAAACTACGCCTTTCTTGGGGTGAAAATGGTAATCGCGAAGTAGGCCGTTATGATGCTCTTTCGGATATGAGTATAGGGAAATATCCATATTCTACTACTACGGGAACAGTTTATGAGAGTAATCAGTTGTATGTTAATCGTATGGCAAATCCTAACCTGAAATGGGAAAAGGGTAGGGCATTAAACTTTGGAGTTGACTACTCTATTTTTGATGGTATGTTAGATGGTTCAATTGAATACTATAAGATGAATACTCTTGATCTTTTGGTTGATAGAAAATTGCCTGATCTTTTGGGATTCAGTTCCGTTGCAACAAACCTCGGCGAATTGGAGAACCGTGGAATTGAGTTTACTGTGAATGCCAAAATCATTGATCACAAAAATTTCAAATGGAGAGGAAACTTTAATATTTCATATAACAAGAATAAAATTGTCCACCTTTACGGCGATCAAGTTAATGTCAAAGATGCACAAGGAAACATTATAGGTACAAAAGAGGGTGACGACACAAGTAACAAATGGTTTATTGGACATTCGATCAGCCAGATATGGGAGCCTAAAATTATAGGTGTATGGCAAAAAGGCCAAGAAACTGATGCTGCCAAATTCGGACAATACCCTGGTGATTTTCACCTTCAGGATGTAGATAATAACGGGAAAATAAATGAATTGGACAATCAATTTCAGGGACAAACTGAACCACTTTATCGTTGGACCATGCGGCAGGAGTTCAATATTTTTAATAATTTCGATCTCGGACTTTCATTTTATTCTAATTGGGGACATTACGGCGCATACAACGTTGCCAAAAACCGGGATGGATTTCCGGAAAGGATAAATGCATATATAACTCCTTACTGGACACCTGAAAATCCAACTACTGAATACGCCCGTATCTATTCCAACGAAGGTGGAGCGGTATTTAATGTCTGGAGAGAACGCTCATTTATAAGGTTCGACAATATAAGCCTCTCATATACTGTTCCCCGGTCTATATTGCAAAAAGCTGATATTAGTAATCTCAAAATATTTGGTACAATAAGGAATGTAGCATATTGGGCACCTCAATGGAAATTCTGGGATCCGGAACAATATCGTAACGAAAGTAATAATCTGACCAATGGCCCATCACCTCGTACTTTTACCATTGGAATTAACTTGACACTCTAATTCACTTAAAAGCTAATAACAAATGAAGACATTAAATATAAAATTATTTTTTCGAATCCTGCTTTTCATACCTTTAGCAATGGGAACAGTGAATTGCAGTGACCAATGGTTGGAGCCAAAACCACTTTCCATTTTTACCCCGGAAAATGCGTTTGTTGATGCCCGTGGAATGTACGGAGCTTTAACTGCTTGTGAACGAAACATGCGCTATGAGTGGTATGGAGACGGTTGCCCGATGATTACAGAACTAATTTTTTCGGAGGTTTGCGTTGAAGGAACTACCGACAAACCAGGTCCGGCGATGAATATGAATATCCAAATTACTCCAAGCTCTCAACTCGATAATATTGACTATAACAGAATCGGGTGGTTTTGGCTCGAAGGTTATAAAGGTATTAAGTATGCAAATGTGGTTATTTCTCGTATTGATCAAACCAAATTCACCAACGAAGCTGAACGTAACGCAGTTTTAGGTTCTGCATATTTTCACAGAGCTTACCGCTACTATCGTTTGACACAGCAATTTGGTGATATTCCTTTTATCGGTAAAGAAATAATTGAACCAAAACTTGATTTTTATACTACAAAACGAGAGGTTATTCTCCAAAAGATTAAAAAGGATATGGAGTTTGCGGCTCAATGGTGCACGGATAATGTTGATAGAGGCCGTGTTACCAAAGGTGCCTGTCAACATTTACTTACAAAAATTGATCTGGCACTTGGTGAGTTTGATGCCGCGATAGCAGCCGCAAACGGTGCAATTGATGGTGGAGCATATAGTTTAATGAAAACCCCTTTTGGTGCGATACCAAAAGAAGAGGGTGATTATTTAACTAAACTTGGTATAGTTAGGGATGATGTGATTTCCAGATTGCACTGGCATGCAAATAAAGCACTGGGTACTAATAAAGAGGTGCTTTTTATGGTTCTTTCAAGAGAGGATTTGATTGATTCGCGTTTAGATCTTCAGATTATGCGTCAGGCCGTTCCTTTCTGGGGTGTCTCTAACTCGAATTTCCTTAGAACTCCGGATGGTGTAGGACCTGCAACTTCAGATGTTGCAGCTCAGGACATAAAATTGGTTGAGACTTTTGGCCGTGGAATCGGACGCGCAAGAGGAACTAATTATTCTACACGAATGATTTGGGACGATCAGAATGACCTGAGGCATAAAAAATACAACTGGATGAACATGGAAGATCTTGTTTATAATCACCCAAACTTGAAGGCTAATCCCTATTACAATAAGCCTTTACAGTTAAGAAATTCAGCAGGTGGAGTATTAACTACCGATACCATCAGAAACTGGTTTGGCTGGCCTCATTACAAAATTTACAATCCTGATCCAAGGAGAATTCAACCGCAGGGAGGTTCCTACGACTGGTATGTTTTCCGTCTGGCCGAAACATATTTGCTGCGTGCCGAAGCATATTGGTGGAAAGGGGAAATCGCTAAGGCTATGGCTGATGTCAATGCTGTTCGAACTCGTGCAGGATGTGCAGCATATACCGATGCAGCAAAATTCGATATCGGAACTATTCTTGACGAACGTGCCCGTGAATTATTCTGGGAAGAACCACGTAAAACTGAGCTTAACCGCATTTCCTTTATCTTTGTAAAGACAGGGAAAGCGTATAAAGGGAATACCTATACAGCAGCAAATTTCGGAACAAAAAATTTCTACTTTGATAGGGTAACTGAAAAAACCGATTGGTACAATAAAGGAGTCAAAGCTAATAATGGACAGGAATATACATTAAGTCCTTTTCATGTTCTATGGCCAATACCACAAAGCTCGGTTAGCTCGAACACACAGGGAGTAATAAACCAGAATTTCGGTTACGATGGTTACGCAAACAATAAGCCTCCATTAACCGCTATTCCGGCAGCAGATGATATTTAATGATTCATCAAATTAAAAGCCGATGAAAGTTACTTTTTCAAACATTTAATTACTTTTTTTTTGACGCCATTGTTGATTCTTCAGCAATGGCGTTATTTTTACCTTTGAACAACATTCTTGCAAAAATAGTATCATATAAGGCAAAGAAATTATATGATTTAATGTTAGTACTATGATACTTTTGGCTGAATTATTTTAACTTTTTAAAGTACAATATTACTCATGACCAAAATAGAATGGGACAATCTTCTCGCTATCGTAAATGGTGAAAGTCAGAATGAAAAATCTGTGGGGTTTATCATAGACAGCCCTTGGTTACCGGGCTGGTCGGGGGTTTCGACTCTCGATTATTACACTTCGGACGAAACATGGCTGAAGACAAACATTAAAGCAATTGAAACATTTCCTGATGTCACTTTTTTACCCGGCTTCTGGTCCGAATATGGAATGTGTACAGAACCATCGGCTTTTGGGGCACGTTCAATCTGGTACAACGAGAATCTTCCTCATGCCGAAAAGATAATACACACTTCTGATGATATTGCTTCTCTTCCTCAACCTAATGTAAAATGCGATGGTTTATTGCCTTTTATGATTAACAGGTTGAAAATACTTGAGCCACAGATTATTCAATCGGGACATTCAATAAAATTTGCAGTGTCACGAGGCCCTTTAAACATCGCCACATTTTTGATGGGAACTACTGAGTTTATGATGCTTCTTGCTTTAGAACCAGAGAAAGCAAATGAACTTCTCGAAAAAATCACCCGTTTTATTTGTGAATGGGTTCAATATCAAAAAGAGTGTTTTCCCTCCATTGAAGGGATTCTTCTACTTGATGATATTGTGGGTTTTGTCGGTGAGGAGGAGTGCCGTGAATTTGTTGTTCCTTATTTACAAAGATCATTCAGTGCCGTACCTTCAAAGATTCGTTTTTTTCATAACGATGCCTTTGGTCTGATTTGTGCCCCGTTTTTACACGAGATTGGTGTTAATCTTTTTAACTTTGCATTTGATCATCCAATAAATCAAATCAGAGAATTGGTCGGCCCGGAAGTTGCGCTTATCGGTAATCTTGCACCACGTGACGTACTTGGTGGCGGAACACCGGATGAGGTTTAC
>CAILKW010000219.1 GCA_903834845.1 uncultured Bacteroidia bacterium | reverse complement strand
TCTCCAGTCTCATTGAATATCAGTTCATGTGTTACCACCATTTCGGACATTGACCCAAAAAGGGCACTTAGTTTTTCTTCGCTTTCTTTCAGTGCTTCGGCAGCCTGTTTGCGCTCAGTAATATCCTGTGCAGTTCCTGACAAACGAATCGGTTTACCGTCAGCATCACATAACCGCTCACTTCGACCGCTGATAAAACGAATGGAGTTGTTGGGAAGAATTGCCCGAAACTCAACCTCGGGTGATATTCCTTGAGTATAACTGATCGAAATCCAATTATACACAGCTGATTGGTCGTCAGGATGTATTAAACTGAGAAAGGATTCGGCTGTTGGATTAAACGTTTCGCTTGAGACACCAAAAATCGTGAACATTTCTTCCGACCATATTATTTGACAAGTCATGTCGTATATCCAACTACCTATTTTTGCAGTTTTTTGTGCCCTTTTGAGATTGGTTTCGCTTTCTTCTATTTTTTCTTTAGCAATAATTAATTCCTGCTCCGCCTTTTTACGCTCTGTTATGTCGTATAGCAACACTAAATGGATTCCATCAAAGGAATCAGACATTGAAGCGGCACTGGTAAGAACAATTTTGTCTGTTCCATCCTTACATCTTACAGTTAATTCTAAAGGTATGAAAGCTGTCCCTGTTGTTCTCGCTTCTTCAATGCGGGAATTCCATGTATCGGCTACCCATTGCCGGTAATCAGGATCAGGATAAGCATAAGGCCACCATTTTGAAAGGCAGGGTATATCATCGAGGGAATATCCAAATGTTTCAATAAATGCAGGGTTCAGGAAAGTAATGTTATGTTGCTCGTCATTCAAGGCAATTGGTACGGGAGAAACGTTTATAATAGCACGGAATCTCGATTCACTTTCTTTCAGTGCCTTTGCTGCAAGCCTGCTTTCAGTGATATCACGTGTAGTTTCTGCAATTCCGACAATTCGTCCATCCTTGTCATGAAGAGGATTCATAATGAGTTCAGCCACATAAATACTTCCATCAGGCATTATGACTTCTCCCTCAAAAATGTGGGTACTATCTGTTGCGTAAACTTTTTGGTGCTTTTCAGCCAAATCGCGACATTGTGATTCAGAAAAGCCCAATTCGTAAGGAGTTTTTCCTATAATTTGTTCGGCAGGTAATTTTAAATTAATGCAAAGATGTCGGTTAGCACTTGTAAAACGTTCGTTAAGATCAAAACTGTAAATCGAATTCTGACTGGAATCATTAATCAGCTGATATTGTTCTTCACTTTTACGAAGTGCTTCTTCTGTTTTTTTGAGGTCGGTGATGTCGTACAACAAAACCAGATGGTTGCCTCTGAATGAGTTGGAAACCGAAGTAGCACTGGCCATTACAATTTTATCTTTTCCGTCCTTACATCTCACTGTTAACTCAAAAGGTTCAAAGGCAGCCCCGGTTCTTTTTGCCTCTTCAATATGGGCTTTCCAGGTATCGGCTACCCATTGCCTGTATTTAAAGTCGGGATATGCTTTAAGTCGCCAATGTGCATAATTTGGAATTTCCTCATGGTTATAGCCGAAGGCTTGCACAAATGCCGGATTCAGGAAGTTAATATTTTGTTGTTCATCATTCAGCGCCATTGGAACAGGCGAAACGTCAATAATACGCTGAAATCTTATTTCGCTTTCTTTCAATGCCAGTTCGGTCTGCCTGCGCCCTGTAATATCTTTGTCGAATAATGCCTTTAAAGAATAATTCTCCTGCTGCAATTCCTGTAGCTCTCTTATGAGTTCTTCTTTGGTCTTATCATAAATATGTTTCATAAGCAGTATTATAAATTAAAAGTACTTTGCCATCAACCCTTTTAATAAGGCAATATCTATTGGTTTTGAAATATAATCGTTACATCCGGCAGTTATTGATTTTTCACGGTCTTCGGTTAGGGCATTAGCCGTTTGAGCAATAATGACAACATCTGTGTTATATTTCCTTATAATCCGGGTTGCTTCATATCCGTCCATGTCTGGCATTTTAATATCCATAAGAATTAAATCCAAGTCCGCGTTATTTAAGCAAATTTCAATGGCCTCAATCCCGGTTCTGGCTCTTAAAATTTCTTTGCAATAAGGTTTTACTATAAAACTAAGAAGTTTTGCAGATCTTTCATCGTCTTCAACAATTAAAACTTTGAGGTTTAAATCCTCAAGATTAATGTGATTATAAGCATTTTTGCTCGAAAAAGTATTATTTTCAACGGTTTTTTCTATCGGCACCAAATTGTAGGGAATAGTAAAATAAAAAACCGATCCTTTACCTACTAATTTTGCATCTGGATCGCTTTTTACCCATATTTCGCCACCAAGCATTTCCACGTATGACTTAGCGATTGCGAGACCTAAACCAGGGCCTTCAAAGCGTCTTGTACTTGAAACATCAGCCTGCATAAAAGGCTTAAATATAACCTGATGCTTTTCGTTTGGAATGCCTACACCTGTGTCTTTTACAGAAAATAATATTGAATCCATTGCAGAGACAATGCCTGATGAGACAATACCGTTAGAGACAATGCATGCATTGTCTCTACAAATTTCAATTTCAATTGAACCTTCTTTTGTAAATTTTATGGCATTGTCTATCAGTTTAGAAAGAACGACATTTAGTTTATCACTATCAGTATTTATATATTCAATATTGTCGGGTAAACTGTTTTTAACACGATATTTCAGTCCTTTAGCCTCGGCATCGGCTTTATAATGCTGACATAATTCAGTGGTTAGACCTATTATGTTAGTGTCGGTTAAAATGGGCTTTACTTGTCCTGCCTGAATTTGCGAAATTTCAACAATGTCGTTGATTGTATTCATAAGGCGGAAGGCACTATGGTTAATAATGCTGCAATACTCGGCTCTTTCATCCTGTGGTAATTCATTGCTAAGGAAAAGAGACAGAAATCCAAGTATTCCATTAAAAGGAGTTCGTATTTCGTGTGATATGTTATTAAGAAAAGCTTTTTTAAGGTTGTCGCTTTCTTCGGCACGCTCCTTGGCTTTAATCAGATCGTCCAACATTTTTCTATCGTCGGTAATATCTTCCTTAATAGCAATAAAAAAGGAAATATCACCATTATTGTCTGTAACAGCTGAGATTACAGCACTTTCCCAATAGATATCGCCGTTCTTCTTTTTGTTTTGAAACTCGCCATACCAGTTTTGACCAGCCAATATTGTATTCCAAAGCTCCTCATAAAATTCTTTAGTCTGTATGCCTGATTGCCATAGATTGGGTTTTTTACCTATTACTTCCTCCGGTGAATAGCCCGATACTTCAGAAAACTTTGGATTAACGTATTCAATTATGCCCATAGTATCGGTTATCAATATAGAAACAGGACTTTGTTCTACTACAAGCGATAGTTTACGGATATGCTCTTCCTGTTTTTTCTTCTCATCCATCAGCCAAATTTTGTTCAATGCTATACTTATCTGATGGCTAACCGATTCCAAAAAGCCTGTTTCAGAATCAGTCCAGTCCCTAAAGTGGG
>CAILKW010000218.1 GCA_903834845.1 uncultured Bacteroidia bacterium | reverse complement strand
ATTAAGGAGCAAAACACAAAAAACGAAATAGAATTTTTTCATGATTAAAAAAATAAGTTAATGTCGCGGGTTTTCACACCGTAAAATTCAGCAACATCTCTGTATAAAAATACTTCGTGATATCCCATTTCAAAGATATTGCTTTCTAACAAAATTACATATTTTTCCAGTTTGGAAATGTTTATTAAATTTTAAGAGCTTATAACTGTCAAACTCAAAATTGAGTCAATATTTTTTTACTCAAAAACAAATCATGAGACAAATATGTATTGTCATTTGCCTCTTTATGCTTGTTGCTTTCGGGGCTTATGCACAAAGTAGAGGTCGCCTGAAAGTCATTAGTTACAAGGGACACAAATCCAAATTTATCGAAGAAGGCACTTGGGTTCGCTTTTTTAAAAATGGTAAAAAGTACAATAGTCATTTTAAAATTCTTTCCGATCAATCAATTCTTATCAATTCTTACACCGTCCTTATCAGCCAGCTTCAGGAATTAAGCGCGCAAACATTTTTAGCTCAAATTGATGGCGTAGTACTTGCTGTTCCGGGAGGTGTTATTGGCAGCCTGGGGATATTAGCTACTGTGGATGGTCTAAATGTAGGCGGATATGGATTACTTGGCGTTATGGTGGGTGTTCCTTTGGCAGGAATCGGTGTTATCGATGTTGTAAAGGGTGTTCAACTTCTTTCCAATGGCAAAAACTTTCCTTCATCGAAATGGAAATATAAGGTAACGATGCCTTCAATTTAAGTGCGGATGAATGATCGCTTTAGTAAATATTTAAAATGAGAAACAGCTAATTTGGTAAGAAAAGTTTCAACTATTATTTTCAGTTTCGAACTGAGAGATATAAACTTCTTGACTTTCACATATTTATGTAACTGTAATAATTGTTTAATCTGCCTTGTATGTTTTCGTTTTCCCGTAATTGGAATATCTTAATAGTTGTTATTTGATAATTAATGAACCAAAATCTTGTCAGATTAATTGATAAGAAGGCCATTATGCCGCAGATATTTTTACCTCATTTTTCAATATTAGGGGGGCCAACATGATCTGGATTATCCATCTTTTTGAAATACGTAACAGGAAATGAGTTCAAAACCTCGAATTCGGCGGTGATCAGCTCGGTGATCGGGGAGATGAAACGGATCCATGACACTAAAGTGAGTCCGTGAGATTGTGAACCAAAAGGGTCTTTAAAGAAATAGGAGCGAAAGCTCACATTTTTTTTTGATCGAGGGAGAGGTTAAAAACATGTTGTAAAACATGATTAGCATTTTTTCCAATTACTATTAATCTCAGCTCAAACGTTTATTTTTGCATCAAACAATATTATTAAATTGAGTAAATTAATAAAATCTTTGTATATATTCACCTGATAAATCAATACAGTGAAAACGAAATCCGCTATTTACAGATTGTTCCTATTTGGATTGCTGTTAGCCCCCTTGTTTAACTGCAAAAAGGAAGCCATAAAAACGGCTCAACCTATTGCCCTCGCACCAGTCCTTACAACGACAGATTTATCGGCTATAACTAACACAACGGCAGCAAGTGGCGGGAACATTACGAATGATGGTGGTGCAGCAGTTACGGCGCGAGGCGTGTGCTGGTCAATAAACCAAAACCCGACAACTGCCAATTCGAAAACAACGGATGGGGAAGGAACAGGTACTTTTACAAGCAACCTCACAGGTTTGTTGCATGGAACCATCTATTATGTAAAGGCTTATGCCGCAAACAGTATCGGAACGAATTATGGTAATCAGGTATCTTTAACCACAATTAAGAATCCACTTTTGGGGAGCTGGTTAAGTGCCACCAATAAGCAGATGTCGTTTGACTAAAAAGGGGTGATATCGATTAAAATTTCGAACGATGTTTATAGTTACACTTACATAATTTTAAATGATTCCACCTATTTTATGGGTGGGTTAAATTATTGGTTCCAAATTTTAGACATAAACCTGAAAACAAGGAATTACCTTGGAGTGACTGATACCTATAAAAAGGTTCCGTGACTTCTGAATCCCCCATCAGAATTTGCTGCGAATTGTGGGATTTTTAATCAAATAAGTAAAGGGGTCAGGCATGCTCTGTTGTGGTTAAAGGGGTATGGATCAAATTGATTCACGTTAATTTGCCAAGTGGGTTCTGCAAGTATCTTAACTTGGTAAGCATTAAGACAAATTTGCTGTAAACCATTTCACCATTTTTTGAAATTTTGTGGCGCAATCCAAAATTTTGATTGTTTCGTTTTCCAGTTCCCATTGCCTTTTCGATCAAGTTCGTCACCAATAATGGCGAACTCGTTTTTATACCCCTTGCCGTAGCCGCCGGTCTCCGCTTCGACATGAAAAGTAGAACTAAAAATCATATGTTTGCCCCAATTTTATTCAAAATATTGCTTATCTTTGCCTCTGTTTTATTCAAAATAGATGCAAATCTTGGTTATATATTATTAAAATGGAACGATTCATACATTCGCAACTTCTTGATTGGAAGAATAAAACCTCACGTAAAGTTTTATTGTTGCGTGGAGCCCGTCAGGTAGGTAAAACCTGGTCGGTTCGCAACCTTGCAAAAGGGTTCAAATATTACCTTGAAGTAAACTTTGAGAAAGACCGTGCTATTAGGAGTTTTTTTGCTGGTGACTTAGACACAAGCAAGATCATCACCCTATTATCCGCATATTACGACATTCCAATAATACCAGGTGAAACCCTGCTTTTCTTTGATGAAATTCAGGCTTATGAACCGGCACTGTCGTCACTTAGGTTCTTTTATGAAAAGCAACCTGATTTGCACGTTGTTGCAGCAGGTTCACTTCTTGAGTTTGCGTTAAACAAATTGCCATCTTTTGGGATTGGGCGTATTGAACATTTATTTATGTATCCATTGTCGTTTCAGGAATTTCTTATTGCCAAAGGAAAAAAGAACCTGATTGGGATGATCAATCAGTCCGGGCCGGAATCTCCAATAGAAACTGTGTTCCACGACATGCTGATTGAGATTTTGAAAGAATTTCTGTATGTTGGTGGATTGCCGGAAATTGTCAACAATTACATAAGCAATGGAGATTTAAGGGAGGCTCAACACTTATTGGATCAGCATCTTACTGGATTATTGGATGATTTGAACAAATATCGTCAACGATTTCCAACTACCCGTTTGCGGGAGATATTTGATGCAGTGGTACATCAATCAGGAAATCGCTTTAAATTGGCTCATGCTTCGCGGGTTGCCAATTATTATCAAATTCTGGAAGCCCTTGATTTACTTGAAATGGCAGGTCTTATTTATCGGGTTTTTCACACCTCTGCCGGAGGAGTGCCTGCCGGGTCACAAGCTGACCATTCGAAATTTAAAATTCTCATGTTTGATCATGGGCTTTTTCAGAGGATCCTTGGACTTAACTTATCGGAGCATTTATTAGCTAATGATTTCTCGGCGATAAACAAAGGGAATATTGCCGAACAGTTTGCCGGAACTGAAATTATCAAAAACTCACCCAATCATGGTAAGACCCAACTTTATTACTGGCAAAGGGAAACTCCAGGTAGCCACGCAGAAGTAGATTACATATTGCAGAGTGAAGGTCGCATACTTCCTTTTGAGATCAAGTCGGGAACATCCGGTAAAATGCAAAGCCTTCATCTCTTTCTCCGTGAAAAAAAACTTCCATCAGGCATCCGCTGTTCACTCGAAAATTTCAATAAATATGACAATATTGAAGTTTACCCGCTTTATGCGATAAGGAACATTTGTAAATAGACTTAACAGAACAATTAAGATCCCTTTTCCCTCTCTACCATTTTTTGGTGATCAAACCACTTCCTCGCACGTTACCATTTCCCAACCGCAGTAAATCACTCGAAGTAAATGTAACGTGGTTTTTGCTTTGGCGTAAAGTATTCGAGGGTCGGATGCATATCGTTGGAGTTGCTCAGTGGCTTCGGTATTTAGTTTTTGTACCAATGCCGATTCGGGGTTTTTGATTTCGGCTTCCTGTTCACGTTTTACGTACTTAAATTCTATCAGGTAGCAATGCTGCATTTCTGGATGAGCTATAAAGTTGGGAGTCAGCCATAGATCTGAGAATCCTTTTCCCATTTCGGCTTCGGAATGGACTATAAAATAATTGACCAAATTAAGGTACACCAAGTGAAACATTTGCACCGTTTTTTCAGTCTCCATAAAGTCGCGTACCGATGTTTGTTTGTAAATTTGCTCTGAAAAAAAGTTGAAGAACGGTTTCCAATCACCGTCATAAGCCATTTTCTCACCCATTTCAGCCAAAGTAGAAATGTCTATATTAAAGATTTCGGCCTCGCTGAATGCTTCCACCAAATACGAAAACAGGACACTTCGGATGGTCAGGTTGGGCACTTTAAGTAGGGTACTGCCTCTTTCCACCTTATCGATCGTCAAAATTCCCAAGTAGTAGAGCAGCGAAACGAAATTTTCTTTTGCAATCAGTTTTTCGGCAGGAAATGAAGTTGCAATTGATGTGCGGATTTCTCCGTCTTCGGCTATTTTTTTTATTGTTGAAAAGTTGCCGTTTACTTTTTTGTCTAAAATAATTAATTGGCGCAGCTTTCCGTAATCAATTTTGATATTGTTGTCTATCAATATTTTAGGAATCTCATTCTCTTGCAGATAGCAACTGATAAAATACAGAACCATGTCGGAATTATACATACGTTCATTTACGCTCCTTTCCGCAAAGCAATAATTATTGTACCACTCACGCATTACCTCCAGTAAATTCTCAATAGGTTCATTGACCAATCCTGCTTCCTTGTAATGATTAATTAAGGTAATCACTTCATTTTCAGTAAAACCAACAATAGAATTGAACTGAGAATCGTTGGTGATGTTTTTGGCAATGTTAAACCCACTGGTTACATCATCGAGTGTTACGGGCGAAACACCTGTGATGAAAATCTTTTTTAAGGATGCATTTTTATCGGTAGTGGCTAATTTTACTTTATTAAAAAACAATCGCAGAAAACCATTTCCATGCGTAATGTCGGAGTATTTTATATTGCCATGTTGGCTTAATATTGTGTTGGTAAAATTATCGTATTCGTCAATAAATAAGTAAATGGACAAATTATTTTCCTGGCAATATCTTGCGACAAATTCAATTTTCGATTCAACAGGGTGATTATAAGGATATAACTTACCATATTCGTCACCCAGAAGTGAACGATAGCGGTTGTTAAAAGTATTCAGACATTTACTGCAATGTTCTTCAAATGAGGATTTTACATCAGTCAATTCTGGGTTTACCCCCGAAAAGTTGAAGCTAAGTATGAGATAGCTGTTTTTTTCCCCGGTAGGATGTTGACCAATGTAGGTTTCACCAAAAAGCTTTTCAAAATTAGGTGCTTCCAGCACATCGTAGTAAGTCATCATTGTGTTCAGCCACAATGACTTACCAAACCTTCGTGGGCGTATCAGAAAAAGAAAAGGAGCAGATGCCTCAATTGTTTCGATAAAACGAGTTTTATCAACATAGTAGAACTTCTCTTTTATTATACGAACATAATCGCTAATGCCATAAGGGATTTTCTTTGCCATGGTGGTAATAGTATATAAACAAAAAACAAAGATACAACTATTTAATTACCAAAGATTGATCTGCTTTTTGAATTGTTTACTTTGCTATTGTTTTGTACAGTTTGACATAGTTTGTTGGCAAAAATGGAGAAATCGTTCTTTCTTTGGCTGTGGCAGCAGGTCACTATTAAGATATACAAAATAGAACGAATAACCACAAGCTTGCCCCATTTTATTCAATAATTGGCTTATATTTGCTGATATTATAACCATCAATCAAAAGTTACAAAGACAACTTTTGTAACATGTTTACATTGTCGATCTGGGTATTTTTTGAAGCGTATGTTTATATTGATGATGTATTTAATGAAACCAAACAATAGCGAGTTGTTTACTCCCTAATTAAGACATTATGCAGCTTGAAACAATACAAACAAAGATTTTCGAGATAAGGGGACTAAAGGTGATGCTCGATTACGACCTTGCAGAACTGTACGAGGTACAGACCAAAGCGTTGAACTAAGCAGTGAAAAGGAACCTAAAAAGGTTTCCGGAAGATTTCATGTTTCGCCTTTCCCCGGATGAGTGGAGGTATATGAGGTCACAATCTGTGACCTCATCCCCCGATAAACGTCACGTGTCGGCTACACCCTTCGCTTTCACAGAACAAGGCGTGTCGATGCTCAGTGGTATTCTGACCTCTGATAAAGCCATTAGTGTAAATATCGCGATAATGAGAGCCTTTGTGCTTATAAGGCAATACGCATTGACACATAAAGATTTAACAGCCAAATTACAAGAACTTGAAGCGAAGTACGACAAACACGATATACAATTCAAGGACGTGTATGAGGCAATAACCTTCCTGCTTAAAAAGGATACTCAGGAAACCGAGCAGAAACAACGGAAACGGATCGGGTACAAGGAATAACAATCCTTTAAGGTTGAAAATTGATACCTTTGATCACAATAAGCTGCCCCACGTACTGCGGTTCAACCTGTATAAAGGCAGTGTCGAGATTGATATAAGTACTTGTTACAGTGTACTTCGAATGCTCCAGGGTAGCGGCAATGTCTTCCTCACTGACATTGCCAAAGTTTGTGGCTATTTTGGCTCAACTGTGGATGGGTGCATACATAGTTACCTCTGGGATTATATACCTATCCCCAAGTTGCCTGCTGGCTCATTCGCACCACCATGCTAAATTTATCTGGCAAATTCAAAGCAGTATTTTCGTAGTTCAGGTTCTTCAAGACTTCTGTTTTTTTAATTGCTGTGTGCATAAAAAAAGATGCTATAATCCTCTAACATCTTGATCTTTAGTGGAGTGCCGGGGAGTTTTACCCCGGTCCAAACGAGGAAGCAATAAGCTTTCTACATGTTTATCCAAGACTGGGTTTTCGTGTGAAGAATGTATTTTGACCACCGATCTTCACCTTATCCCCTTTATTTCGTAGGCTAAACAGTGACTCAGACCAACTATCTCCGATATTACTGCACCTCCTGATCGGGCCGCTTCGGAACACCAGCACCCGGGAAATGTCCCACACCAACAACTATTGCGGGATTAGCGTAATCTACTTTATTTGATTAAGCGGCAAGATCAAAATTGTTTTCGCCAATTTAATGTTTGGATATTGAGATTTACGGCCAACGTCCAAAGTCCGACATTCTTACACACCCTTTCTGCCAGCTGTCGATATCGGTCAGCCCCATAACGGTGTACAGTGCAAAAATGCCAAATTCTGTCAACAAATTTTGTGAAAAGATATTTTGAATTTGGATATAACAGAAAGCATTTAGTAATTAATAGATTCTTTCTATAGCAGTTTATTGTTGCCTCGTGTTGGTAGGTTTGAAAATTTCCCAAAATTGATTCGATGTAATAAACATCATCACCATCATCGAAAGAAAAACCATTTAAAAAAATGTACCATTTTTGTCTTTGTGCGGTGGCCGCATGGCTCTGCATCGGAGTGAAAAGCAACTGGTTGCAGTCATTATGCAAAGCGATTCCAAAACAAAGCCACGAACAACGTAACTCCTTTTCACATTGACGGAATCATTGAGTTCATACGGAAAAAAATATAATACTAATGGCAGTTTCGATCATAAACAGTGTCAGTGTGCTGAACCGCGGTTTATAGTTTTCGCGGAACTTCACTTTGGGCTTTGGGATATTTGCTTTTGTACCCACCTGGGACTAGAATGGTATCCAGTTGAAATTATTAAACTGGCTGAAAATTAAATATATAATAAAGAGGCGATTGAAAATGTGTCCACTTGGTTCGCAAAAGTTCCAAATTACTTTCTGACAGTTTCGAGGCAACTCTTTTTATTTCATATTGGTTAACAGAAAAAACGACTGACCCGGAATTGTTAATATTTTGGATTTATCATTCTGAAAATCAAGAGTGGTATTTGTTTCTTCTGGCAGAGCATATCCGCTTGCATCGGTTTTACCGGTAAATGAAGCCGCACTGCCTGAAATGTATTTATACATATTCATTGAAGAGAGCATTGTTACACCTTCCATTTTCAGATTGATATCGTAACTTGTATAGTTCGAGTTTACAATTGCTATGGTGTAATTTCCATTTAATTCGCCTGCTATTGCTCTAAGTCCTATTTTTTGGGGTAAAGAAACATCAAATATACGTGTCCCTTGCGGAAAATACCTACAGAGCAATGATGTAGTATAGAACCAGGGACGGATATTTTCATCGGCAGGCTTTTCGAATTTTTCAGAACCAAGTATATTCCAGAAACCCCAACGTTTAAGTTTTGTAGAACTTCCACCGTCAATATTATACATAGCATCGTCCATATCCCACAAAATATTACCGGAGTATCCAGTCAGCATGTTCTGTATCAAAGCATCAGCGACATCAATACCGTAGAAAGCATCAAAAACAAACATATTGCTATCGTCAGAGGCATATTTATCGGCAGCTATTCGTTGAATGTTTTCTTTACCCAAAACCGATGAAGCCTGATATTTAAAACCTAACTCCCCCATTATCATTTCTTTCGAGGCAGGCGCAGCATCTTTGTATGCCTTAACAATACCTTGATAAGTACCACTGCGAACATCTTCATCTGTTGGATATGTATGTATGTCGTAAGCTCCTAATTTAGTGCCGAGGTCAAAATTGGCATTAGTTACCCACGAAGTAGAGTTTTTATCCCATATAGCTATATCGGGACCAATGATTTTAATTTTCGACGAAAGCCCTTTTTCTGTAAGTTTGGCATGAAACTGTTCAATGAGTGTTTTCCAAAGGGCATAACTTCCCTTAATACTTGACCAATCACCATTTGGCTCGTTGACCATGTTGAAATATTTTATACAGGTGTAGCGTTTGGTGTTTATAAGCCACTCCAGAAATTTTGAAGATTTTTCGAGCCAATCAGTGTCAATAGTTGTGCCTCCCAGATGTCCCCACTCTCCAAACATAACAGAAATACCTTCAGCTTGACAAAAGTCAAGTATTTTCACCAGTACCTGTTCGCTTTTGGTTGGATCGTATTGATTGTTAATAATGTAATTCCAACCAGCACTTACCATGATACGCACTAACGGTGGCCGCATAAAACGTACCCTATTGAAAAGCTTGTCCCAATCGCTTACAGACAATGTAGGGCTCCCTGTCCATGAATTAAGAATGTCGTATCCTCCCCACTGAACACCATTCCCTACAAAAGATTGATTTATAACGGTTGATTTAATTATCAGATCGTTACGGGTATTTGTCGGTTCCGGATTGTTGGTTTTGCTACAGAAAACACAAAGTAGAAGAATCGGAAGAAGAATAATTTTTTTCAATTCGATTGATTTAGAAATAAGAAAAACAAAACCTTAACAGAATTTGATCAGCTAAAAGGAATAATAACCTGAAGCAGGATTAAAAGAACCTGCCTCAGGTATTTAAAAGTTTATGGTCTCTTTTTAACATCAACCCAATATCTCCTCGGGTTTTTTACAAACTTATCGAAGTCATTATAGATATTGCCCCAATCGTCAACACCATATAAGGTAAAAGTGAATGCGTTATTTGCAATGACTCTTGACTTACCGTCGGCAAGATCAACTGTTCCAGCGTTGGTAAAAGCGGAAACTTTAGTCGTGCCATCTGGAAATTTGAAAGTTACTGTGCCTGCTGCATAATTACGTGTCCATGTACCATCTCCTTTAGGGATAGTCCTGTAGAAATTATTTACATCAATATTAGGTGTTTTGGCAATGTAAATAAAATTGGCATATTTTCCATCTGCTCCGGCATTATTTACAATATTTCCAAAAGTATTACCATCGGCTGTTATACCACCTAAAGTAAATGTCAGGTAATTATCCTGTTCTTTATCAGGCCCTTCCGTAGTAGGCCAGCACCAGGGTTTATCACTCATTTTTATTACAGCCGAGCCTCCATAAGTGGGACCTGTTCCTCCATAAATATATAACCCTGTAATGTCCCAGATACCCAGAATAGTTTCGTTAAAAGGTGTCATTTTAAGAACCCATTCAAGAGGATCTCCATTTGCCGGAGTGACAGAAATAACAGCAGTTTTATTGGGATTATCAAAATTCAACGTTTGTCCTGCTGTTACGGGAGCATTTGCTCCATAAGATATTTCAAAAGAACTGATTTTTACAGCAGTCAAATTAGGGTTCCCAATAGTGTTGTAGGTAAAGCTGACAGTAGCAACATTGCCGGTTCTGGCAATCACAGCCTGACCTACCTGCCCGTCAAATGCAATACTGATAATGTTCCTCTCTTTGTTCCATTTCCCGTCTGTTATTTCAGACATAGGGTCTTTCTGACAGGCATACAAGTTTGCCAATGTCAGTATTACAAATAATTTAAATAGTTTCATAAAATATCGATTTTGTATTCTTTGCTAATTTGACAAATTCGTATTAAGATCAACTTCCATCTGAGGGAGCGGGTAGAATGCAGCTTTGGCTTCTGTTATTCCTGAAGCAACAGCTCTGGGGTCTTTCTGCAAAACGATAGCTTTTCGTCTCAGATCGTATAATCTTTGACCTTCAAAAGCAAGTTCCCATGCACGTTCCTGAATGACAGCATCCCTGAAGATTGTTTCGCTCATGCCAGTCCCCAGACTTGCAAGTCCTGCGCGGGTGCGTATCTGGTTAAGCCAGTTGTAACCTTCTGTAGTCGGACCCACTGCTTCGGCATAAATCAAAGCAACATCCGAAAAGCGAATCAGGAATGGCTTAACACTTGACTTTTGACCAACAAATTCAGGATCAACATATTTGCGGGTAAAAGCATACTTGAATTTTCCGCCAAGTGAAGCCACTACGGTTCCTGTAGCATTATAAATGTTGGTTACCATAAGGTTTGTTTGACGTTTATCAATTGGGGAGTAAGAGTTATAAAAAGCATTTGTTGCAAGAAATACTTCCCATCCGTTCGTGGTATAGGTATAGGTATTATCCACATTTTTAATATAATATGGCACTCCATCAATCCAGGGGTGGAACATCATCCCAATTTTTGAATAGTTCCCTTCATTCAGTCCGGTCCGATCGCCCGACATAATGAATATATGCTCCGGCCCATCAGGATATTTCACGTTGTAAATATGTTGCAAATCAGTGTCTAGCTTGTATTTCGTTTGGTCGTAAAGTACCTTTTTTGAATAAAAAGCTGCACTGTCGTACATTAGTTTTACATCTTTACTCATATCCTTGTAAATAACAACTCCACTTTCTTTTGAAGAGGCGATAGTCAGATACGATTTGGCAAGCAAAGCTTGAGCCGCTACTTTATCAGCCCGGCCAACCCTCTGATTAATTTCAAGGAATGAATCGGCCTTTTTCAGATCGGAGTTAATGAAATTATATATTTCATCAAGGTTTTTTGCCATATTAGGCGAGGTCTGAGAAATGCTTTTAACCATGCTTTTCTGGATAGGAACCAGCCCGAACACCCTCACAAGATTGAAGTAATTGTATGCGCGCAGGAAATATGCCTCGCCAAGAAGCCTGTTTTTGATCACAGGCTCGAAGGAGCTGTTTGATACATTGTCTATCACAGCGTTGCAACGGTTAATTGATATGAAGCAATACTTGAAAAAATAGGTCAATGTTTCATTTGTGGCATCTGCTGTCCAGTTGTTTAATTGCTGCGAACCATATCCTTCATCGGCTTTCACATCGCAAATATCGGATGCAAGTTCGCCAATATAAAAAATCCCTCTGGCATATTCGATGAATGTCAGCGAGTTATAAGCAAACATCAGGGAAGCCTCAGCATCAGCCGGGGTTTTATAAAAATTATCTTCGGAGTAAAAGCCATAAGGATCTTCTTTTAAGTCACACGAATTAAAAGAAAAGCTCAGCAAAATTATGAGTGAAATTATCTTCGTCTTCATTTTTCTTTTATTTTAGAAAGTTATATCTAATCCAAATGTCCATTTCCGTAGTCTTGGGTATCCACCCCAATATATGCCGTCCGTTCCGACTTCAGGGTCGTAACCTTTGAAATTGGTTAGGGTGTAGAAGTTTGAAGTATTTACGTAAATTCTTACATTTGAAAGCCATTTTAAGTTTTTGGGATGGTAGTTGTAACCGAGATTGATATTCTGTACTCTCAGGAAAGAACCATCTTTAACATACCAGTCAGAAAGATAATACGAGCGATCCTGCCTTAAACTTGGGTAATCGTTTGTCGGATTATCAAGAGTCCATCGTAGGGGCATAGTCATTGAATTTCCCCATTGGTTTTGGTAAAGAACATCATTCCCATAAACTCCATTTAAAAATACTTCGAGTTCGAAGTTCTTGTATTCACCACTGATTGAGAGACTCGCAGTAAAATCCGGATTTGGATTACCTATAATTGTGCGATCCTTATCAGTAATTGCTCCGTCTTGATTCAAATCCACATATTTAAACTCTCCGGGCTTTGCCATCAATCCGGTCAATCCTGCTGCTAAACCCTCGGCTGCAGTTTGGACAATACCGTTAACCCTATATCCATAAATAACATTCACAGGCTGTCCAATAGCCAAAATATTTGGGGCTTGCCTGAATTGTGACAGAGATGATCCCCAGAATTCGTATTTCATTCCGGTAAGAAAATCGGTGTTTAATCCGGAAGTAATTTCGTTACCAAGATTAGTTACTTTGTTTCTGTTTTTTGAGAATATCAGTGTGGCCGATAGTTTGAAATCTTTTTTCCGTACCAATTCACCGTCAACGGAAATTTCAAACCCTTTGTTTTGGATTTCACCATCGTTTACCCACATACGGTTGTAACCCGACGAGAGAGAAAGTAAACGTTCTCTTAATAAATCAGAGGTGTTCTTAATGTAATAATCAAAAACAACACGCAATCGGCGATCAATAAAAGCCATGTCAATACCAATATCGGTCTGAGCTGTTGTTTCCCACTTTAGGTTGACATTCGGTATGCCACCCCAGACTTTAAAACGACTGTCGTCACCTTCATAAGCAACAATGTACCCCGGCCCAATTGCGGTGTTCCACTTGCCATTGTCGTAATATTGTTCAACACCATAACGACTTAAAGTCTGGTAAGGCGAAATACCCTGATTACCGGAAACACCATAGCTAAGCCGGGCTTTTAATTCGTCAAAAACATTGAGCGATTTAATGAATGATTCACTGTGGGCTTTCCAACTTACTGCACCCGAAGGGAAATAAGCCCATTTGTTATTAGCTCCGAATTTTGAGGAACCATCAGAGCGCATAGTCATTGTAAATAAGTATTTATCCATTAACGAATAATTGGCACGACCAAAGAATGAAAGCAACTTCGAGCTTGAAAAACTATTACTGTGCCTGTTTTTTTCAGGAGCACCCGAACCCATGTTTTCGTTGCCGGTAGCTTCATTTACAAAGTCGTAGGAGGAAAGGCTTGAACTTCGGCTCATGCCGTATTCGTACGAATGACCGAGCATTGCTGTTAACTTATGCTTTTCGCCAAAATTTTTATCAAATGTCAGATATGTTTCTGAGACAAGATTTTGTCCAAGCCAGTTACTTAAATTGGCAGCCCCATTGTTAAAATCACCTGTTTCAGTGTAAACCTTAGGATAATAAGCATCCGACACTGAATTGCCATATTTGTAATTAAGCTGTGATTTGAGGCTAAGATATTTAGTCATTTGAAAATCAATCATCCAGGATGAAATATAATCCAGACCCAAATTTTTGTTAGTCACGTGGTTTGTTAAAGCAAGCGGGTGGCTGTAATCGTTTTTACCTGCAAGAAAATAGGTCCCGTCCTGATTATAAACGGGCCATAGAGGATTCCTGTAATAGGCGAGCCCCCCATTATTGTTCCGAAAACTTTTTGAGAATAGATTTGAAGTGCGGATAGTAAGGTTATCGAACACTTTATGGTCAACGCTAAGTTTGATTATTCCCTTTTTATAATCATCCTTTATGTAAACACCTTTTTCATCGAAGTAGTTTGCACTAAGATTAAAAGAGGTTGTTTTGTTGGCACTGTTAACCATCAGAGTTGTGTTGTTCGAAATCGGGTTATCCCTGAAAACCACTTTATCCCATGAGGTGAAGTAAGGCCAAGTTCCGTTTTGTATCTCTGTAACTGAAGGATAGTAAACACCGTTTGAATTGGTGGCACCTATAAATATGGGAGGAAGATTTGCATTTACCCTGTCTTCGTTGTTTAATTGGGCCATCAATACCGGATCTGACCATAGGGCAAGTTCTGATGTAAACTGCGACAAAGTTGTTTGGTGTCTTATGCTTACCTTAGTTTCGCCTTCTTTAGCTTTGTTGGTTGTAATCATAATAACACCGTTAGCTCCTCTTGATCCGTAAATTGCTGCAGAGGAGGCATCTTTTAATACTTCAATCGCGACAATATCGGCAGGATTAATTTGTTTCAGGTTACCGGCCTCACCCAAAGGAAAACCATCAACAACAAGTAATGGAGAATTCGAACCTCTGAGAGAGCTTCCTCCGCGAATACGAATTGTTGCGCCTGCGCCAGGATCCTGCGATGAGTTGATGACCTGAAGCCCGGCAGTGCGCCCTTGCAACAATCCGTCAATTGAATTGGAAGGGGTGTTTTGAATTGACTTAACCTTAACAGAACCAACAGCACCGGTAAGATCGCTCTTTTTTACCGTACCATAACCAATAACCAATACTTCTCCAATTCCCTGAATGTCTTCTTCCATAACTACATTAACCTGCGCTTTTCCAGTTATGGTGAATTCCTGAGATTTCATCCCTATAAAAGAGAAGACGACCGTTTTAGCCGATTCAGGTACTGAAAGACTAAACCTTCCATCGTTATCGGTAATAGTTCCGTTGGTTGTACCTTTCACCACCACTGAAACGCCAGGCAAAGGAAGACCTTGGCTATCCTTTACAGTCCCTGAAAGCTCTTTTTTCTGCGGCTGCTGAGCTTCCATAATTATCGTGTTAACTTTTTGTTCGGGGGCAATCGTTCTGTCAGGTGTAATAATAATCTGTTTTTTACTGATTTCAAACTTTAAACCTGAGTTTTGAAGTGCTTGGTTAAGAATTTTATCAATTGTGGCATCCTGTGCATTTACATTCACCGACAAGGTAAGATCAATCACTTCACTTTTGTAAAGAAATACAAATTCACTTTGAGATTCAATTTGGCTAAATAGTGCAGACAACGAAACATCATTCAAATCGAATGAAAATTTCTTCGATTGTGAATAAGTAGAGGCAGTCAGACTCATAAGGCCAAGAAAAATAAATACTACAGTTAACTTCATTACAAAAAATAGTTTTCTAATACGGCTATCAAAGCCGTTCATTTCGTAACAAATTTTATTCATATATTTGTACTGATTAAATTTAATAATTCATTTTAATTTTTTCAAGTTTAAGCTGGTGAATGTTCGAGCATTCTCCGGCTTTTGTTATTTTGCTGTAGTTTTACATAGGCTTCTATTTTTATGATAATTTAATATGGTTTTTATTCCTTTATAATGAATATTGATTTGTCTATTTTTTCATATTTGGCTTCCATGGTTTTTGCAAGATAATCCATCGCCTCTTCACACTCATCGGTTAAAACAAGCTTTCCTGTGACGAGTGTATTAGCCAGCTTATCTTTATCTATAACAACAGAAACGTTGTAATACTTTTTTACCCGTTCCACAACATCCTTTAATGGTTGATTATGAAATTGAAAGAGGCCATCTTTCCACAGAATATAGTCTGCAAGATCAACTTTTCGAACTGTTGCATTAAGGTTTTTTACTGAATAGAAGCATCCCTGCCCTGGTTGAACCGAATATATTTCATTATTGAACACCTTATTTTTCTGGCTAACTTTAACTGCTCCTTCTACAAGCACAGCCGACACTGTTTGATCAGATTCATAAGCAGATACATTAAAAACAGTACCCAAAACTCTGATGTCAATAAATTTGGTTTTCACAATAAAAGGTTTTGCCGGGTTTTTCTCAACTTCAAAATATCCTTCTCCTTCTAAATAGACTTCTCTGTTATTTCCTGTAAACCCTGCTGGAAATACAAGCTTACTACCTGAATTCAATTGAACCTGAGTTCCATCACTCAATCTGATGCTGTGTCTGCGGCCATAAGGAACAACTATTTGATTGATTACCAATTCATCTGCCTTTCCCCTATTCTCAAGTTTTTTTTCCTGTTTTTTTTCGCCTTTTACAACTACTTCGCTTCCGTTATCGCTGTATTCGATAAAGGTGTCGTTCGTACCTAATTTATGACTTGTACCGTCAGATAGAATGATAAATGCCTCTTCAGTTTTGGAAACTTTGTTTTGCGCTATTTTAGTTAAGGAATCCTGTTTGGCATATTGAAAAACCATAACTGATGTCGCTGCCAAAACAATAAATATCGCTGCTGCTTTCCATAGCCTGTTAACAATTAGCAGCCGTCGTGCGAAAGATCTCTGTTTGGCAATTGAATGATTATGCGTTGTTGCAAGTATGCGATCGTAATCGTTTTGATTTATCTCTTTACTGTCTGCCCGACAAAGTTTGATAAATTCAATAGCGTAAAGAAGTGATTCCTTCTGGTCAGAAAATTCATCTAAAAGATTAACCATTTCTGAATCAGAGGCTAATGAATTCTTTACGCGATTAACAAGCTCTTCATCCTGAAGAATTGAAACGAAATCTATTTTTTCTTTCTCTTTCATACTTTTCAAATACACCCTAATAATGATTCATGTATTATTTTATAGACAAGAAAAATGGATTATATTTTTGGGAAAAAGGTAAATTACAAAAGTTGCAGAATTAAATATCTGTCTATCTGAACTTTAAGTTGTGAAATAAAGAAAATAGGAAAACTCCTTTTCTTACAATACTCTTTTTCATTTTTTTCAGAGTTCGATAAATTAGGGTACGAACTGATGCGATGTCGATATCAAGCACTATTGCAATGTCTTCATAGCTTAGGTCTTCTGTAAATTTCAGAAAAATTGCTTCGCGCTGGCGTTCGGTAAGACTTTCAATGGCTGAATTGATTGTTTTCTTTTGAAAATTCTCTTCTTCCACTGATACGATGAACTCCTCCGCGCTTCTACTTTGGTTAATAATGTCGGACACTAATGACTCTTCTATTATTCTCTTGCGTGTTTGCGACCTAATCTCTTCTATAATTTTATTTCTCAGTGACTTAAATAGGTATAGATGTGTTTTTTCGGATATAAGCAAGACTTGCCTTTTATCAACTAAATTGAGAAATATTTCCTGAATGCAATCCATGACAATATGCTCGTTGCCAGAGATTTTAATGCCATAAGAATATAATTGATTGATGTATAAGCTATAAAGTGCCGACAAAGCGTTATTATCACCACCTTTAAACTTAATCCACAAACGGTACTCATCAAACTTATCCATCATTAATTTTTCTCTATGACAAACATAGCATTAAGAATCGGCAATTAAACCTACTTTAGCAAATTAAATAAATCGGTTGTTTACGATCTGGCACTTTGGCCTGTGCCATCAAGCAGACAGTCAAACATATCACGTTTGGTGGCATGGAGTTGCAAGTTTTTTTCTTCTTTTGAGAAATTGAACAGGTAATATTAACTTATTACATAAGTTTGAAAACCATTTTGCGGAAGTCTGTTCTGACGATGCCACCCTCGGCATTATCTTGTTGATGATTATACCGGTGAAGGTTCATTCTTTTAAGGTACAATATTGTTATTTATGCCACCATAGCTCTATTGTAATCTAATGAAGCCTTTTATCAAAATCCTTTACCCAATAATTCCGAGGTTAAAAAGTAGAATACCAAGAATATAATGTGCAATACTTATACCAACCAAAGTTCTGTGCCGGGTATAGAGCCATCCGAAAAATATTCCTCCTATTATTGTTACCAGCATGGTAGAGATGGAATAGTGCAGATGAACAACACCAAAAAGGACTGAGGTTGTAATGACAGCGATAACTGAACGGTATTTTCCGGTCAGCATTTGTTCAACATTGGTTTGGATAAAACCACGGCATATAAATTCCTGTGCCAGAGAGCTTATTGTATAAACAAGTAAAGCCAATGGGGAAAATTGCCAGGTTAAAAGTGGTTGACCATATAAGCCGGATGATGGGTTATT
>CAILKW010000217.1 GCA_903834845.1 uncultured Bacteroidia bacterium | reverse complement strand
GCCCTCCGTGTTTAAACATGTGCTATATATAATCAAAGAAAACCGGACTTATGATCAGATTTTGGGGGATATGAAAAAAGGGGATGGTGATTCCACCTTGACTGTTTTTGGTAAAAAAATTACGCCAAACACCCACCAACTAAGTGACCAATTCCTGTTGATGGACAATTTTTACGTTTCGGGGAAGTGCTCCGCCGAAGGCCACCAATGGACTGATGCCTCCATCGTTACCGACTACATCGAAAAAGATGTAAGGGCATGGATCCGCAGTTATCCGCATGTTCAGGAAGATGCACTGGTTTACGCGCCAACAGGTTTTATCTGGGACAACGCCAATAAACATGGAAAAAAAACAGTGATTTATGGCGAGGCTTCTGTTCCCGAATATGACAAAAAAGCGACTTGGACTTCAATTTACAATGGTTTCCTTAACCACGAAAAATTTGTGTTTCGCAATACCACAACGATCAAACCGGTTGAAAAAATCCTTAGCCAGACATTTCCTGCCTATGATGACCATCGGATTTCGGACCTTCTAAGAGCAGATGCGTTTATCAAGGAGCTCAAAGACTATGAAAAAATGGAGGGTGACCAATTTCCGGAACTCATGGTGATGGCCTTGCCAAACGACCATACCGGAGGAACAAGGCCAGGACTTCCAACTCCAAGAGCGATGGTGGCCTGCAACGATGTGGCTTTGGGCCAAATTATTGAAGCTTTGTCGAAGAGCCGGTTCTGGGCCAATACCGTTGTTTTTGTTACCGAGGATGATTCACAGGCAGGATGGGACCATGTATCTGCTTATCGTACAGTGGGTATGGTGATAAGTCCTTACTCAAAAACAGGGCAGGTGCTACGTACCAATTACAACCAGCCTTCGATGGTGCGTACAATCGAGCAGATTTTGGGAATACCACCTATGAATATTATGGATGCTACTGCTAAACCGATGTTCGACTGTTTTACGGGCAAATTAGACCTCACTCCATATATTGCTCTCCCCAGCCAAATACCATTGAACGAGATGAACCCGCAGTTGAGTGCATTAAAAGGACAGGAGCTATTTTATGCGAAGAAAAGCATGGAACCCCAGTTTGAAGGGATTGATTCGGGCGATGACGATACCTTTAACCGGATCCTTTGGTATGCGATGAAAGGGAAAACAAAATACCCGAAGAAATACAGTGGGATGGATGAAGATTAAAATCCTGAATACCAAATCTATGTGCCTTTAATAAAACCTATGTGCCTATGTGTTAGATTTTTTTAAACACTTATTTTTCTTGTACTAAATTTGCACCATTTTATCGAATAATCCCGGAGGGATTGAACGTTAATAGCCATGGCATGAAATCCATGGAAAATGGAATCGGATCAACCAAGAACCCTGAATTGGGTTCTACTTATTTCATATTTATTTGGCTTCCTGATAATTACGTTGAACCCCTTTAGGGTTCCAGGGTTGGTGCTGACCTTGAACCCCCACATTTCATATAGGGCTATTCACGTTGAACCCATTTCAGGGTTCTGTGGGTTTATGCGGACTTTAAACTCCCACATTTCATAAGGGGCTATTCACGTTGAACCCATTTCAGGGTTCTGTGGGTTTATGCGGACTTTATACCCCCACATTTCATATAGGGATATTCACATTGAACCCATTTCAGGGTTCTGTGGGTTGTGCTGACTATCAATCACGGCATTTCGTTGGGGGCTATTCGTGATAATACTTTGCAGGGTTCAACGAAACATTATCAAAACAAATAGTGATATTCTCACCTGAAGTGAGGCAATGGCAACCTCCAAAAAAATTCGACCGCCACAGGCGGTTCTGTTTTTCCTGCCCGAAAAAAAATGTCGTATGCGGCTCGCCCACTCGCCGCACTCCTTTTTTTTCTCGTTACCTTCCTTGACCTGGCTCAGAGGTGAACTGAAAGGCCAACACCAAGCGAAGGCCGTAGCCATACCACTTGCTGACGGGCGAGTCGTTGATGCGGCAAGCCACACGGCCGTGGCCGGAGTCGTCGTCCCGCGAGCCGCCACGCAAAACACGGCGAGAGCCGCCAGAAGTGCCAATGGGATTGTTTGTTGGTTGTTGGCTATAATCACCGTACCAGTCGTAGCACCATTCCCACACGTTACCACTCATATCGTACAACCCCAACTGATTAGGCTTTTTAAGTCCTACAGGATGGGTTTTGCCTTTGCTGTTTTTATCGTACCACGCGTATTCGCCCAGCTCGTTTTCGTTATTGGTACCTGCAAATATCATCCGGTTTTCTGCACCACCTCCTGCGGCATATTCCCACTCGGCCTCGGTGGGCAGACGGAAACCCCAAACTTTGGTAATATCGGTTGTAATTTTGCCATCCTTATCCAATAGTTTCCCATCTTTGTCATAAACCTTTGAAAAGCCTGCTTTAAGGTTCATAAGGTTACAATAGGCTATGGCGTCATACCAGCTTACCTGTTCAACAGGGTTTTGATCGTTGTCTTTAAAACTTGAAGGATTGGCTTTACCAGTGATTTTTACATATTCGGCTTGCGTTACCAGATATTTGGAAAGGTAAAAATCGCCGACTGTCACTTGATATTTATCGTCCAATTTGAAAGTTCCGCCTTTAATAAACTTAAAATTTGCAGGAATTACTTCCTCTATAAAGAAAGTCTTCGCCATATCCATACCTGCAAATTCGAAACCTACAAGGAAATGAGGCTCATCTATACATTTTTTAGCCAGAAAGAATTCGAGGATTGATTTGTGCGAGAACTTCCAGTTGTGGACGATGTCGCGGTTAAGGAGCGATTGCCCTGTAATTTCGTAATCCCGAAGGTCTATATTGTATTGTTTGCACAAATCGGAGGCAGTTTCTTTGTCAATGCTCAGGTTGCCGGTTTGCTTGTGCTTGCCATAAATCTCTAAGGCAACCAACATCGAAAATTCATATAAATCCTTCTTGAATTTTTCACGGGTGGGTGTATCGTATTTGCGCTTGTTGGCTTCGCGTTCGATCCATTTTTCAATCAGTGTTTTATAAATCGGATAGGTTGTTGTATATGTTTGGTTGCTGCCAACCAATAAGTCTATGTAAGCCAGCAACATTGGCCTAACCATCAGTTTTGGCGAACTTTTGACAATGTTTTCAGCCATAAGTTTTTTCTTCCGGTTCCAGAACGCAAACCTGCCATATTTTTTGTTCAAATATTGTTTTACCTCCTTGTCACTAAATGGGGAGAGGTACAATTTGGCAAGGATGTGGAAACCTTTATCGTCAAAACTCGGGACTTTGAGTTCGTAAGCCTGGTTTTCCTGTCCGGGAAAATATTGGGTGCGGCTTGTAATTACAACCTCTCTGAAGTCGCGGGTGAGTTCCACAATTTCGTCGAGGCATTTACGAAAACGTCCATCATCTGTCAATCCATCAGGCACTTCCGGTGGAAGCAAACCTTTGTATTCGTCGAAGGCATCAAGCAATAGGATTGTATTTTTTGCTTCCTTCTGGTTTTTTGCCATCTCTTTAAGCTGGTCGATAATCCGGTTGTCCCCAAATGGCAGGAGCTTCATCGAGTATTTTCGGCCAAAATTGAATAAGGAGTTGTATTTCACAAATAGATTGATCATAAAGGTCGTTTTTCCCATCCCCGAATCGGCAAGGATCAGGTAAAACTTGTCGGTCTCTTTTTTTCCATTAAAACCTGTTTTTATGAACCATGGGATCAGTTTGTCCTTTACAACAAATTGATGGCTGAAGCCAGGTTCTTCTTCTACAGAGGGGGGATGGTTCTGGAACTTTGTCGGGATAAACAATTCGCGAGATTGTTTGACTTTTTGATAATCGAAATATGGAAATAAATCTTCGGCTGCCTTGGCATTGATATATCTATCAGGAAGTTTTCTCAGCAAAGCTATTATATAAGATAAAACAGCCAATGTGAGCATTGATAATCCGGCACTTATTTCTTTGTCAGGAAACATTTGCTCGATCTTTTTGCCAAAAGGTATCAGATTTAAAAGTGCATTGATAATATCATCCATAGTATTGCCGATTTATAATTTTTGTTGTGTAGTAAGAAATTGAATCATTTTTTGACTGATTTCTGCGACCGATGGCAACAATGTCCTGTATTCAATTGGTAAGGTATTACTTGTGTTATATGTGGCTACCCCGATAGGCAAAGTTGCAGTTTTGAGAGAATACTCAACAATTGTCCGGTCTTTACTTTTACAGATGATAATACCAATGGCTGGGTTTTCGTGGGGCAACTTAACTGTATCGTTAAGAACAGATAGATAAAACTCCATTTTCCCTTTATGTTCAGGTTCGAACTCCCCGACTTTTAAATCAATAGCAATAAGGCTCTGCAGTTTCCGATGAAATAGCAAAAGGTCTATGCTGTACCTTTTATTGCTCACGTAAAGCTTGTACTGATTACCCACAAAAGTATAATCAGATCCCATTTCCAATAAAAACTGTCGGATATTTTGAATCAGTGCCTGTTCAAGTTCGAATTCCGAATGTTCGTTGGCGAGTTCAAGAAAATCGAATGTATAATGGTCTTTTACTGCTAAATAGGCTTGTTTTTGAATCTTTTCAGGTAAAGCTGCATCAAAATTTGTTTGGTTGAGCAGGTATTTTTCAAAGGTTTTGTTCTCCACCTGGTTAATCAAAACGTCTTTTGTCCAACCGAATTTTTTGGTGGCCAAAATATAGAATTGCCTTTCCTGACTATTCTTACATTTTGAAAGAACAACAAGATGCTTGGTCCAGCTAATATCTCCAACCAATGGTTGGAGATTTGTATCTGCATGATATTCATTGTAAAACTGAACCATGTACCACAAATTGGTTGTGGAAAGCCCACCCATATTTGGAAATTCTTTTTGCAATTCTTTCGACAAAGTTGGTACGATCGCTTTCCCCCATCCCAATTCCTGTTTTTCGGAAATGGCTTTACCCAATTCCCAGTTTAGCCTGATTAATTGTACGTTGACAGCTTTCAGTGCTTCATATTGAGCAGCCCTTACTTTCTCCTTTATTTCAGCAATAAATTGCTTTACACTGATATCCAAATCCATAATACGATTCTTAAATGATAAAATTTCGGTGTATTAGAGGCAAGAAAAACATTGGTATTCTTACATAAATATTTATTGTTGTTTCCACAAATCTACAACTTTTTCAATAAAAAAAGCCCCGTCTTTCAACGAGGCTATTTTTATTAAAAATCAATATTTTAAGTTTTAAATTATCGCTTTCATTGCATCCATTGCCTCGCGTAACTCTTCACCAACAATCTCAACTTCGTGGTAACGGATTTCTTCGTTGATCCGAATTAACTCTTTATTATCAACATGAGCATCAATACCTTCATTGAAATTTTTACCGATTACGTTGGTTTCGATTTTTGCCATGAAATCAGCCAATAAAGGCTTACAGGCATGATCGAATAAGTAACAGCCATATTCGGCAGTGTCGGAAATTACCCTGTTCATTTCGAACAATTTCTTACGTGCTATGGTATTGGCAATCAATGGGGTTTCGTGTAATGATTCGTAATAAGCTGACTCAGCTTTGATTCCGTCTTCAGTCATCACCTCGAAAGCCAGTTCAACACCTGCTTTAATAAAGGCAATCATCAATGTACCATTATCAAAGTATTCCTGTTCTGTAATTTTCATGTCTCCTGCGGGAGTTTTTTCGAATGCAGTTTCGCCTGTTTCAGCTCTCCATGCCAAAAGGTTTCTGTCGCCGTCTTTCCAATCCTCCATCATTGTTGAGGAGAATGTTCCATCCATTATGTCGTCCATGTGATGTTCATACAGCGGACGTAAAATGGTTTTCAGTTCTTCGGCCAATTTGAAAGCAGCGATTTTGGCAGGGTTCGACAGACGATCCATCATGTGTGTAATACCACCTAATTTCAAAGCCTCGGTAGTAACTTCCCAGCCATACTGAATAAATTTGGAGGCATAACCGGCATCAATACCTTTTTCAACCATCTTATTGAACATCAGGATTGAAGCTGACTGTAAGACTCCGCAAAGGATTGTTTGTTCGCCCATAAGATCAGATTTTACTTCGGCGACAAACGATGATTTCAATACACCGGCTTTGTGTCCCCCTGTACCAGCACAGTATGCTTTGGCAATTTCAAAACCATCACCATTGGGGTCGTTTTCGCGGTGAACAGCAATCAGAGTGGGTACACCGAAACCGCGTAAAAACTCAGCTCTAACCTCAGATGCAGGTGATTTTGGTGCCACCATAATTACCGTAATGTCTTTGCGAATTTGTATCCCTTCCTCGACAATGTTAAAACCATGTGAATATGAAAGGCAAGCTCCTTTTTTCATTAATGGAACAGCTTGATTTACAACAGGGGTGTGGTATTTATCGGGAGTTAGATTTAAAACCAGATCTGCCTGAGGAACCATTTCCTCAAAAGTACCAACTGCAAAATTGTTTGCAATTACGTTTTCGTACGAAATATGTTTCTCGTCAATTTCGATTTTTCGCAGTGCATACGAAACATCCAAACCGCTGTCGCGCAGGTTAAGTCCCTGAGCAAGTCCCTGAGCTCCACACCCAAGCACTACCAATTTTTTACCTTCTAATTTTTTTACACCATCAGCGAATTCTGACTGATCCATGAAGTCGCATTTTCCAAGCTCTTCGATTTTGAGTCTTAATGGAAGTGAACTGAAATAATTTGCCATTTTAATGATATTTATAGTGAAAATTTGACGTTACAAAGCAAAGGAATATTCTGCAAAAAAATAGTGTAGAAAAGTAACTATTTTAGGTATTTTTCATGGATTTTAATTTTCATCGAAATGCAAAAATGAAAGTATAAACTAAATAACAGTAAGTTATATTATAAAGGATAATGGTAATTTTGCATTTTTCAAAAAATTATTTACTATATAATCTGACGAAAGGAATTGCCGTCTGTTTGCCTAATCTACTTTTAGATAATTATATGATCTTTCTGATTAACTTAAAATACTTAAAAGGAGCGTACTTCAACGGAAGGTCAATCCACGAGGGTGATGTAACTACTGCCCTTGCATTGCTAAAAGCGAGGAAACTATTGATTCCGTGATATTTGCCTAAACCGCTGTTTCCAACTCCCCCGAAAGGTAAGTGATGATTGGTGATGTGCATTAATGTGTCGTTAATACATGCTCCACCCGAGGTTGTTTTTGACAATACTTCCTTCGCCCTTTTGTTCTTTCCAAAGTAGTAAAATGCCAGAGGTTTCTCATTTTCATTTATATACGAAATGGCTTGATCAATATGGTTGAAAGTCATAACCGGCAAAATAGGGCCGAATATTTCCTCCTGCATTACAGGAAACTCAGGTTTTACTTCGTCAATAATTGTTGGAGAAATGTACTTGTCATCAACATCAACCTTTCCACCGAATAATATTTTGCCATGTTCCATTAGTTTTTGTAACCGAGTCATTGCTTGCTGGTTAACTATTCGCGGAAAATAGTGGCTTTGTTGTATATCGGCACCAAACATATTAGTCAGGTGAAAGGCTATTTTTTTCAATAACTCGTCTTTAACAGCGTGATGTACAAAAAGATAATCAGGCGCTATGCAAGTCTGTCCGGCATTAATGGTTTTTCCCCAGGCTATACGTTTTGCGGCAATATCAATATTTGCATCAGAATCAACTATACATGGGCTTTTCCCTCCTAATTCAAGAACAATCGGTGTAAGATGTTCTGCAGCAGCTTTCATTACAACTTTTCCTACAGAAGGACTACCTGTAAAGAATATAATATCGAAGCGTTGTTCCAGAAGGATTTCGTTTACTTTACGGCTTCCCTGCACTATTCCAATGTAGTCGGGTGTAAAAATTTCATGAACCATTTCTTCCATAACCATCGCAATATTAGGAGTATATGGCGAGGGTTTAAGTATTGCACAACAACCTGCGGAAATTGCCCCGACTAATGAATTCATCAGAAGTTGAAACGGATAGTTCCACGGTGCAATAATGAGTGCTACTCCAAGAGGTTCATAGATAATTCTACTTGATGAAGGCAAGAGATGGATAGGTGTAGTGACTCGTTTTGTTTTAGCCCACCGTTTCAGGTTTTTGATATGATAATCTATTTCCTGAGTTACGATACTAATTTCGGTTAGGTACGCTTCCTCATAAGATTTATGTAAATCTTTCCAGAGGGCTTCAGTAATTTTAATTTCGAATTTCTTGATACATGCCTTAAACTGTTTAAGTTTTTCAATCCTGAATTTTAAACTTTTTGTTTGATGCGAAGCGAAAAAAATACGTTGTTCTTTCAAAATATCCTTGATGATATTTGCTGATGTGTCTTGCATATCTCAAATGTTTAAATGTTTAAAGATCATTAACTTTTACGTCCTTCAAAGTGATCCATTGTTTTGTAAATGCCCAATACTTTGCCTACAAACCAATCGAAAAGACAGATAGGAAGCAAGCCCTGAAAAAACCGGACAAAGTGCATACTCCAGGGCATACTTAATATAATGCGATTGTTTTCAATAGCTCTGATTATTTTCCTCGACACCCTCTCCGGATTAAGAATTGGGATTAGCGACTTCACACCATCGAACATACCTGTATTGATGTAATATGGCGTAACGGTTGTGACTCCTACATTTATTTTCAGCAGTTGCATTTCGAGCCGAAGACTATCAGACCAACCAATAACAGCCCATTTACTTGCTGCATAAACCGACATTTTGGGATTGGAAATCAGGCCTGCTGAGGATGCAATATTGCAGATATGCCCCGAATTCTGTTTGATCATACCGGGTAAAAACTGTAATGTAGTAAGCATAGGTGCAGTTGTATTGATGTTTATGGTCTGCAAAATATCCTGACTGTTGTGTTCCTGGAAGTATTTTCCGACCACTATACCCGCGTTGTTGATAAGTACATCAACTGTTCCGAGGGTAGTAGAAACCAAAACTGCTGTAGCCATAACTTGGTTTAAATCTGATACATCCACCCGAAATCCATGTGCGGAACCAAGTTTTGAAAATTCTGCAAGAGTTTCATCAATTTTAGTTTGATTTATATCCCAGATGACTAAAATTGCTCCACGCTGAAGTACCAACCGCCCCATTATTTTCCCAATGCCGGAAGCACCGCCGGTAATCAAAACAAGTTTTCCCTTTAAATTGCGCATATAGTTTCTCCTTCTAAAATATTAATTTTCTTGATATTATCGTCTTCAAACAGGGCACATAAAAATCCTTCCAAAACATCGAAATTTGCTTTATCCCGCAGCAATGTTTTCATCGCCCAGTCAAACCGGATTAATGTTTTGCTCATAATTTTAAAATTTCTATTAGCGCAAAGTTAATCAATTCAATGTGTAGAACCTCTTTTAATTACTATCTGTAATTTTTAAATTCCTTACCATCGTAACTGGTCACACCATCATCTGTTCCAAACCATACAATGCCTGTTTTGTCAACAGCAATACAAAGAATATTATTACTATTTAATCCGTTGGCTTTGGTAAATGAATTCCATGCAGAGCCATCAAAGAGAGATGCTCCTCCTCTTGTGCCAATCCAGATTTGCCCGATCTTGTCGGCAGTGATACATTGAACAAAATTATTTATCAGACCATCTTTTATGGTAAAAACAGTCCAGTTTGCAAGTGTTCTACTCCCGGTATGTCTGGCAATCCCTCTATCGGTACCGAACCATTGTGTATTATTCGATGCAATGAAAATACTATAAATTTTATCAGATGGCAACCTGATCGGACCCCATCTTGCATAAACGGAAGCCCCGGTAATTCCATCAGCATCATTCCGTTGGACTCTTGCAATACCGGCTCCTTCGGTTGCTACATAAAGAGAATCACCTTCAGCGTTCGTGGCCATAGAGGTGATCGGGTAATCCTGAAAAAGACCTTCTGGATATAGCTCATCATAATCACCCTTTAACCATTTGTTATCTCGGAATGCAGATATGCCGTTACTCGTTCCAAGCCAACGTATGGGGCTTTTACCGATTGCCACCCCAACCACATTGTTACTTAGAATGGGTGTATTATCAGTATGATAAGTAGTTGCGTCGGTATTCTCATCAATCGGAAGGCTGGCTACTGTTGCACCCTTAGGTGATGCGATCCATAATTCTTGGCCATTTTGGGTTGCTTCAATTGCAAAATTTTTAAGATCCTGACTAGGTACTTTTCTGTTTTTATTATGCAAAATCCATTTAATACCATCAAAACTAACAATTCCCTTCTCTGTTATGAACCACTTGGTGTTGTCATTATCAACAATAACCGACCTAAAGGTTTTAACTGAGATACTACTGTCTGCGAAAATGCAGTTTTTCACAGTGTCAACATTCAAGGTTTGTCTTTTACCTAAATGTTCAAACACAGATTTGTCCGTTGGAGAATTACAAATTCCTTTTGTATAAACTGCAATTAGACAGATCAGTGCAGTAAATATCCGAGCACCTGCGGTATTATACCAACGATGGTAAATGTGATAGTTCATTTTCTGATTATTGTAAAAATGTTTATAAATGACCTTTGTTTGAGATGCGACTAAATTATAAAATTCAAATGAATATTAACTATATTTAAGCGGTTTTTTGAGTCTTATAATTTTTGGAAATTCAGGTATTTTAAAATCTAAATATAAATAAACGATCCGTTATGAAACGCAGAGAAGTTTTAAGGAATTTAGCAGTACTGCCTTTAGCAGGAAGTATTCTTCCTGTTGAGTCATTTTCAATGTCTCCAGGAGGCTCGCAGGTGTCAGGGTCAACAATTTATCAGTCAATTGGAGTTGATCCTGTGATCAATTGTGTTGGAACTTATACAATAATTGGCGGATCTTTGGAGCGTCCGGAAGTAGTGGCAGCCATGCATGCAGCATCAGGATATTTTGTTCAATATGACGAGCTGGCATTCGGAATCGGTCGCCGTTTGGCTGTACTGACAGGTGCAGAATGGGGAATGGTTTCGGCAGGATGTGCTGCAGGTATTAAGCATGTAACCGCTGGATGCGTCTCAGGCGGAAATCCGGAGAAGCTTATCCGCATTCCGGATCTGGCCGGTTTTGAGAAAACAGAGGTCGTTATTCCAAGAAGTTCCCGAAATGCCTACGATCATGCGATACGAAATATCGGAGTT
>CAILKW010000216.1 GCA_903834845.1 uncultured Bacteroidia bacterium | reverse complement strand
GCAGCTCCGTCATCATCGAGCAGTCGTCCGGGTACGAATACATTAAGTTCTGCACAAATTTCAACGGTTTTAAGTCCGGTAACATATTCTGCCAAATGGTGTGCGTGTGTTCCAATATCACCCATACATCCGGCTTTTCCAGAACGTTTTGGGTCGGTACGCCATGAAGCCTGCAGATTGCCTGTATCTTCCAGTTTTGAAGAGAGCCACCCTTGAGGATACTCAACTAAGATTTTTCTTATTTTGCCAAAATCGCCACGGCGAACCCGTTCCCTTGCCTCTTTAACTGCAGGGTATCCTGAATATGTATGCGTAAGTGCAAGAGTCAGACCTGTTTCCTCAATTTTAGCCTTTAATTGTTTGGCTTCATCAAGAGTAAAAGTAATTGGTTTGTCTATTACAACATTGAATCCGTTTGTCAGTGCCATCATAGCCGGTCCAAAGTGAGCAAAATTAGGTGTTACAATGGTTACGAAATCCATTTTTTCACCTTCAGGCAGTTTTACCTCATTCTCAAACATTTCCTGATAGGTTTGATAAACTCGATTATCAGGCAGGAAATATGACTTTCCTGACGAGACCGAAATCTCAGGATTGATACTAAAACAACCGCAAACAAGTTCGATCTGGTTGTCCATAAAAGCTGCAAGACGGTGAATTGCACCGATAAAGGCATCGCTTCCGCCACCTACCATTCCCATACGTAATTTTCTATTCATGATCCTTTATTTTGTACTGTTAAGTGTTTTAAAATTCGCAATAAAATTACAAACAAAACTTTAATAGAACAGCATTTTAACAAATTTTTATGAAAATGAAGAAATTGTATTCTTTCTATGCTAATATTGGTGATGTTTCATGATTGGTATTACTTTCGCGACTTGTAAAAAATTTAATTAAGAATATTTGTTGGAATGAAGTCTAAAAAGCGAAAACCTTTGTTAAAGCAATTAATCAATACGCTCATAGCTATTACAATACTTTCTTTAGGATATGTTTGTTATATGGTTGTTTATGATCTAAGGGTACGCTATATTAACTACTCTGAGTTGAACGAAATTTCAAAATTGAATAAAGAATATGCCGCACGTTTTGAGGGTTTCATTAATACCATTGAAAAAGAAACAGGATGGAAAGTAGTAATTATTAGTGGCTTGCGAACAAGAAAAGAACAAGATAAACTAAAACGCGATAATCCTCAAAATGCAGCAGTAAACAAAAGTCGTCATGTTTTAGGGCGTGCCATAGATATTAATCTTTATAAGCGTGAGGTGCTTACTATCCTGAGGTTGCGAAAAAGCAGCTCGAATGAATCGTGGCGAAAAACAGGAATTGCGCAAATAGCGAGACGTTACAGGTTGCTATGGGGCGGAACATACAAACATTACCACGACCCGGTTCATTTCGAGATAAATTAGAAGTGAGATATGGGATGACTGCGCCGGTTTGCCGTTATCAGCTGTCGGTTATCGGTTTTTTGTTTTCGGTTCTTGGTTATCAGTTTTTGGTTATCGGTTTTTGGTTATTGGTTTTTTGGTTATTGGTTTTGGGTTTCGGTATACTGAGTTCGGTAACAGAGTTAGTATCCGCGAGTCGGTAACTAAATCAAAAATTCCCGTCACTTTTCAGTAACGGGAATTGAAAAAGGAAAATAACCTTATTTAATTATGCTTTTTTTGCATCTTTTTTACCTTCTTTTTTGGGCTCTTTTGCTTTCCCGGGAACAGGAATAACATAGCCGCTCATGTCAACTTTACCTATCTCTAATTTTTCAGGAAGGCAATTCAAGCTTGAGTTACTTATTTCATCCCATGTTACAGCTGCGCCTGAGTATGCTGATTCACGGCCCATTATAGCCGTCAAACATGAAATAGCTGTTTCTTCAGCCTGATTGATTGCAGTGTTAGCCCTGATATGATTAATAAAATCTACATGCTCAAGAACATACGGATTTGTCTGTTTGTAGTCGGCTTTCTCTTTTTCACCATCGTATTTCCAAAGGACATTTCCCTGAAGGTCAGTAATTTCCATTTTGTTACTGCTCCAAGAACCTTTTGTTCCCTGAATATGTTCCGAAACGTTGTTTACACATCCGTCAATCTGGCGGCACATACTATGTACATGAATGCCTCCTTCATATTCAAAATCAATGCTGAACATATCGTACTGGTCACCTGACAACCGGCGTTGTTTTGCACCAAAACCTACAGCTTTTACTGGTTTTTTATTCAGAAACCATGTCATAACATCCAAGTTATGAACGTGTTGCTCAACAATATGATCGCCTGAAAGCCATTTCCAGTTCACCCAGTCGCGAACCATGAATTCCATATCAGTCCATTCCGGTTTACGCTCTCTGTACCATAACATAGATTGATTCCAGTAAACATTTGCTGAAACAATCTCACCAATAATACCACTTTGAATTTGTTTGAAACTTTCAACATAACTCCTCTGATGGCGCCGTTGGGTTCCTGTAACAACGCATAGTCCCTGTGTAGATGCTTTTTTCGCAGTAGCCATAATTGAGCGCGCCCCAACAGGATCAACACAAAGTGGTTTTTCCATGAAAACATGTTTACCTGCCTCAACAGCTGCCTCAAAATGAGCAGGACGGAAAGCAGGAGGCGTAGCGATGATAACAAGATCAACACCTGCTGCTATTACATTTTTATAATTGTCGAATCCGGTAAAACACATGTTGTCTGGAACTTCGACTTTATACTTTTCTTTAAGTCCTTTACGGCAATCGTCAATACGATCCTGAAACAGGTCTCCCAAAGCTACAACCTGAAGATTTGGTGCAGCATCTAAAAAGTTCTGGACTGCTCCTGAGCCACGCCCGCCGCAACCGATTACACCTGCCTTTAATGGTTTACCATCATTCGCTTTGTCAACCAAATTTGGAATATAAGCTCCTGAGAGTGAAACTAAGGGAACTAATTTCTCAGGTCCGGCGGCGGAGGCGCAAGATGCCAATATACCACCCGCTCCCATGCTGCCAACAACACCTACAACTGCTGTAGTCGAAAAAAAATCTCTTCTGCTCAACGAATTCTTTTTATTCATGTTTTTTTTGTTTAAATGGATAACTATCGAAATGCTTAATTAATAAGTACAGTACTATCAGGTTCACAAACTACCCTGAATCCAACACCTTTGATATCTGAATACCACCAGATACTTTTAGGTTGTTGCGGGTCGGTTTTTAACCAGTCTGACGAACGTGTAAAACCTCTTGCGGCCGATCGCAGATCTTTTGCATCGAAGGAATAATTCCCACCTCGAATAACATACTCTTCACCTGATTCTGGTCCTTTAGGATCGGTAACAGTTGCCGATGTTTTAGAGTAAGCATTTTCAGCATAAAAATCGGAACAATATTCCAATACATTGCCCTGCATATTTTTAAGACCGAAAGGATTGGCTTTTACAAATCCTGATTCCTGAGTTTTTCCCGATGAATTTAGCGAATATACAACATATCTGCTAATATTTGAAGTATCTGCTCCGAATATTTTACTTCTGAAACTCAGTTCTGATAATCTTTTGGGGTCACCCGGAAAGAAATATGGAGATTCGCTGCCTGCTCTGCTTGCATATTCCCACTCGGCTTCGGTTGGCAATCGGTAACGTTTGCCGGTTACCTGCGACAGCCACTGGCAATAAATTTGGGCAGAGTAGTGTGTCATTGTGATAGCTGGACGTTTCCCGCTTCCCCATCCCTGATCAGGTATTCCGAAAGGTGGCGTTGGCCCCGTAACAGCATCGGGAGCGTTGGCATTGCGCTCCATTACTTCGTTAGGATCAACACGTCCCTCCGACATTGTTGAGGCAAAAAATGTCCAAAACTCATCCCATGTTACTTCAACTTCACCCATAAAGAAAGGAGAAACGGATACGTTACGGACCGGCCCTTCGTCGTTCTTACGGAAGGGTTCTTTTTCGGGACTTCCCATTTTAAATGTTCCCCCTTTTACTGCAACCATCTTAAATGCGACCGCACTGTTAGGGATGAATTCTGTATAGTTTTCAAAAGTAGTGACTTTGGCAGGAGCAGTATATAGATTTAGAGACGCGGTGCTTGTAACAGGAACACCGGTCATTTTTCCGTGTATATAGTTAGGGTTGAAGTGACCAACATTAAGATGGCAGTTAATACATTGCAGATCAAGTTTTTCAGCATTTTTTTCATAATAAAGGTGAGCAGTGCCCCCTTCAGCAGTAAGCCCTTTAGAAAATAAATTCTGATGACATTTTAAACATGATTCGTTATAAACTATCTTTACGGCATACTCAAGAAGCCTTCTATTTTCCCATTTGAATGACGCACTGTCTTTGAAATAAAATCCATATAAATCTTTCAACCCTGTTTTTGCTTTTACAAATAAGTAGCGGTTTTGGTCTTTTGGAGGTAAATGACATTCTACGCAATGAACCCTAACACCGCTTGGATTGTAAAAATGAGTTGATTTTTTCCACGAAGCGTCGGCATCAGGATGAATATGACACGACTGGCAATACTCGTCAGTTGAGGTAATACTAATAAATTTGTTGCTGATATACAATGCGATAAAGCAAAAAATCAAGCCGGTAAAGAATACAAACCACGACCATCTGGGAAACCTAAACTTTTTAACCATAAAAAAAAGAAAAAGTGTAATCGAAAAATTAAAATTTGTTGTTAAAAGCGGCCAAATATAACGAAAAAATAGCTTTTAACACGCTAAATTACAAATCTTGATTCATTCTTAATTTTATTTCATTCTTACCGGTTGTTTAGTTACTCAATTATTTTCTTTATGTTTGCTAAATTCATTTATTAAACATCCAAAATGATAAATATAATATGCCGATATCTTCTGTTTGTAATCCTTTCAGGTTTACCAAATCTGCTTTTTGCCATAGCGCTATTTTCTGAAACTGTTGATAAACAGCAACTATCAGATACTCTTGAAATAGCAAAAGATTGGTTTAAGAAGGGTGTTGATTTTGAAAATGAAGGAAAGACAGAGCAAAGTACAAAAGCCATTTATGAAGCACTAAGGATTGCGACTTCAATAAAAAACTACGCACTTATAGCGAAGTCAATGAATTTTTTGGCAATTAATCTGAGTGCCTCGGGTAAACGTGACGAAGGTATTTCTCTTTCATTTAAAGCTTTCGAAAATTTTCTGCTTGCCGGTGACACAGTTCGAGCCGCCAATGTAAAAATCAATATCGGAATGGATTACAATAACCAGGGGAAGTATGAAGAAGCCTTGAAGATTGAACTGGAAGCTTTGGATTTACGTCTTCAATGTGGTGACTCAACCAATCTTGCTACTTATTACCAACGTATTGGCGAAGTATATAAAGGACTTGGAATTAACAATAAGTGGAAATCATCACTTGTAACTGCTCGCCATTTATCTGAAAATCCCAAATATGCCACTTTTACCACACAAATGGGTATTCTGAATGATTTTGGTGGTATTTATAAAACTGAAAGTCAATATGATGAGGCAATTAAAGTTTATCTCGAAATGTATGTCCGAAGTAAGGCGAAAGATTATTTGAACGGAATGGCTACTGCATTAATCAACATGTCGCCTGTTTACCGAAACTTGGGGAAAAATGAAAAGGCATTGAAATGTGTAAAGGAAGCTCTTGAAATTCAGGTAAAACGTCATAATGATTACGGCATATTAACCGTTTACAATCAACTTGGAGAGGTTTACCTTTCAATTGGACAAACCGATCAATCAAAGGTTAATTTTTTGTCTGGTCTTAAGCTTTCATTAGTAATGGATTATGTCGCAGAACAGAAGGAATCGTATAACGGACTTTACAGGGTTGCCAAACAGCAAAGTAACTGGAAAGAGGCATTGATTTACCACGAAAAATGGAGTCAATTGGAAGATTCACTTCAAAATATTGATCTCCAGGAAAAGGTAACAGAACTTGAAACTAAGTATCAGACCGAGAAGAAGGAACGGCAGATTGAATTGCTCAACAATGAGAATGTTTTGAAAAACTCACAAATAAAAATACAGAACCTGACTATTTGGGGTGGTGGAATGTTTTTTTTGCTTGTAATTACTTTTGGAATTATCCTTATCCATCAGAAGCGTAAACAACAAATATTCAGACAAAATGAACTGGAGCAGAAATTGTTACGTTCGCAGATGAATCCCCATTTTATATTTAACTCTCTTGGAGCTATCCAGCATTTCATGATGAAAAACGACGGACGGAAAGCCTCTTTCTATCTTAGTAGTTTTTCCTCGTTGATGCGGTCAATCCTGAAAAATTCACGTGAAGAGCTGATCACCTTGCAAGAAGAAAAACAAACTCTCGAAAACTATCTTCAGCTTCACAAACTAAGGTTAGGTGACAAGTTTACTTTTAATATTAAAGTTTCAGACAATCTGGATTTAGATTTCACTATGTTACCTCCTATGCTGGTTCAGCCATTTGTAGAAAACGCTGTTATTCACGCCATCGAAAAAATGGAGGAAAATGGTTGTATTACAGTTTCTTTTGGCAAAGAAAACGACCAACTTGTTATTAATGTTGATGATAACGGTAAAGGAATCGAAAATAATCCAGGTGTACAAAATGAGAATCACATATCCTATTCCTTACAAATATTTAAAGAACGAGTAGCTAATCTTAAAAAAACTTTCGGTACAAAAATCTTTTACAGTATCGTTAATAAAGGTAGCGAATTGCAACAAAATACGGGTACTTTAGTAACAGTAAAACTACCGTTAAACTGTAAGCAGTAAACAGTAAACAGTAAACAGTAAGCAGTAAATGGTAGGCAGTAAATGGTAGGCAATAACATTGAAAAAATGATAAATGCAGTAATTATTGAGGATGAATTATGTTTCAGAGAAATGATTCAGATATTGCTTGGGGACTATTTTCCCGACATTAAAGTTGTGGCTCAGGCTGAAAGCGTGGATGAGGCAATTCAGGCTATTGAGGAACAAAAGCCCGATTTGGTTTTTCTTGACATAGAGATTAAGGGTGGTAATTGTTTTCATGTTCTTCAAAAATTGAAAAACCGTGATTTTAAACTAATTTTCATTACAGCCTATAACGAGTTTGCAATTCAGGCAATTAAGTTTAGTGCCATTGATTATATCCTCAAACCTATTAATGAATTCGAGTTTAAAGCTGGTGTGGAAAAAGCACTTCAGGAAATAGATAGAAACGAAAAGCCCAGTCCCCTCGATAACCTTCTCGCTTCCAGAGATGGGAAGCGAAACAAAAAACTAGTATTGCGTACAACACAAAGTATTCATGTATTGAATATTGACGAAATTATTCGTTGTGAGGCTGATAACGCATATACAACGTTTTTTCTTGATTCGGGAGAGAAAATAATGGTTTCAAAAGGGTTATGTAATTATAACGAACTGCTTTTGGGAAATGGGTTTGTGTCACCACACCAATCGCATTTGGTGAATCTCAATTACATCAAAAAAATCGATAAAAGCGATGGCGGATTCATTATCCTGAAAGACAATACCCAAATTCCTATTTCAGTACGCCGCAAACAAGATGTTTTGAACATTCTAAATAAACTCTGACGGATTCAAAGCCAAAACCAACGCTTTCAAAACGGCACCGGGTTACTCCATTTGTATTCCCTACTTTCGGCTTGTACTTAATAAATTTCACTGCTATGAAAGGATTACTTGTAATGTTATTTACGGGATTGTTGGCTTTTCCCGTTCTTGTAACCAATGCTCAGGTTAAGGTTGATGTGGAAAAGAAAGTCAACAGGGAGGCCAATCAGCGGGCCAATAAAACGACTGATAAAGTTATCGACAAGGGCTTCGACAAGCTTGAAGAGGGGGTTGGAAACCTTTTCAAGAAGAAGAAAAAAACCACTGAAGAGAAGCCTAGTGCCACTGGAGAGCAGAAGGCCGAACCAAAGGCCGAACCAAAGTCTGAACCTGTTGTTCAAACTAAGGAGGAAACTCCGGCACAATCTGTTTCTGTTACCACTCCCCAGCCCCAGCTTACATGGGCTAAATACGATTTTGTGCCGGGTACAGAAATCATTTTTGAGGACGATTTCAGGGGCGAAAAAAACGGCGAGTTCCCATCCCGTTGGGATATTACAAAAGGGACTGTGGAGATGGCGCAATTTGGAGAGGACATGGTCGTCTATTTCCGAAATACAAACGCCAATTCCCCCGAAGCCATTCTTCCATTGTTGACCAACCGGAAAGAGGATTATCTTCCAGATGAGTTTACGATTGAATTTGATTGCTATTTTTATGACAAGCAAACTGAAAATAACACTTATTATCTCTTTTTGTACGATGTAAAAAACCAAATGAAAATTTTGTCGCCAAGCAAACCAATCAGGGTAAGTTTTAACAAGCTAACCTATGACCTTGGGGGCGATACCTATCCAGGCCAAAATCATTTAAAGCCTATTGCGGGATGGCGGCATGTTGCCATTTCATTCAACAAGCGTGCGCTAAAAGGTTATCTTGATGATACCAGGCTCATAAATATTCCCAATATTGAGTTTAATCCCACAGGAGTTATGTTTTCCGTACACAATACAATCGGCATCAACAAACCATTTATTAAAAACGTTAGGATCGCCAAAGGTGCAGTTCCACTTTACGACAAATTTCTGGTTAATGGCAAATTTGTAACAACCGGGATCAAGTTTGATGTGAACAAAGCCACCATCAAACCCGAATCAATGGGGACGATCAACTATGTAGTGAAGATGATGGCCGACCATCCTGAACTGAAATTCTCTGTGGAAGGGCATACGGATTCAGATGGCGAAGATGCTGCCAATCAAAAACTATCAGAAGCCCGTTCCAAATCTGTGTTGGAAGCGATGGTAAAACTTGGCATTTCGTCCGACCGCCTTACCAGCAAAGGTCATGGCGAAAGCAAACCGATGACGGGAAATGATACTCCGGAAGGCAAAGCGCAAAACCGAAGAGTTGAGTTTGTTAAGTTTTAGACGAAGGATTTAAAATAGAAATGTTAGGAATATGAATAAGCTATTAAATATCAGCAAAATGAGAGTTGTAATATTGTTAATTTGTGTATTGGCCATTTCAAGCCTCGCGGCACAGGTAAAAAACAAAAAACTTTACCCGTTTAAAACAGCCGAAATTGAATATACATACGAAGGAAATTCAACAGGAAAACAAAACCTGTACATAGATAATTACGGATGGCTGCAGTGTAATGTAGAACAGACAGAATCTAAATCCTTTGGTCAAAAAAGTGAAAAAAACGAAGCTAAAGTCACAAAAGATCTTGACATTTTTCAGTGGGATTTGAAGACCCGTAAAGGGAGCAAAATGCGCAATGCACTTGCCGAACAACTGATGAACGATCCTACTTTCGATCCTGAGGAATTTGGGAAAAGATCCATGGAGTCTCTTGGATTTGAAAAAAAGGGGACTGAGACAATAAACGGAAAGGTTTGTGAGATATGGAAAGGCTTGGCTGGAACTTCGACTATATGGATGTGGAATAGTTTAGCATTGAAATCGGAAGTTAAAATGTTGGGTACCAAAACTATCTGGACTGCTACAACGATTAAAATAGATGAAGGCGTTCCTGCCGCAAAATTCGCTATACCTTCTGATATTAAATTTGAAAATATTGGAACTTCTGATCCGTTGGAGATGATGAACAAGGAAAAGGAAAAAGGCAATAATAGCGCTGATACAGCAAAGAAAGCCTCCACTCCCGCTGAAGAAGCTCCCATAAAAAATATAAAGGATCTCAAAGGGTTTCTTAAAAAGCTGAAACCTCAATAAAGATGAAACGAATATCAGCTTTTATTACATTTCTTATTATTAACTTATCACTTGTAGCTCAGGAAGCTGGCACAGAAATAACGATAGATGAAGTTTACACGAAAATTGAAGAGATTATCAATTCTGCCAATCAGGCACTTACTAAAGATTGCGATCCTTATGGTTTTCAATTGTCTGTGAAAGTTTCAGCCAAAGAAGGGGGAGTAGTATCAAATGTTTTGAACTCCGGTTACATATTTTTGAAGGTGGAGGGAATGTTGGCCGATCATAATTTTGAACGGTTTAATTTAGATAAGCCACTAACGCCTTACGGTAAAGATGGCATTATGTATTTTTCGGCTGGACTTACGCCACAAAATACTACAAATGAGACATTTGCTGTTTATTCACACTCCTATACCTGCAAAGAATCGAAAAATGGTGCATATAGCTCGTTTACCATTCAGATAGGTGCTCAATTTATTATCGAAACCCCTAAAGATGGTGGAATAGCAGGTGATGTATTTTATAAAGCAAAAGATGGTTCGGATGCTGCTTTTAACAACAAGGATCTAAAATCCAATTCGAACGAAAGAAAGGTGAGATATCGAAGACTGGGTCCGGGGGACGAAAATTCCAACTCGGGGGATCCTGAAAAGGAGATTGACTGGAAGCCATTTCAAGGTAATCAATCTAATTTTGAAATAACCTCGCTCACCCCGGGCCACTATTTTCCATCCGTAAAACTCAATGGATGTATTCAGAAGATTGAAGATCCAGAAAAAAACAAAGATCAGGAGGTAATACTAAAGACCAAAGGTGACGTAAGATGGGACAATCCAACAAAAGGACAAAAAATAGTACGGCCTGATAATGTGACATCTGAAAAAATACTTAATGCAAGGGTGCGTACCACTTTCAGCACAGGAAATACTGTAGATGGCTTTATTGTAACTCCCTCGCAAACAATTGAGGCATGGTGCGACTCGGATTATATAGAGAAAGAAGAGGTACAAATACTTAAAGGAGACCGGAAAGTATGGATTGAACCTCACGGCTGGAATTCAAATGATCCTATTTTTCCAAAGGATGTTATGGCGAAAGATGGGCAATACAAATTTGAAGATATTCCCAGTGGAGTTTACAAGGTTTACTTAGATGGTTTAAAAGAGTGGTTTCAGGTTGTAGAAGTCTGTAACTGTGATCGCGAAACCAAGAAACCTAAAAATCCTAACACACGGTATCAGCAAAATCTTGGTGCAGTTGGCTATCAGATTGAATTAATCTATGATTACAACCACCCGAAAGGAAAATTGGGGTTTACAGCTATTTGGGATAATGTGGTCATCGCTTTTGGAGCTGGGTCAGCACCCCAAAAATTCAGCGTGGGGAACGCTCAAAACTGGGAAGGAATACCTAAGGATTCATTAGGTAATGTGCTGGATATTTATGGTAAAATTCTGCAACCACCTTTTATCTTTATTGGAAGACCCGGTCAGGAGATGATATGTTCTGATATCTTTAAATACCATGGTCCGCCACAAATGTTGCGCAATACTGGGGCTGATAGATTCTGGGATGAACACGTGCCGGTGAGGTATGATTTCAGCGAAGATGGATTGTATAGCGAAGTCGAAATTGTCGAATACGACAAAAACGTGATGATCGATAATTTATATGCAGTAGAAAAGGGAATTTATATGACCTGGTTTTTCGATGGATGGATCAAGGAGTCGGGGGACAGCGAAAAAGAAATGCAATATTTTCATCTTGAAGCTTCCGAAACATTC
>CAILKW010000215.1 GCA_903834845.1 uncultured Bacteroidia bacterium | reverse complement strand
TGACAAAGTTGGTGGTCTGCTCAGGTACGGAATCCCCGATTTCAAATTAAATAAAACGGTTATTGACAGAAGGATTAATCTATTTGTCAAAGAGGGAATAACTTTCAAGGTAAATACCAAAGTTGGAATTGATTTTCCGGCCGAGAGACTATTGAATGAATTCGACGCTGTTTGCCTTGCCTGCGGAGCAATGGAACCACGTGATTTACCTGCAAATGGTCGTGATCTTAAAGGTATTCACTTCGCAATGGATTTTCTAAGGCAACAAAACAAAGTAATCGGCGGTGTAGATATCCCTGAAACAATACAGATCTCTGCAAAATCTAAAAGAGTATTAGTAATAGGAGGAGGTGATACAGGCTCAGACTGTGTTGGTACATCAATACGTCAAAAGGCAGCTTCGGTAACTCAGATTGAGATACTCTCAAAACCGGCTCAAAAACGAAGTGATGATAATCCATGGCCTTTTTGGCCAAATACACTTCGAACATCCAGCTCACATCTTGAAGGCTGCGAAAGAAGATGGAGTCTTGCTACTAAAAGATTTATTGGCAAAGATGGACAGCTTACTGGAGTTGAAGTTGTTCAGGTTGAATGGCTTAGTGAAAAAGGCAGGATGATTATGAAAGAAATCCCGGGAACAATTGAAATTATCGAAGCAGACCTTGTACTACTGTCTATGGGATTTTTATCTCCGGTACATACCGGATTGCTTGATAGCCTAAATGTTGAATATGATGAACGCGGCAATGTAAAATCGAATAATAATGCTACAAATCTTGAAAAAGTTTTCGTTAGCGGCGATGTTACACGAGGCGCAAGTCTTGTAGTCTGGGCCATTCGTTCAGGACGAGATGCCGCAAAACGGATTCATAAATACCTGATGGGATAATTTATAAATAAGAAGACCGGTTAAATAACCGGTCTTCTTATTTCAAAACTTTATAAACAAATCCTCTTTTTTCTGTCTCACCTTTGGCAGATGTTGATATTTATCCGCTTCAGATCGGTAGCCAACTGCCAAAAGAACCTTTGACTTTAGCCCTAATTTAGTAATATCCAAAATCCTGTCATAGTCATCAGGACTGAAACCCTCCATCGGACATGAATCAATACCCAGAACAGCAGATGCTACAAGCCCAAACCCAAGGGCGATATAAGCTTGTTTGCTCGCCCAGTTTTCAAGTTGCTCAGGAGTCCTGCTCCCAACAGTCCCGTTCATCATATTCTGATATTCCGCCAAGGCCTCTTTGGGTGCATGGCGAGTTTCAGCAACAAGGTCAATAAATTCATCAACTGTGTCTGTATTAATTGTTGATTTGACAGCAAAAACAAGCAATGCAGTACAATCTGTAATTTGGGGCTGCCCCCAAGATGCTGCACGGAGGTCTGCCCTGATTTTGGGATCTGTGACTACCAAAACTTTATACGATTGTAATCCAAATGATGAAGCAGATAAACGTATTGCTTCAAGTAAAGTGTCCATTTCAGCTTCTGATACTTTTTTCGTTTTATCAAAAACCTTGGTGGCATAGCGCGTGTTCAATTGTGTTAAAATATTCATATTTTCTGTTTTTATATACAATATATCAATATAACAATTACAGTCTGTTTTAGTTTATAATCACGTAAAAACAAATAAATGTTTCAAAAATAATAATCATTTATTGAATTGCAGTTATCGGTTGAAACCAAAATCGAATGACAGATGCTGAGAAGACCTATTATTTGCAAATTCTTAGTTCTAAATAAAGCAATAATTCCACAAAAACACATAAAAAATCAATAGCCCGACTCATCAGCTGACGAACCGGGCTATTCCTATAATATCATTTATAAACTATTTCCTAAACAACAAACAAACAGGTTTAAACGCCTTAATCTGATCGGAATAAAGAAGTTTTCCTGTTTTTACATTCCTCCGAAAAGAGACAATGTTCTGAGAATTTTGGTTCGCAACAAGTAAAAAATCTTCACCTGGTGATAATGTGAAATTTCGCGGCATTTCGCCCTTTGTTGATTCCTGGCCAATCTGAACGATTCTCCCGCTCTTAGGGTCAACCGAAAAAATAGCAATTGAGTTTAGTCCACGGTTCGATGCGTACAAAAAACGTCCATCTTTTGAAATATGAATATCGGCGCAAGTGTTCGACTTATTATAACCGCCAGGAAGTGCAGAAACTGTCTCTACGGTAGTAAAACTGCCATCCTTATTTAAAGAGATAACCGATACCGAACTGGTGAGTTCATTAGCAACATAAACAACCCTAATTGTTGGATGGAAAGCAAGGTGACGAGGGCCACTCCCAGCTGGCATAATAATTTCAGGTACTGCTGCTTTCGGTAATTTAGATCCGACTTTATCAATATGATAAACAGCGACTTTGTCAATTCCCAAATCGGGAACAAATATTCGGTCGGAACCAGGCTCAAAAAAAGCACTGTGCACATGGGGTTCAGCCTGACGTGATTTATTTGGACCGCTACCATAATGTTGCTGCAAATCAAGAGCCTGGGTTAGTTTGCCTAAGTTATCTAATCTAAAAAGAGCAACACTTCCCCCGGTGTAATTTGCCGACAAAACATATCCCTCATGATTTACTGATACATAACATGGGTGAGCACCTCCACTTGACACTTTACTCAGAGAGATCAACCGATTGTTGTCATTTATAACAGAAAAGGATTCGATATATCCCATACTACTACCATTTTCACCTTTTGTTTCATGTACAGCGAGTAAAAACTTTCCATCTGATGTCAATGCCAAAAAGGATGGATTGTTTGATTTTGCAGCTAACCCGTGATCTGTCAGTTTACCTGTCAGAGGATTAAGACTAAAACTGTAAATTCCCTCACTTCCGCTATCGGTATAGGTTCCAACAAAAAAATATTGAGGCATCTTTTTATCCACGTCACCAGCAATCAAACAATTATTAATCAGAAACATACTGAATAATAGTGGTACAATAGTTTTTACTTTCATAATCATCTAAGGTAAAATATTTTATTAATAAATCTGAGAATCTGCGGCAATTTTCAACAATAAAACTCAAAGAATCTACCAGTTAAATTTCACTCCGGCAAAAAAACGTCTGCCCGGCGACATACTGGTAAAATAACGTGAATCGGTATAATTAAACAAGTTATCAATTCCAGCTGATAAGCTTGCCCATCTCGTGATCCGATGTAAAGTTGTCAATTTCCAATTGAAATATTCGCTCAAAATAACTTTTGAATTCTGACCTCGTGTATCAGTCCAAGTAATGTTGGCATCGCCATAATACTTTCCCTGAAGTGTAATGGTAGGTCTATATTTACCGTTTTGAGCTGAATACTCTCCTGTGACTACGGCAGAATGTTGTCTCGCTTCGAAACGGTTCATTGCATCTTCGCTCTGTGTTGTCAATGGTTTAGTTAAGGTATATCCTCCCGACAGTTTTAACTGTTGAATAGGTTTATAACTAAAAATCACCTCTATATTTAACATCTCTGCTTTTGAAATATTCTGATACTGATAAACAAATGGTGGTCTGTTGGTATTCAAAGGTGAAAAAACCTCAGTTATCAGGTTATTCAAGTCATTATACTGCCCAATTAAAGAAGCACTAAAATTCGAACGTGAAAACTCTCCGGAAAAGCTTAGATAATTAGAATTTTCAGTCTTAAGAGCTTGATTACCTATTATTTTTATAGGAGCTCCGGGGACGACAAAATCCATATAAATCTCTTTCAAAGTTGGTGCACGAAATCCTCTGCCATAAGCCCCACGCAGACTAAAATCTCCAGGATGATAATTCATTGCAAGTTGCCAGGTTGCATTAGCGTGATATTCTGAATGAAAGGTCATTCTCCCACCGGCAACCACTGTCAATTTGGGTACAATATCCCAAACATTCTCAGCATAAAGAATAAATGCCTGTGAAATCTTACTATTCGACAAGCCATTTGCAGAAAACAGCTCATCTTTATTATATTCGATGCCGGTCACGAGCGAATTTGTGGAGGTGAATTTAATATTATCTTGTAAACGGGCTGAAGTAAATGTTTTATCATAGTGTTTAGTTTCTTGTCCAACAGTTGGTAAATCAAGACTATACGATAAATAATGATCGGTGTACCAAACTCCTTCAATAAGATGATGATCTGAAAATTTGTAATTACCGGTTAAGCGATAGTTGTAATCCTCATACCTTCGATCTTCGAGAAAATCGGTAGAGTTTTTGTCTATACGCCGAAAATAGTTAAAATCACCTATGAGATTCGTTCGGTCGGAGAATTTATATCCAAGCCTTTGACCAATTGTGTAATTTTTAGTTGCTTCAACTGTTTTTCCTGATTCTTCGGGGTTGATGTCCCAGCCATCCAATTTATTATATACAAAAGATGTGCGCGAGGAAAGACCTCCACTTTTCAATCCCAGATCAAGAAAATGGCGGCGTTCGCCATAATCAGATAAACGGGATCCTGCTGAGCCTTCACAGATTTTGGTGTTTTTTTTCGTTATTACATTGATTACTCCACCAATGGCATCGGAACCATAAAGTGCAGATGAAGCTCCACGAACAATCTCAATCCTTTCAATGTTTTCGGTATTGATTCTCGACAAATCGACATTTTCTTTTGTATCACCAGGGTTAAGACGTTCACCATCAATTAGAATTAGAACATATTTATTACCAAAACCATTCATTTGCAAACCACTTCCTCCTGAACCAGCAGAGGAATTTTTCGAATCAATTCCTGGAAAATTGCTAATAAGGGCATCAGAAAGCGAAATTGCATCAGTTTTTTGCAATTCACTTCCATACACAACCTGAGTATGAATTGGAACATTTTTTAGCGTGCGACCTGAACGGGTAGCAGTCACAACAATTGCATTTATATCAATGACAGAAGGTTCAAGAACAAAATCAATATTGTTATTTTGACCTGCAATAGCTGTTATCTGCTGTTCATTGGTTTTATATCCAGCATAGCTTACTACAATGGTTTGTAAACCGGAAAGATTACCACTTAACTGAAATTTACCGTTTTTATCTGTAATGCCTGAAACACCTTTAGCAAGAATTATAACATGCGCATCTTCAAGGGGTTTGCTGTCATCACCAATTACAGTACCTTGGATTAATACTGCCTGGCCAAAACTTTGAAATACCAAACAATTTACTAATAATAAAACAAAAAGAATACTCTTCATTTAAACAATATATTAAATCAATAAAGATTAACAATTTAAAACTATGAATATTTTTGCAAAATCGAAATAAAGTCCATAAAAAGGGTTTTACGGCACTAACTAAAAATCAAAAATATCCAATACTTACAAAAAAAAGACTGGGGGAGCACGCAAGAGAGAGATTCCGAATTCAGTAAAACTGAATAGTGGTGAAAAGTAAAAATTAAAGACTTTTATCGGAGTGCAGGTCTGAAAAATATATGAGGCAAACTTCTCAATCACAATCTTTTTATCAAACTCAAAGTTTTTAAGATTTTCAGAAGGAAGGTTGTTCTCCTCAACAGTTTTGTTTTTTGATTCAGAGGTAGTTTCTGAAGCAAAAAAAGAAAATCCGGCATGACCTCCCAACAAAATTGTCAGGGTAAATGCCAGAATATAAGGTAAGACTCCTGCTATTGAACCGAGATAAAACATAGCGACAAATATACTTGAAAAAATCAGAATACAATTGTTACCTGATTTAGTTTTTGCATAAATGAAATTTCTATCTTTATGCAAAAAAAACATGAGAAAGCTAATGATATTAATTTTCGCGGGATTTTCTGCTTGTACACAGCCTGTATCCAAGGACGAAAAAGCGAATTCAGAGTTACTTGTTCCGGAAACAATTATTAATCAAGCAATTGGTAGCCTAAAGCAAAAATCAGGTGTAACCAATCTAATCAGACTTGAAAAGGGGGTTAAACACGCCGCCACCTTATGGCGAACTGAAGATGGCACAAACGAAGATTTTGTTGCTTTCTGTGAAACGAACTTTGTGGCAAGTGATGCTGAAAGGGAGTTGCTTTTCAATAAAGTAACCAAGAATTTTGAATCTATTTTTGGCCATTTCAACAAAATATCGCTCGACTTAAAAGAAAATGTAGATCTTAACAACGGGAAAATGCTTAAAATTGATAAGGATTTTAGTGCTTTTTCAATTGGATCGCATCTTTTTAATGACCTATTTGCCAATAAAATTGCTTTTATTATTGCACTGAATTTTCCCTATTATCCACTTACGGAAAAAGAAAAATTAGATAAATCAGTAACTCGCAAAGATTGGGCTATGGTGCGACTTGGTGACATCTTTGTTTCCCGAGTTCCTGCCGAACTACAGCAAGCTGTAGCCAAAGCGGGAGCTGAAGCTGATATTTATATTTCGGAATATAATATTGAAATGGGTAAGCTGCGAACCGATTCCGGTAAACAGATCTTCCCTGAAAAGATGGTACTCCTCTCCCACTGGAATCTTCGTGACGAAATAAAGGCAAACTATGGAAATAAAGAAATTGGCAAAGAGAAACAGGAAATGATTTATAAAGTCATGGAAAGAATTATAGATCAAGATATTCCTGAAAATGTTATCAATAATCCCAACTTCCTGTGGATGCCATATTCAAATAAGGTATTAGAAAACGGCAAAGAAATATCCTACCTGACAGAATCAAATAAACGGTATCAACAGATAATCAATAATTTCAAAGCAGAAAAGGCAATTGATGCTTTTAATCCTGAAATGAAAACCTTTATTCAAAGGAAATTTTCAGGAGAGATGGAAATTCCTCAGGAAGATGTTGAAACACTCTTCGACACTTATCTTCGCTCTCCACAACTAATCAAAATAGGGGCAATTATTGAGAAACGACTCGCAAGAAGCCTCCATCCTTATGACATTTGGTATGATGGTTTTAAGGCACGAAGCGCAATTCCTCAGGAAGAGTTAAATAAAAAAACCATTTCCCGGTATCCCAATCCAATGGCCTTTGAAACTGACATGCCCATAATGCTTGGCAAATTAGGTTGGTCAAAAGAAAGAGCCAAATATTTGTCAGAGAAAATTGCTGTAGATCCTGCGCGTGGATCTGGCCATGCCTGGGGAGCTTCGATGAAAGGAGAGAAAGCCCACTTACGCACACGAATTCCCGAAACCGGAATGGACTATAAAGGATATAACATTGCTGTTCATGAATTTGGCCACAATATTGAACAAACTATATCTCTTTATGACATTGATCACTATCTGTTAAACGGTGTTCCAAACACTGCCTTCACAGAAGCTTTAGCCTTTATTTTTCAAAGTCGTGATTTACAATTGCTTGGAATAAATAATTCGAACCCTGATCAGGAACGGCTCAACACCTTGGATTCTGGGTGGTCGTTGATGGAAATTATGGGAGTAGGAATGGTAGATATGAAAATCTGGAAATGGCTTTATTCGAATCCTGAATCAACACCATCGGAGTTACAAGCCGCTGTACTATTAATAACGAAAGAAGTTTGGAATACTTATTTTTCTCCTGTTTTCGGGATAAAAGATGAAACAATTTTGGGGATATATTCTCACATGATTTCCAACCCATTGTACCTTGCAGCTTATTCCTATGGGCAAATCATTGAATTCCAATTAGAAGAATACCTGACCAACAAAAACTTTTCTAATGAAATAGATCGAATTTATATGCAGGGAAGAGTTATACCTCAACAATGGATGGAAGGAGCTGTCGGTTCAAAAATATCGGTAAAACCATTCTTAAATAAATTGGATAAGGCACTTAATTAATTCAGATAATAGACAAATCCTATAGTGCCGGAAATCATGTCAATCGGAATTGTATTATTACCATTTCCAAGCCTTTCAGTTATCACAGTTTCACCTTGTTTTGATACTTTGATTTGCTCATACTTAACAAGGGCTTTTGAATGGTAATAATCTATTCCGATCTTTAAATTTAACCGATCAGCGACCGGAAACCGTAATGCTGTACCGGCAAGGACTCCATAAGAGACATTGGTTGTAGATGTATTTCTGTCGAGGTAGAACCAATTATTGGCCGATTTCTCATACTTCAGTTTTTGCTGAGGCAGGTAAGTTACATTCATTCCGCCAAGTAATTGAAAATCCAAAAAAACACGATCAAAATTAAGGGAATATACAGGACCGATTAGCAAAGCATTCCACATCCACGAATTTACCCTTAACGAAAGAAATTCGCGATCTGCATCGGCAACAGTATAAAAAACATTCATTCTTGTCTCCAGTTTAGATCCAAACCAACTACGATCAACAGGATTGGTATTCATTAAAGCCATACCTTTCAATCCCAAGTGGTCACTCACAGGATAGGTTGCATCAAGTAAAAGAGCAAAGCCATTTTTTGCATATCCCGATTTTTGGTTATCAAAATCTTTTTGCGAAAACGTTCCCAATGGCCGTGATCCACCCATCGAAAAGGAAAAATACCAGTTATCCGATTGAGAATAAACATTGATATACAACACAATAAAGACCAAAAACGCAATTATCTTTTGCATTATTAAGACTATTAATCAAATTAGAAAAGATGCAGAAAAGGGAGAATACAACCCTGGATAATTTTTCCTGTTTCCTGATTCAACTGGCTCCCATAAAGGCTGTGAGGGATTGAAAAAATGGCAATTGTAATTAGTGATGCTGCAATAACCCAAATAGCAGCACTCTTTTTTTGGCTCATCGCTAATGCTAATAACCAGGCCAACATTGCAATCAATGTTTTATTATCCGTGAGATCAAATCCAAAAGGAACACCTGCCCAAAATTCATTAAAAGCGTATTTCTGAACAATAGGGCCAAATATCATACCCCCTACCATCAGAAACGCACAGGTGACAACTGTCCAATATTTAAAAGTTGGTATTTTGAAAAACGCCAATAATCCGGTTGCATTACTTAAAAACATGGCTAAAAACATCAGTAAAATATGTGGAATAATCACTAAAGCAGGAACATCCCCCCGGAAACGAATCACGACAGGTTTGCTATTTCCAAATATTATAGGAGCCCCATCCTTTTCAAGATCAACCCGATACTCGATCTTACCTGCCGGAGGTTGATTGGGAAGAAGGGCTGTAAGCTTTTCGCCTTCCCTTTTCAATTCAACTTTTGTCATCTCATCATTAGTGGGATATTTTCGATAAGAAAGGACACCTTTCACCTTAATATCGGGAATCTGAAGAACTACAGGACAATCAGTGGGACCTGCATGAGATCGTTTAAACTCTATCGGGAATTTTTGAATCCCTGTATTAACCTCGGTTTTAAATGGATAAGTCGGACCTGTTTGACGCTGGTATAGAGCCGCAGCAAGTGTAAGTAATAAAGCAAAAATCCAGATTGAGCTTTTCATAAGGGAAAAATTTGTTTTTAATTGGCCGTGAAAATAACATTAAATTACTATTTTTACAACTTTATGAATTTTAAAACGAAAATACCTATGAAGTTACAAATTATTGCTGCTCTTCTGATTTGTGTGATTTCTTTATTCACCTCATATAGCTGGCCCTGTAATGTAATGAAACCGATATTGAATCCGTTAATGACTTCAGTAGGTACTGAAATAACACGTGGATAGTACGATTATAAACTGTTACTCCCATAAAAACCTAAAATTTCATGGTTCTGAATTATATCTGGTTATTCTTCTTTCTAATTGCATTTGTGATTGGAATGGTAAAAATGGTTTTCTTTGGCGACTTTGAAGTATTTCCTGCAATGGTAAATTCAACCTTTGAAATGGCCAAAACAGGATTTGAAATTTCCCTGGGCCTGACAGGGGTATTGACTTTGTGGTCGGGAATCATGAAAATCGGTGAAAAAGGAGGCATTGTCAATATTATTTCCAGGCTTATCGGCCCTTTTTTTAATAAGTTATTCCCCGAACTCGGTAAAAGCCATCCGGCTTATGGCCCTATAATGATGAATTTTGCTGCTAACATGCTCGGTCTCGATAATGCAGCCACACCTATGGGATTGCAGGCAATGAGCGAAATGCATAAAACCAACCCCAATAAAGATTCAGCCTCTAATGCGCAGATCATGTTCCTCGTTTTAAACGCTTCAGGACTTACGATAATACCAATATCCATAATGGTTTACCGTGCTCAATTGGGTGCTGCCGATCCTTCTGATGTATTTATCCCAATATTAATAGCTACATTCTTTTCAACCCTTACCGGGCTTATCGCAGTATCTGTTTACCAACGTATCAATTTATGGGATCGTACTATAATCGCCTATTTATCTGGGATGCTTCTCTTGGTTTCCGGGTTAATATATTGGACGAATAACCTGCCACAGGAAAAAATTGCACTATATTCAAAAGTAGTGAGCAATGTGATCCTTTTTTCAATTATCATCGCTTTTTTACTCCTCGGACTTCGTAAAAGGATCAATGTTTACGAAACTTTCATAGATGGGGCAAAGGAAGGCTTTACAATTGCTGTTAAAATAATTCCCTATCTTGTTGCCATTCTTGTTGGTATTGGTGTTTTTCGTGCCTCTGGTGCTATGGAATATTTGATTTCAGGAATAAAATGGAGTTTTGAAACAGTTGGAATAAACAGTGATTTTGTAGGTGCACTTCCCACAGCTATAATGAAACCATTAAGTGGTAGCGGTGCGCGCGGAATGATGATTGATGCAATGAAAACATTTGGTGCAGATTCATTTGTCGGACGACTATCGTGCATCGTACAGGGTGCAGCCGACACAACTTTTTTTATTCTGGCTGTTTACTTTGGCTCGGTAGGAATCAAAAAAACCAGACACGCACTTGCCTGTGCCTTATTAGCAGACTTTGCCGGTTTAATTGCCGCTATTTTAATTGCATATTTGTTTTTTCATTAAAAAAATCCCCGGAAGTATCATACTTCCGGGGATTTTTACAAGTAAAATTAAAACTCAGTTATATTAAAACGGAATTTTTGTTTTAATAAATCTTTATTTTGGAGATTTCTGATCCTTAACCTCTGAAACAGCTGATCCAGCTTTAGCCGCACAGCAGGCACTTGTTCCACTTTTCTGTCCTGCTGTACCAGAATCTTTTTTAGAAGAAGCAGAAGCTGTTTCTTTTGATGCCTCTTTTCCGCAAGACATTTTCTCTCCTGCTTTGCAACATGCAGCTGTTCCTTCTGTTTTACCAGCAGCTGCGGCGCATTTTGCAGCACATTTTGGATCCTGTGCATTTACATTAACAGCAGCAAGGGTCATCCCGGCAATAATCACAAACAAATAAAATAACTTTTTCATTTTTAATAAATTAGAATTAATAATTATCATTTTTAGCAATACTCGCACCGTACAATATTTCTTAGAATACCTAAACTTTATGTATATACGATATTTACGGAATAAAGTTTTGCAAAAGTGCATTTTTTTTATTATTTTCTTGATATATGCAGATATATTTATATAAACATAGTTTCAAACAATTTTTCCCTTTTGAATGATTAACATTGTGCAGTATATAAAATTTATAGAATAGCAATATTTGACTAATTTTACGCGCATGGATTCAGACAAAATAATTTTGGCAGTAAACGAGGTTTACAAAGATTTGGATGGACAAATTGCACAAATCGCTTTAAAATCTGGGATGAAGTGCCCCCAACTTTGCAATGCCTGTTGCAGGAAAACAGACATTGAAGCGAGTCCAATTGAGTTTATTTCACTTGCTGCATGGCTTTATGAGAATGGGAAAGTGGATGATTTTATGGCTCACCTCGATCAAAATGATGAAACCGGATATTGTGTACTTTTTGATTCGGAAGCTTGGAAAAATGGGAAATGGGCTTGCCTGAACTATGAAAAAAGGGGATTGATTTGTCGCCTCTTCGGATTTGGCTACCGACTCAATCGCGATGAGTTACCTGAATTAGTAACCTGTAAAGTGATGAAAGAAACCCTCCCCGAAGCCGTATCAAAAGCGCGTTTGATTGGAATTGAAACCCCAGATGAAATTCCTCTTTTTCGAAACTACTCAATGCGACTTTACAGCATTTATCCTGAACTTGCTGTTCGCCAATTACCAATCAATAAAGCAATCAGATTAGCTATCGAAAAACTGTATTTTCACTATTCCCCAAGAATGAAACGCGAAAGCATTGAATAACTTTTACTTCCACTGGGTAAAGATCAAAGAATGTAATTCTGATAAAACTATATTATACCATTGTTTTTCATATAGTTATCAATTCGAATTGCATGATTTTTGTCATCACCGTTCAATTTTTGAAAAATTTTATACAACGGTGAATTTGGCTCTTCTGTCATGAATAGTTCGAAATGAAGCTCGCCGATCGAATTTTCAAGTTCAAAACCATATTTGAATGCTTCAAGTCTTGTTGGTGGATTCAATTTGTATTGATCAATCCTCTCTTTCACTATCAAATTCATTTGTCGAAGACCTTCAACCTGTTTTTCAATTGAATCTGTAGGCAGAATTATTCCAGTGATAAAATCATCATTTATTGTTTCGATCACTGCAGCATGGTTCATCTCTTCTATTGAGATTTTCCACCAAAAATCGTAATCCTCCAGAAATTTAACACTGAACAATTGATATACATCTCCAACATTGAGTTCCATTTCAACCGACTCTTTTAAAAATATATTAACTAATTGATCCATAACAAATTCCTTTATATAAAATCATTCTTAAAAATTATCTTAAAAATACTGGAATTTTTAATACAATATTTTATCTACGAAATTTAATTATTTGTATGTGTTTATCCTAAACCGTCAGGCAAGTAAGATGTATTGCAGGAAATGATTTTTGTTTATTACTTTTGTAGTCATGGTTGTGATCTGTTAAACATATCCAGTCAATTCATTGTTTTATGGGTAATTATATCAAAAGTTCGATCCATGTTTAAATCCATATTGATTGCCGGAATCGGCGGTTTTATAGGTACAATCCTGAGGTTTTTAGTTTCACGTTACTTTCAGGAAAACACTTTTTCACTTTTTCCTTGGGGAACATTCACCGTCAATATAGCAGGCAGCCTGCTGATAGGGATTTTTTACGGGATGTCGGAACGCGAAAATCTACTGAGTCCCAACGTGCGAATATTCCTGACTGTTGGAATTTGTGGCGGATTTACAACATTTTCATCTTTGACGAATGAAGCTTTTATCCTGCTTCAAGAAAGGGAATGGCTCAAACTTAGCCTTTACGCAACACTGAGCTTTTTTCTGGGATTAGTTGCTGTTTATATTGGCCGTTTACTAATAAAATCAATCTAATATGAAAATCAATACACCAACTGCTTTACTCCGTATATTTGTCAGTTCAACAGACCATTTGAGGCAGGACATTCTTTGTGAATCAATTGTTTTTGCAGCCAAGAAAGAAGGACTTGCGGGAGCAACTGTATTGAAAGGTATTCTAGGCTACGGAGCCAGCTCGGTAATCCACTCATACAAATTCTGGGAAATCACCGATAAATTACCTGTAGTCATCGAGATTATAGATGAAGAAGCAAAGATTCGTAATTTTTACGAAACTATACGCCCCCAACTTGAAACCATGCGGTATGGCTGTTTGGTAACGATTGAAAACATCGAAGTTTTACTTTTTAAATCGGGGAAAAGCAAGAAAGAATAGGTATCGCTCTGAAATAACTATTGGAAAATTAAATGCTCCGAAATCAAAACGAAAGGGCAAATCAATAAGGATTAAGTGAATCAAGTTAAAGATAAGCCGACAGGTTTACCCTGCCAGCTTTTCGATAACAATAATTTTATTTTCCAAAGACATATTTCATCCAGACCTCTGCCATCAGTTTAGCTCCTGCAACCGAAGGATGAACTCCATCGCCAGTCCAGTAGGTAGGAGGAGCAATTTTGGATGCTTTTATAAAAATATCGTGGTACGGGATAAATATTGCATCAAATTCACCAGACAGTTTTCGGGCTGAAGCACGGTAACTATCAAATTCGGGAAACCATGTTCCATCAACGGCTTTGCAGCCAAGTACGGCAAATGGCTCGCAAATAACAAGTTTTACTTCAGGAAGTGCATCTTTGGTTCTTTTCAGCAATGCTCTCAAATCCTTTTCATAAATTTCAACTGTTCCGTCATAATTGCCATTATGCTTATGCCAATAATCGTTTACACCAATCAAAATGCTTAGAACAGATGGGTAAAGATCAAGACAGTCGGTCTGCCAGCGATCCGACAACTGATATACTTTATTTCCACTTATACCTTTGTTAAAAATCTTAAGATTCTTTGTTGGGAATGTATTTAAAAGTTCGGCTGCTGCAAGAAAGGCATATCCACCACCGAGCGCGTTTTGGATATTGGGATCTTTTGCTTCCCTATTTCTCCCTGCATCGGTAATTGAATCACCTTGAAAAAGAATTACATTGCTATTTTTCAATGAATTGATACTAATTTTTGGCGATAAAAAATCAATTTCTGACTCATTGGCAGCCAAAATAGAAGTAGTTGCTGTCAGTCCTACGGTTCCAATTATTGCATTTTTTAAAAAATTCCTGCGATCTGATGACTTCATAATTATTAAAATATAAGTTTTACAATGATTCTAAAATAAACTCTATTCGCTTTTCTGGAGAAACAAAAGGAAGATCAATCAATTCATAACCATAATTCAAATAAGCCTTTACGATAAATTCATGAATTTTTTCAGCCTCCTCAAAAGTTTCAATCCTGATCTGATCGTTTTTAAAGATCTCGCGCCATGGTGGGGTCAAAAATACTTTTTTTTCGTAACGATTTTCAGAAAGTGCTTTTTTTAATTGCTTAGATATCTCTCTACACTTGTACAACGAAAAAGCCGCCTGGTCGGGCAATCCGCGATCGCTAAAAGCAATATTTTGTCTTTCAACACTTTTAAGAAACCGAATCCTCTCATCTAAGACTCTTTTTTCGAATCCAATTACATCTTTCCATGGAAGCAGTTCACCACATTCGGCCATTTGCTGGCTGATAATGCTACGCGCTATTTCCCCTCCTACCCTGTAGCCGAGTTCATTAAGCTTTTCGATAAGAATGGTCTTACCAAAACCGGGTCCACCGGTAATCACATATACCATAATCTTAGAGAAGTATTTCGCAAAGAAAGTGATTTAAATGTCAAATTATTTTAAATTTTATGCCTCCCTTTCGAGATTAAGTTTTCCAATTATTCTGATCACATCGTCACGCTTAAATGGTTTACTCAGATATTCGTTCATTCCTGAATTCATGCAAAGTTCAACATCATCAGTCATGGCATTTGCTGTCATTGCAACAATTTTTACAGGAACTAAATTGTTTTCTTTTTCAAAATCTCTGATAGATTTAGTTGCTTCGTAACCATTCATAACAGGCATCTGAACATCCATAAAAATAACATCGTACTTATTAGTTTTGAATTTCTCGAAAGCAATCTGCCCGTTTTCGGCTGAATCAAAAACTGCAATAAACGGTTTAAGAATTAAATGAGCAACTTTAAGATTTGTATAATTATCTTCGGCAACCAAAACGCTCAAATTCGTAGGACAATCATTGGAAACAACAGCTGGTTTCTGTTTTTCGCCTTCATTATTTCCTGTAACTGACAATATTACTTTATATAACTCCATCAATTTTACGGGTTTATTCAGAAAATAGTTAAAACCTCGCTTTGACACCTCGCTTCGTCTGATAACATCTGTAACAGATGAAAGTAGAATTAGCCGTGTTGACGAAATTTTTGGATTCTCTTTAATTCTTGAAGCAAGTTCGAGTCCGTCTATTCTTTCCATTTGGAAATCAATAAGAGCTACATCAAAGGCATTATTCTGATCTGCATTTTCGATTAACATCTTCAAAGCCATTTCACCATTTTCAGCCTGAGCGTATTTGCAATTCCATGTTTCAAGATACTTCATAAATACGAAACGGTTGGTTCTGTTATCGTCAACAATCAAAACCTTAAGACCATCTATCAACAATACAGATGCCGGTTTTACGGGTTTATTTTCGATACCAATACCGAATTTTGCGGTAAACCAAAACAAAGAACCTTCATTTTCAACACTTTCAACACCAATAGAACCGCCCATCTTTTCTACTAATCTTTTGGAAATGGCAAGTCCAAGACCGGTTCCACCAAATTTGCGGGTGGTAGAGCTATCGACCTGAGTAAACGACTTGAAAATTTTCTGTTGGGCATCCTTAGGAATACCAATGCCTGTATCTTTAACTTTAAACAACACTATGGAGCCACTTTCGTTTGTCTCAACAAGTTCAGCAGTAAAGAATACCTCTCCCCGTTCAGTGAATTTCAGGGCATTATTGACCAGATTGAGTAATATCTGTTGCAATCGTACCGAATCACCTTCCACAATTTCAGGAATAGATGAATCAACATAATTTACAAGGTTTACCCCTTTATTTGAAGCTGTAATAATCAATATATCAGCAACATTCTCTAATACTTGGCGAATGCTAACCTGAGCTTTTTCGAGCTCTAGACTACCCGATTCAATTTTTGAAAAATCGAGAATATTATTGATAATGAACAGTAAATTAGTTCCTGATTGGGCAATAGTAGTCAAATAATTTTGCTGGTCATCAGTAAGCACTGTCTGATTCATTATATCAGTCATTCCAATAATACCATTCATAGGAGTGCGTATTTCATGGCTCATATTTGCCAAAAAAAGACTTTTTGCCCTGCTGGCTTCCTCTGCTTGCTCCTTTGCCAGGATTAAATTGTTACGTACTTCTTCAAGATCTGTAACATCGCGTGAGATACCAACAATACCCGTTATTTTTCCAAATTGATTTTTTATTGGAATTTTAGTTGTCGAAATCCAGATAATTCTACCATCAGCATTTTGAACTTTTTCAATACGGTTTATTTTTGGCTCCCCACTTTTTAAAATTTCAAGTTCACCCTCATACGAAACTCTTGCCTGGTCTTCATGGAAAAAATCAAAATCAGTTTTTCCAATCGCTTCGTCCACAGAATTAAGTCCCAAAGCCATAGCAAAAGCCTGATTAATTCTTGTAAATCTTGAATCTGTATCTTTGAAATAAATTGTATCGGGTACATTATCCATCAATGACTGAAGTAATTCCATCTCATAGGCCAATTTGAATTCTGTAAGTTTTAACTCTGTAATGTCGTGCGATATTCCAATCATGCCTACAACATTTTTATTTTCATCGAATACTGCAACCTTATTTGCAAGTTTATAGAGTTGATTGCCTAATGCATCAATCCTGCTTTCTAACTTATTAATCAGTGGTTTACCTGTTTGCATCAATGTTTGCTCATCTTTAAAAGTTTCGTTTGCAAATTCAGAACTATAAAAATCAGCGTCTGTTTTTCCAATTACTTCCAAATCATCTTTCAAATAGTTTTTCCTTAGCCATGAATTACTTATTCTGATAAAACGTGAGCTTTTGTCTTTAAAATAAATTGAATCAGGAACATTATCCAACAAGGTATTAAGCAAATTAGTCTCCTGCTGCAATTTCATTTCAATGTTGTGAGATTCAGTAACATCGCGAGATACACCAACCATTCCTATAATTCCTCCCTGTTCATCCCTAACCGGAATTTTTGTAGATGTCACATAACGATATCCGTCAAAAGTTTTGATATACTCCAGCTTACTTAATAAGGGTAATCCTGTTTTCATCATCTCCTGCTCATCTTGAAAAGCCTCTATTGCATGAGATTTGTCAAAGAAATCTAAATCTGTTTTCCCTACTGCATCTTTAGAATTCTGCACTCCAAGTGCCTTTTCGTGAGCTTTATTAATCCTCATAAACCTTGACTGCAAATCCTTAAAATAGATCATATCAGGGATATTGTCCATTAACATCTGCAAATACCGCTTTTCATCACGTAATTCTATTTCACGTTGCCGTTCTTCTGTTACTTTCTCATACATTCCCATAATTCCGATAACGTTTCTTTGGTTATCGTATATCAGTACTTTCCTTTTCCGGATTATTTCATTAAAACCACCCTCACCTATGACACTCTCTTCATAACATAAAACAGATTTATTACTATCAATCAATTCACGATCCTTTAGGACGTATTCATCAGCAAAGCGTTTTTCAAACAAGTCGTAATCTGACAAACCTATTACAGAATCAGGATGAGCGAATCCCTTATCATCAGCAAAAATTTTATTACAACCCAAATATTTAAGATTCAAATCCTTCCAAAACAAACCTATAGGAAGGTTATCAAAAATCCATTTTATAGGTTTGAATTGGCTAAGAAATTGAATATTAAAATCAGTGGCAGGCTCAATAAATTGTTGAAGATCGGTAATATTGAAATCGGGTGTAAGAATAATGGGGCGTAAATCCTGATATGTTGATAATTCAGTCAATTCGTGGTCGGCCAAAATGAATTTTTGTAATGATTTAATATGGAAACAACATTCAACCTTGTTGCCAAGTGATTTCAATTCATTTTCACCAACAATCAATACATCTGGCTGAATCAGAATAAACTCATCGTTAAAGTCGTTAATGTCAGACAGAAAGAAAAAATCAGTTCCCTGAATTTTTGAACAGAGCGAGAGAATCTTTTTTTTTAGGTCAGAATTACTGATTATTACTAATACACGTCCCATATTTTCATTTATTAGCAAGGTAAAGTGTTATCATTCTTGATGTGATTTTTTCTTATAATCTTAAACAAATAAAAATGATCGATCAAAGTAGCTCGTATATTCGTACATAGTCAATTATATATTCGACCGGAAAGATTGAATCATCAATTCCTTGCTTACCTCCCCATGCTCCACCTATAGCAAGATTAATCAATAAATACTGGGGAGCATCAAATGGCCATTCGCCAACCCCTTCACCTTTTTTCAGGCACGAAAAATACAATTTGTCGTCAAAATAAAAATCAAAGCGGTCATTCAACCATTCAACAGCATAAACATGAAAATCAGAAGAAGGTTTTTCGAATTTTATCGATCCTCCCCTACCTGTGCCTTTTGTATGGTTGTAATCTTTGGTATGAACATTTGCGTAAACACTATTCGGCTCAAAACCAACAAATTCCATGATATCAATTTCACCACAGGCTGGCCAGCCTACCTGACTAATGTTAGTCCCTAAAGTCCAAATTGCAGGCCACACACCACGTCCGGCAGGTAATTTTGCCTTCACTTCAATTCTCCCTTTGGTAAACTCATACTTCCCTTTTGTATTTATGCTTGCCGAAGTATATTGAGCTGTTTTAAAAGGTTCGTTAATTGCAGTTATGATAAGATTCCCATTTTCAACACGTGCATTTTCAACGCGATTTTTTGTATAATACTGTGCTTCTTTATTCCTCAACAACCCCTCTTCAAAACTCCATTTCTGAGAATCAGGCAGACCATTTACACTGAACTCATCAAACCAAACCAGTCTTTTTGTTACCGTCGGTGAAGATTGACTTGAGGTCTGACAATTACTCAGAACCGGTAAAGCTAGAATTAAAATAAATACAAAATGTTTCATAACAGACTTATAATATTGAATTTTAATAGTATTAATTTAGAGATACAAGGTAGGTTACAATTTCAGATAATAGAAAGGGATATGCTGAAACTCAACACATCCCTTTATGTCATTTTTTAAATTCAATATTACTTAACATATTCAGCATTTGCAAGATAATCAAAGCTTTGCTTAACACTTAAGAATGGATCGTTACCTGTATATTTCTCAACCTCCACATAATATTCCTTCAAGCCTTTAGAATATGCTGCTTCGAAAATAGGTTTAAAATCCATCTTTCCACTCACACCAAGTTCTTTTTCGTCTTTGATGTGCAGAACAGGGAAACGGTCGGTGTATTTATTGATGTATCCGGCAGCCGATTGACCTCCTTCGGTTATCCAGTAAACATCCATTTCGAAGAATACATGATTGGGACTCGTATTTTCGAGCATAAAATCGTAGATCAGTTTTTCACCAATTTTGCGGAATTCGAAGCTGTGATTGTGATAACCGAAGCCGATACCACCGGCTGCAGCTGTGATATAACCTACATTGTTGTAATAATCGCAATACAATTTAATCTCATCCATCGTTGTTTGCTCATTTACAGGCATAAACGCCTGAACAAGATATTTTACCCCAAGCACGGCATGAGCACCACTGGCTTTTTTCCACCACTCCATAATCTCAGCTTCCTTTTCTTTCATAAAAACCTGAACTACATGAGCACTGCTAACTTTCATACCCAGGTCCTCAACAATCTTTTTGAATTCTATAGGAGCCAGTCCATAAACTTTGCCATCGTTATAACCAGCAGTTTCTACAGTAGAATAACCCATTTCGGCAACTTTTTTCAAAGTTCCTTTAACATCATCTTTAATTGCATCACGCAAAGAATAAAGCTGTAAGCCGATTTTCTTTTTGGATGTGGGAGTACAAGAAGTGGCCAATTGATCTGCAACTAATCCACCAACAACAACTGCTGCCGATGATTTAAGAAAATTACGCCTGTTTACCATATTTTTAAGTATTACGTTGGATAAAATTATTGATTTATTTTTTGTTAAAAGTATTTCAATAAATTTAAAACGCAAAATTTTTTCAAAAAAAAACAAATAAAAAGCAGGCTCGCTATTGTAAACAGCAAAATACAATACGATATATTTTTCTAATTTTATTTGAGCAAGTTCATCTTTTAATAGTTTGGAATATATAAACAAATCAGAACTTTAAATCTGTTTAGCTTTTCCCGTTTGCTAGCGAACAAAGATTATTACTGCTTAGAAAAAGTGTTTAATTTCGTGTCCTAATTCCACTTTTTAAATTCATCATGAAAATCCGGAAAGAAATCCAAATCAAATCTGATAACGGCGAAATAAAACCCGCCATTGCACCATTAATTATCTCGGCCAGCCGTTCAACCGATATTCCGGCATTCCATTCGGAGTGGCTGATTAACAGATTGAAACGTGGGTATGTTAGTTGGATCAATCCTTTTAACCCTACAAAACAGCAGTATATTTCATTTCAGGAGGCACGGTTGATTGTTTTTTGGACAAAGAATCCTAAACCGATTATGCAGCACCTCTCCTATCTTGATAAGTTTGGGTTGAATTACTATTTCCAATATACCCTTAACAACTATGAAAAAGAGGGTTTCGAACCGAATGTGCCTCCTCTTGCAGAACGTGTCGAGACTTTTATCAAACTTTCTGAATTAATCGGAAAAGAGAAAGTAATCTGGCGGTTCGATCCGCTATTATTAACTGAACAACTGACTATATGTGAATTGATTAAAAGAATAATGGACATAGGAAATCAGTTAGTCAGCCATACCAATAAACTTGTTTTTAGCTTTGCCGACATCCTTTCATATCAAAAAGTGCAGCATAACCTGATCAAGGAAACGACTTTTTACAATAAATCGAATATCTCTGTTGCTGAATTTACTACCGCTCAAAAAAACGAATTTGCCAAAGGGATTCACAAAATCGTAAAGGAATGGAAGAAAATCAATCCTGATTTCAAAATTGCATCCTGTGCCGAAGATATTGACCTTGAGAAATATGAGATTACCCACAATAAATGTATTGACAATGAACTGATTGAAAAACTTTTTCCCACAGACATAAAGCTAATGGAGCTATTGGGAGTACAAAAGCAAATCCTATTTGGTGAAAAAGTTCAAACTAAAAATACTAATCTTAAAGACAAAGGTCAGCGTAAAGCGTGTGGTTGCATAATAAGTAAGGATATTGGGTCGTACAATACCTGCAATCATTTGTGTGTTTACTGCTATGCGAATACCTCACCGACGGTAGTAAAAAAGAATTTTCAGGCATTGGGTTTGGATTCCGAAAGTATTTTGCCTCATTAATGAAAACAGATTCTTGTTACACGATTTGATATTACGAACCCGGAACATTGCAACAAAAATTGAAAACGGATATTGGTTGATTCCGATGAGATAGGTCATTTTGCTGCAAATGAATTGAGGATATAAAAAAAGCTGTCCCATTGATCGGAACAGCTCATTAAATATCTAAATTTCAATTGATTACTTTTTCTTTTGCGGAACATTCCGTTGTTTTGCCATTGCTTCGAGTCTTTCGGTAAATTTCGATTTTGTGACCGGCATTTTTTGTTTGGCTTTCAACTGCGCATGAATTGCATCCTCATCAATCAATTTCTTGAAAATCCACATCTGCACAAAAGTAAAGACTAATGACAAGAAATAATACAAGCTTAATCCTGAAGCATAGCTGTTAAAT
>CAILKW010000214.1 GCA_903834845.1 uncultured Bacteroidia bacterium | reverse complement strand
TTGACGTTTGTTGCGTTGTCGGTAAAGCAATACATAAAAATCAATCGCCAACAACGAAATGAAACTGCCGAGTTCGTCAATAAACAAATTATTCTGTGCGGAAAAAGCATTGAGGATGCTTCGAGTGATTTCGAGGAGTCGGTAAAATTTGAATTTGCCAACAGCGAACTTCAATACTTTTTTAGTACCGATCCCAACAAATTAGCCCCCGAAATACGCAGTAAATATATAGATAGCGAAATAAAAAGGATCAGGCGTTTTTATTCTCTCAATCAGATATTGATTTCAAAAATTACTATTTTTAATAATTCATCATACCGTAGTTTTGAGCGGAACAACGATAATTACTTCACTGTTTCTTCTTCTCTGGCGTTCCCCGAAAAGGTAATTTTGAACAGCCAGCCACAACTCGACCATACCAATGGTTTACTCACCTTCACCCAACCTACAAGGAACTCTGTTGGTGAATTGGTGGCCAATATCCGATTTGAACTTAAAATCCCTGATTTTTTATCATATCATTTTGAGAAATTCTATCTTGGCAAAAATTCATGGCACTGGGCAATTGATACAGCGGGGCAGGTTTTGTTCCATAAATACAGCGAACAGATTGTTCCAGTTGGCTTTGAACCTAATGCGATTGACCAATTTCGAGTAAAACTTAAAGAAAACCTCACTACTTCATTACAACATTCCATTCATACCACCACAGATGTTAACGCTTATTCGGTGTTTTATCCTATAAATATTCTTGGAAAAAATATCGGTATCGTTTTCTCAGTCAACACCGATTCGTTATGGGAGAGTCAGAATGAATCTAATATTGCCATTTTTATCTATTTTTTGATCGTTATTGGCAGTATAATTGCTTTATTCTCAATAATTATCAGGCTTATGGTGGTTACACAAAAACGACTCGAAGTGACCGATACAATGTTAAGAACTGCCAATCAGGCATCCGAAGTATTGCTCACCGACCCAGACTTTGATAGTTCGATGCGTAATTATTTGAATATTACCGGAAAAGCACTTGGATATCACAGAGCATATATTTTGGAATATACGCAAAATGAAAAGAGTGAAATTTATAAATTAAAATACGAATGGTGGAATAGCACCTTTGTAGAACCGATTGGAATTTTAGTTCCGGAGACTCTTTCAGGTCTAGAAAGTACCGCATTTCTAAGTATAACTAACGATTTGAAGCAGAATAAACTTGTTAAAAAAAACGAATCCGATTTTGACGAATCGTACATAGCACTCACGAACAAGTTGCAGTGCAAGGCTTTTATTAACCTCCCCGTTTATGCCGAAGACAGTATTTACGGAATAATAGGTTTTGCCGATTGCATCGAACATAGGCAGTGGCATGAATTTGAAGATGCCTTGTTTGCTAACTTTGCAAATGCTGTTGGAGGTGCCTTGTCTATCCAAAAGAAAAAGGAAGAACTAATCAAAGCCAAACATGAAGCCGAAAGAGCAAATAAGGCCAAAAGCATCTTCCTGTCAAATATGAGCCACGAAATAAGGACACCCTTAAATGCCATAATTGGA
>CAILKW010000213.1 GCA_903834845.1 uncultured Bacteroidia bacterium | reverse complement strand
ACCCAACTCTTTCGTAGAATGGATGCGCCAAACTGATTATGATCTGGTTGTCACTCATCCCCATGGGTATGAACTTGACCCAAAATTTATGGGCGATCTAAAAGTAGAGTACGATCAGGACAAAGCTTTGGCAGGAGCTGATTTTGTTTACGCAGAGAACTGGTCATCTTTCAATGAATATGGCGAAATCCTTTCAAAAGACAGGAACTGGACAATCACTGCGGAAAAAATGGCCCTAACCGACAATGCAAAATTCATGCATTGCCTGCCTGTACGCAGGAATATGATCGTAACAGACGAGGTGCTTGACAGTCCATCTTCAATCGTTATCGACGAAGCGGAAAACCGTGTTTACTCAGCCCAGGCAGTATTAAAATTGATATTGGAACGTTAAACTATGAGAGATCATCTGGTTATCATCAAGGTAGGGGGTAAGATTGTTGAAGAAGAGGCTTCTTTAAAATCGCTCCTTAAAGATTTTTCCCGCATTGCCGGGGGTAAAATGCTTGTCCATGGCGGAGGAAAAAGTGCTACGGCTTTATCTGAGAGGCTCGGAATTGAAACAAAAATGGTAGAAGGCCGTAGAATAACCGACGCTGAGACACTTAAAGTGGCAACTATGGTCTATGCTGGCTTGGTAAATAAAACAGTTGTAGCTGGTTTGCAGGCACTTGGGAACAATGCCATTGGATTGACGGGTGCTGATCTTGACATTATCAGGGCAGCAAAACGTCCGGTTGGCGCAATCGACTATGGTTTCGTGGGCGATATTAACTGGGTAAACTCCAATGCTTTGGCCGAATTGCTGGTCAATGGGGCTATTCCGGTCATCGCACCGATTACCCATGATGGAAAAGGTTCGCTCCTGAATACAAATGCTGATACAATAGCCTCAGAATTAGCTACTTCGTTAAGCAGCAAATATGAAGTCAGGTTGGTGTTTTGTTTTGAAAAGCCCGGTGTCCTCATGAACGAGGCTGACGATAAATCGGTGATTCCTGAGATTGACCCTGCCCTTTTTGCAGAACTTAAAACGAAGGGTGTGATTACAGCCGGGATGATCCCCAAATTGGAAAATGGGTTCAATGCTCTTCGCCGTGGGGTAACATCAGTTGTGATCACAAATGCCAATGGACTGTCAGGAGGCTTAAGGGGGACAAGGCTTGTACTAAATATGTAAGGTTTTAGCGGATATAATTTTCTTACAATGGGGGCATAAGTCTATTAATCAATTATTTATATTTGATAGATTTCCCTTTCTAAAGATTGCTGCCGTCATGGCGGATAAATAGCTTTATAAAACGCAAGTAATGGTTGGTCAAATTTTAGATAATATTATATCCGAAAGTATTGGGCTTTTAATAGCGATGATAGAAATCCCGTCCCTAAGTAGGGAAGAAAAAACAGTTGCGGATTACCTTGAAGGGAATTTCGAAAATTGGGGCCTCACCTCAACCCGAAATGGCAATAACATTTGGGTACGCAACTTGTATTGGATATATGGCAAACCGGTTATCCTGCTCAACTCACATATGGATACAGTCCGTCCGGTAAAGGGCTGGACTTACGATCCTTTTAAGGCAACATTAGAAGGTGACAAGTTGACCGGACTTGGCAGCAACGATGCAGGGGCATCGGTAGTTTCGCTACTTGCCACTTTCCGGCACTTTTATACCAAAGAAAATCTGCCTTTTAACCTTATCTTTTGTGTGAGTGCCGAAGAAGAGATATCTGGCGAGCATGGTGTTGCCTCCGTTTTGGACCAACTAGGGAAAATCGATCTTGCAATCGTTGGTGAGCCCACTCAAATGCATATCGCGATTGCCGAAAAAGGGTTGATGGTGCTTGACTGTGAAGCCAAAGGAATTGCTGGTCATGCAGCACGTAATGAAGGGGATAACGCTATCTACAAGGCAATCAGGGATATACAAATCATAGAATCCTATAGGTTTCCACTCGAATCGGTAGTCCTTGGCCCGGTAAAGATGACGGTGACCCAAATTGAGGCCGGACAGCAGCACAACGTCGTTCCCGATTCGTGCCGTTTTGTGATCGACGTACGCACAAACGAACATTATTCCAACAAGAAAGCTTTTAAGATTATTTCAGGGCTTATCCAGTCTGAGGTGAAGCCCCGATCTTTCAGGCTAAACTCCTCAGGGATCAACAATGAACATCCGATTGTCCAACGTGGTATAGCGATGGGGCGCAAGATTTATGGTTCACCTACCACCTCCGACCAGGCTGTGATCCCCTATCCTTCCATAAAAATGGGCCCGGGTGATTCTGCACGGTCACATACTGCCAACGAATACATCCTCCTCAATGAAATCAGGGAAGGAATTGCAACTTATGTGGAATTGTTGGAAGGGTTGGAGTTCTAAAATTGCCCTTAATCGTAATGTTTTTGTTGCCGATTTCGAAGCACTTTTCTCTCAAGTTACACGATATTTCATTGCGGGTAGAAACTCTGAAGCCTGTATAATCCTAGGAATAAAATATACCACTGTTACCAATTGGTATATTTCATATCATATTCAATTATGTTATTCATGCCAACTTTATTAAACAGCCTTTCGATTTATTTGGGAATTAATTCTTTATTTTCTGGCGTATGTTTATTTTATTTGCGTAATGTGCTTTATTAGCACCAACATTCCATGCAGAAGGATGATATGCCAAACAAATGTCACAAAACGAATTAATTTCATTGATAACATTATTATCTAATTTTACTGCAGAACCTTGGAAGAAGACAAGTTCTGGTTCGAGAATATTTATTTCGTCGAGAAGCATTTTAATTTCCTCTTGTTTGTTATACCACTTTCGATTATCTCCACCTGAACGATTAACATTCTTCTTTTCTTCCAAACATTCTTGATTCAAACACTTAGGTTTATCTTTATCAATATTACATCCTCTGCATACAGATACGAACTTGTGAATATTTGTAAAAGAAATATAATCCAACACTTCTATTGGCAAACTGTTTTGAAGCCTGTATATTGCGGTTTTAGAGGTTATATCTTGAAAACTTAGTAATTCATTCCATTCATCTTCCCAAGAATAGTATTTCTGTAATAGAAATAATGCCATTGTATATGTTCCTGAAATATGATCATTGTATCCTAATGTTGTACAACCTTCCACACTTCCGGCAATACATATTCTTCTTGAGTCAAAATCGTGAAATGTATTATCTTCCCTGCATTCATCTATTCCAATGTCTAATCCAACAAAAAGTATTTTTTTCTTTGCAAATGAATACTTACTCCCAACATAAGGGAATCCTGAAAGTCTTAATTTATGATCTTTATAACGTGGATTAGATATTTTACCCAAAATTCCATTGTCGTTAATATCTAAATCTCTCATTAATATTTCATAACGCTCTCTTAATCGACTAATCAGTTTCATTTCCATTTTTTTGTCTTTCTTTAGTAAGATTGTTAAGAGAAGTTTTTTTGCTTGTTTGTAACAATTGTTATAACAACGATTCAAAGAATTTTCATTAGTAAAAATTTTGAAATCCTTTTGATAATAGTCCTCCTTTAAGTTTTTTGTCTCCAGTCCAAATCGGGATGTCCAATTCAATCGATAATGCAACAAACGGAGTATCTTTAATATCAATATTATAGCATAAATCGAAAGCTTTTTGTTTGCTTTCAGTACTAATAACGGCAGTTGGAATAAATTTAATGCGCTCGATTATGACATTGAAATACTGTAAGCATTCAGCTATGCACGTCTATATTTCAAAACAAAAGCCCCGGAGCAATTTTGCATCCGGGGCTGCTTTTATGGAGTTAGGGTTACAACGGTGGCAGCTAAAAGTTAATTCAGTGGTTTCCAGTTGTTGGGGAGCAATTCGCTTAACCGCTGACTTGAGTGGTCCGGTATCCGTTTTAACACATCGGTCAGCCATGCCATCGGGTCCACCCCTGCCAGTTTGCAACTTCCCAGCAATGAGTAAATGACAGCTGTCCTGCCTGCCGATTCATCATTGCCGCAAAACAAGTAGTTCTTCCGTCCAAGTGCCAAAGGCCTGATCCCATTTTCTGCCGCATTGTTGTCTATATTATAACGTCCGTCACAGACATACCTGACCAGCCTTGGAAAGATGCTGTATGTATAGGTGACAGCTTTGCCAATAAGGCTTTTGGGCAGTACTTTAAAATTGTTCTCATACAGCCACTTCTCAAAATCCTGTAGTATGGGATAGGACTTCACCATTCTAAGCTGCCGGATCTGCTCATAATCCAAACCGTCATTTTTTGCTTTCCGCTCAATGGCATACAGATCCTGTATGACAGTCAAGGCATATTTGGCCCTGAGCGGATCATTGTCCTGTGCCTGCTCAAACTTGCGCCTTGCATGGGCCATGCACCCAAGCAGCATCACGTCCTTCTTGTTTTCATAAATATCGTAAGCGCCATATCCGTCACTCTGGACAGCCCCCTTAAACGACCGCAACAAATCGACCACCACCCTTTGGGCGCGGCTCCCTTTGTCATAATAAAAGAACAGTTGGTTCTGGCCGGGGCTCCGGACAATCCAGAAGTACCCCTTTTTCGTCCCTCCAGGCTTGTCCCGGTCCATCACGGGGATGGTGCTTTCGTCAATGTTGATATAATCACAGCCCAATACCTCCTTTTTCAGTGTTTCGTACAGTGGCCTCAACAAAAGGTCGGTAACCGCACAGGCCCAGTCGTTAACAGTGGAAGCGGCAAAGTGTACCCTTATCCTTCGGAACATCTCAAGGATCCGGTAGAAAGGAAGGTGGTCCTGATATTTGCTCACCAGCAGATATGCCAGTATCGAAGCCCCTGCATTTGACTTCGGCAACACCTGTGTGGGAAGTTCGGCAATGATGATCCCCTGGCCCTGTGGAAGCGCATATTTGGGGCGCACAATGTGCAGGACATATACTTCTCCCGGTTTATACTCCAGTTTTTCGGTAACCTCTTCACCTATCCTGACAGCCCCTTCAGGGATGTTTTCAGGCTCAATGACCACCTCTTCGCGGCGCAAATGGTCAGGGATTGCCTCGCGCACTGGCTGTTTCTTTTCCTCCTTTTTGCGCACATAGGTCACCACGGCCTCTTCTGCCACAACTTCCTTTTCTTCCGGTATAGTTTCCATGCCTTCAAAAGCAAGGCGGAGTTGATTGGGGTCTTCCGGGACAAAACGTTCGGCGCTGTGCCCATATATCTGTTGGCGCAGGAAAAGCAGTTCGGCCACCAGCTTCTCGATTTTGAATTCCCGCTCGGCGATACCTTGCTCCAGGCGTTCTATCCGCTGCTCCAGCGACTCGTCTATGGGTGTGATATCTCTCTTTTTAATGCCTTAAAGATACAAAATATCAATGGATTACACAAATATTTTGATCAAATAAAAACATTATTTTTCAATTTTTTTTTCATCTTTTTTCGTAAATCACGGTTATTGTATTTGGTCAGGGCCATGATACTTTGCCGGCACTTTTATCCATTGGGCAGGGCATATCTTTTGCTCTACACGAAGGTTTTGGCAGACAGTCCTTCGGTCATCAATACCAGATCCAACCATTTCATGTGGCAGTAATTTTGGTTCCCATCCCAGGCAGGACCTTCAAAACATCCCGACTCCAGCCGTTTGCTATAGATGACCAGGCCACCCCTTTCCCAGTGGAGCAACTTTATGGTAGTACGCGGCCTGTTCAAAAAGAAAAATACCTCCCCACTGAGAGGGTCCCTTCCCATGCGTGAGCGTACCACGCCGCAAAGGGTATCGAAGCCCTTGCGCATGTCGGTACTGCCGCTACAGAAATAATACTGAAGGCTATCAGTGAGACAGAACATGGCCAGTTATAAAATATGGATCAATTCGTGCAACAGGTTTGTCCCACATCCCGCTGGAACAGTTATTTTTATCCCGTTTGGAAAGGTAATCTCAAGGTCCCGGTCAATGGACCTTTTTTCCTGTCCCGGCTTTTCAATAATTACCGGGTAAATCCTGCACACTTCCTGTGGCTCCATGTTTTGCAGCCTCGACAGCCAGTAATAATAGACATGGATATGTATCATCTCTTTCAAACAATAAGCCTTCACTGTGAGCCCGCTGTTTTTACAACTGGCAATCATAGAAACTGCTTCCGTTAATGTTATCCGATTTTTCATCCGTATTTTTTTGCCCGAAAAGTAGCGGTCAGATTAAAGCCAAACAAGACGTGCAAGACCGATTGCTTACTCTAAAAACCTTATTTTAAATTCTTTAACCTTAGTAACTCAAAAAACACTACTATCCAAATAACCTTATTCCCTTATTGTTCTGGCCACACTCCAAAATCGGAATTGGATTCAACGTATTGTATTTCTAACTATAAAACACAAATATTGAGGCGATTATAGAAAGTGCTTCTCTTCTGCCGTCCCATAATTATCTGTTTTGAGGTTCGGATCCAAATTCGAGGGTACTTGGTATGCAAAAGGATACCGAACTAAAATATTACTTCCTCTACTTCGTAAATGGTTTTGGTACTTGCGGTAGGCCAAGCCACTGTGCAATACTGTTATAACCTGTGGCAATATCCTGTGCTAGACCAACCCCATACTTTATCCCTTTAACTGTTTTGTGAAGCTTAGAATTTTCATCATTTAGTTCTTCCGTTAGACGCTTTAACCTGCCTGCCAACCCTTTTTTCTTAACTTCCTCTCTTGTTTTACATTCTTCCGCCTGCACTAAGGTTTTTGCAGCATTCTCTAATTCTTTTGCTTCTTCGTTTTTACCTTTCTCGGAGAGCAATTGAGCCAATTCATTTAATTTGCCTTGCAAACTAATATTGCACGCCCTAAAATTAAAGGTATTGTGAATTGATTGGTCTGTGTATTGATTTCCCTGACCACTTATTAAAGTTTGAGCAGTGATGTTATAAATATTCACTGTTTCCTTCAAATAAATATTTTGTCTTGTGTTATCATCATAATATGGCACTTCATCTTTACTATGAGTGAAAATTTTTCGGTCTGGCAACCATAGTGGATTATTCTTTTCCACCTCATCTGGTATTTGTCCGAAACGCTCAACCCTATACTGCAATTCAGGTTTCTTACTTTTATAAGAATTAAAAATATCGTTCAGGGTATCACGCAAAGTACTGATATAGACTGTTTTGCTCTCTCCTTTTACAGATACGCTGATGGTGCGGTTTTCTTCCCTGACCAAGGCAACTGTGCCTTTTCCAAATTCCAATATCACCCCATAACGCCATACTAAATAACTACAATCCTCTTTTTTTATTTCCTGATTATGCCTAACAATAAAGCGGGAAATGGTATTGGGAGGCAATGGTTGTTCAGCCTTGTAACGTAACATTAAACTTTCTCCTATCTGGAAATCGGGCAATATTGCAGGTCGGTCTTCTTTTAATAAATGGGGGATGATTAAATATTTCTCTTTGTCTGTTTTATATGCCAACTCATACTTTATCATCAAATTAAAGAAGAAAATATGTTTGTCCTCAGGATAACGATCGGCATCTTCCCCGAAAACTTTTGCAAAATCCTGTAAATCTAACGAGTACTTTTTTTCTTCGTTTACCCAATTAATAATTTTATACACTCCGTGACTAATCCATTCAGGATTTAATATCAAGGTATCAAACTCCTCCATATCCTTGTACCAGAGACTTATGCCAAGTGCATGAAGACCTGTTAATAATTCCTCAATGTTGCCTATACCATTTTTTCCGGCAATCTTATCAAATTCGTTTTTAGTAATATGCTCTTTACATTTATCCTTTTCACCTTTGACAAAAAAATTCTCTAATTCTTCTTTTACCTTAAAGTAATTTGCCGGTATTTCGAGTTTATTCCAGGAAGGATTATTTTTAATATATCCTGTCAATGTACTACGAAAAGCCATTAATTCTGCTTTATCATCCTGAATGGAAAAGGTATAAAGACCTTCAATTGGGTATTGATCTTTTAGAGAATTTAATGGAATGTCAATACTGTGTTTATCGCGTTTATTAACAAGGATAATTGCCTTTGAATCTCCCCCAAAGTTTTTCATGTGGTTTAACCAATACTCAAGCCTGTTCCGTTCTTCTGTACGGCCGTCATAAACAATCACATAGAGACAACGTTCCGACAGGAAAAACTGATGTACTGCATGTGTAACGGTATGCCCGGCAAAATCCCATATATGGACATTAATATTTTCTTCCTTTAGTTTCCAAAGGGTGGTATCAACTCCTGCAGTACTCTCATTATCGTTGGTCATGGGTGCATCGGGATCAATCAACCTTCTTGCAAAACATGTTTTCCCTGCTCCTTTATCCCCCAGAATAATAATCCGCGCTTCACTTAGCCGCTCTGAACCTTTTTCCATCTCTTCCAAAAAATTGGCTACTGCGGCAGCCCCCTGATTCCGTATTTCTTTGGGAACATTCATTCGTCTATTAAGTGCCTCCTCGTCAATTTCAAATCCATTATCTAAAATAGTTTTATATAACCGACCCCAATAAGCACAACCCTCGGCTTTAAGTGCTCTTTGAAAATTATTCCAGATAGTACCATACAAATCGGTTGATCCATACTTTTTATGTACATCATTATTCTGTACATCTTTTAAATCCTGCAACAATATTGAATCAAAATCTATATAGTTTCTTTTAGCGGCGGAGGCGGCGCGGGCGGCGTAGGCGGCGCGGGCAGCGTAGGCGCTCGCCTCGTCGGCGTCGACGGAGGCGACGGCGGCGGCGGAGGCGACGGCGGCGACGGCGGCGAGGTAGGCGGCGGCGACGGAGACGGAGGAGGAGGAGACGGAGGAGGAGGAGGCGCGGACGGCGACGGCGACGGCGACGACGCCCGCGTCGTCGGCGGCGCCGCCGCCGCCTAAATTAAAATCTAAAGCATAAAAGATAGAATATAAATGTTTTTGCCGGTCATTAGCTTCCCAATACTTAAAATTTCCTTTGCTTCCAAGGAAGGGCAATGCACGCACCGCACAAAGCCATGCAAAGTTGACAACCTGCTTTCGGCTGAGTTTTTCTAATTCCTGTCTTATAGTCTTTTTGAATATTTCCTGATCCATTGTTTGCATTTTAACATTGTTGCTTAGTTTTCAAAAATAGTAATTAATTAGGTTTGTTGGCTGATTTTAAAAGTTTTTATATCCTGAATAATAGCGTTAAAACTATTAGTAAATTTGGCGCAATCGAAAAATCGAAACATTTTACCCGCTTTTTATGGCTGAAAATATTAAAAATCAATATATTGAAATTAAAGGTGCCAGAGTTCACAATCTGAAAAATATTGATCTTCAGATTCCACGCAACAAAATGGTGGTAATAACCGGGCTTTCAGGTTCCGGAAAGTCGTCTCTTGCCTTCGATACTCTTTATGCCGAAGGGCAGCGGCGTTATGTCGAAAGCCTCTCTTCGTATGCCCGTCAGTTTTTGGGCAGAATGGATAAACCTGATGTTGACTATATTAAAGGTATTCCACCGGCAATAGCCATCGAACAAAAAGTAAATACCCGTAATCCACGCTCAACAGTTGGAACTTCCACAGAGATTTACGATTATATCAAATTGCTTTATGCAAGAATTGGCCGTACCTTTTCGCCTGTTTCGGGCAAAGAGGTAGTCAGAAACGAAGTCTCTGATGTTGTGAACTCCATTTTTGCCTATCCCGAAGGTACAAAGGTGATTCTCCTTTCTCCGTTTCGTGTAAATAAAAAGAGGTCGTTGGCACAGGAGGCCGATTTACTTCAACAACAAGGTTTTACACGTCTTGAGATTAACGGTGAAGTGATTCGTATAGCAGATTTGGATGCCGCAAATAAAATATATGAAAAGGTAAAAGAGTTCAATATTGTAATTGATCGTTTCGCGGTTTCGGATGATGAGGATTTACGGAGCCGTGCTGCCGATTCTATTCAAACCGGTTTCTACGAAGGAAAAGGAGATTGTATTGTAAGGGTTATCACTGATAATAAGACCATTGACGAAAGATTTTCGAACCGTTTCGAGGCTGACGGAATAGCCTTCGAAGAGCCTACACTCCACACATTTAGTTTCAATAATCCGATTGGTGCCTGTCCTGTTTGTGAAGGATACGGAAAAACCATCGGAATAGATGAAGATCTTGTGATTCCCAATAAATCGCTTTCAATTTATAATGAGGCCATTGTATGCTGGAAAGGTGAAAAGATGAGCGAATGGAAAGATCAACTTGTGATGAACTCAGGCAAATTTAATTTTCCGATTCATACACCTGTTTACGATCTTACACCAGAGCAAAAAAAATTATTGTGGACCGGCAACCAATATTTTGGAGGATTGAATAGTTTTTTCAAAAGTGTTGAGGAACAATCATTTAAAATTCAATACCGCGTAATGCTTTCACGTTATCGCGGCAAAACTACCTGCCCCGAATGTGGAGGAGCCCGACTGAAAAAAGAAGCTTCATACGTGAAGATAGGAGGAAAAGCTGTTTCAGAACTGGTAAACCAACCGGTTGATCAGCTCGCTTCGTTCTTTCATGGACTTCAATTAAATGAACATGACAAGATTGTGTCTGACAGGTTATTGATTGAAATAAACAACAGAATTGAGTTTCTTTGCGATGTTGGGTTGGGTTATCTGACATTGAATCGTCTTTCGTCATCGTTATCGGGTGGCGAATCGCAGCGAATCAATCTTGCAACCTCGCTCGGAAGCAGTCTTGTTGGCTCGATGTACATACTTGATGAACCATCTATCGGTCTTCACTCCCGCGATACTGTCAGGCTAATCAAAGTATTACGAAAACTACAGCAGCTTGGCAACAGTGTAATAATTGTTGAACACGATGAAGAAATCATTCGTGATGCCGATATGGTAATTGACATTGGGCCACTTGCCGGAAGAAATGGTGGCGAAGTAGTTTTTCAGGGATCGCACCAAGAACTGGCTTTAACAGGTAAGAGTCTCACGGCAAAATATATCAACGGGATTGAAAAGATTGAACTTCCTTTAGTTAGAAGAAAATGGAATAATTACATCGAAATTACGGGAGCACGCGAAAACAATCTAAAAGGTATTGATGTGAAATTTCCGTTGAATACACTTACTGTGGTGACAGGTGTAAGCGGTTCGGGAAAATCATCATTAGTGAAGAAGATTTTATATCCTGCTCTTACAAAGCATCTTGGCGGTTATGGTGATAAAACGGGTGAACATTTGCGTCTGCAAGGTGATCTTTCTTTGATTACGGCAGTTGAATTTGTAGATCAGAATCCTATCGGGAAATCATCGCGCTCGAACCCCGTTACCTACCTGAAAACTTATGACGAAATCCGAAAATTATATGCCGATCAGCAGTCAGCCAAAATAAACGGGTTTACTGCTTCACATTTTTCGTTTAATATAGATGGCGGAAGATGTGAAGAGTGTCAGGGCGAAGGGGAGATCAGAGTTGAAATGCAATTTATGGCCGACATACACCTGACCTGCGAAAGTTGCCACGGTAAACGTTTCAAAGCTGATGTTCTTGATGTGAAATTCAAAGAAAAGAATATTTTTGATATTCTGGAAATGACAGTTGATGAGGCTATTACATTTTTCACAGGAAAAGAAAAGAACGATGCCGGAAAAATTGCAAAAAAGCTGATGCCGTTGCAGGATGTGGGACTTGGTTACGTAAAACTGGGACAATCATCGAGTACACTTTCGGGTGGTGAAAGTCAACGGATAAAACTCGCTTCATTTCTGGCAAAAGAGAGGGAATCGCCAACCATTTTTATTTTTGACGAACCGACTACCGGACTTCATTTCCATGATATAAGAAAACTGCTCGATGCTATAAACGCGCTAATATCAAGAGGTCATACTGTTCTGATTATCGAACACAATGCTGAAGTAATAAAAGTGGCCGACTGGATTATTGATTTAGGGCCTGAAGGTGGCGAATCGGGTGGTTATAAAGTATTTGAAGGAATTCCAGAAGATATTGTAAGATGTGAGGCTTCATATACCGGTAAGTATTTGATTAATAAACTGAAATAAGGATTGAATTTTCTGACTTCAGTTTATTTTTTCTTTCTGTTCAAAAACAAGTAAACCGGCAATCCTGTGAATATCAGAGTTAATCCAAATATAGCTTCTCTCGGACGGGTGACTATGGTATTGAAAAACAATATTATACAGAAAATAATAAAAATTGCTGGCACCACGGGATAGCCCCAAACTTTGTAAGGGCGTGGAGCATCTGGCATTTTTCGACGTAAAATAAACACACCGAGTGAAGTGGCTCCATAAAAGAAAAACACTGCAAAGATTATCATGTCGGTTAACTGGTCGAAAGTTCCCGAAAGAACCAGAATTGAGGCCCAAACTCCCTGAAAGATCAGCGAATTAGCCGGTGTATTCCGTTTGTTTAAAGTACCGGCACTTCTAAAAAACAGTTGTTCGCGTGCCATTGCAAAATAAGGTCTTGCACTTGCCAGAATAGTAGCATTAGTACAACCTAAAGTACTTACTAAAATCAGCAACGAAATAAACATAGCACCATTGGCACCCCAAAAAGTCCTTACTGCCTCAATTGCAGCAATTTGGTTTCCTGATTTGTAAACCTCCTCCAACGATGGAATTGTCAATAATGAAAGATAGGTAACATTAACCAAAAGATAGATTGCAATTACCATAAAAACTCCGGCAACAATTCCTTTTGGGATATTATGTTTTGCTTCTTTTACTTCGCCTCCGATAAAACCCACAGTTGCCCAACCCTGATAAGCCCAAAATGCAGCCAGCATAGCAGTAAAAAAAGCTGAAATAGTGACGGGTGTATTTGTGGTGCTGCTAAAATCGAAACTTCGCGAAGGCAAAGAATGGTGACTTCCAAGGCCAAAAACAATAATCAGGAAAATTCCTGCAAATACCAATATCAATACAAGTTTACTTACCAAAGCACCACTTTTTATCCCTTTTATATTAATTAGGGTAAGCAGGAGAATAAGTATAATTGCAGCAAGTTTTATGGTGAATCCGGCAAACGGGAAAAAAATCCCTGCAATAGAAAAATCATTCAACGAAGGGAACAATTCGGGTAAAGGGAGCAAACTATTGAGTGACTGTGCAAACACATAGGCAAGTGAGGATATAGCAGCAGTTTGAATAACAGCAAATAACGACCACCCATAAACAAAAGCAAAAAACCGGTTGTAAATCTTTTTGTGATAAACAAAATCACCACCGGTATCAGCGAGCAGTCCGGCAACTTCTGCATTACTCAAAGCACCGAAAAGGGTTATTAATCCACCAACAATCCAAGCAAGAAGAACCCATCCTGCTGAATGAAGCTCTGCTGCCATCGGAGCAATTTTCTTAAAAACACCTGAGCCGATAATATTACCTACAACCACAACGATAACATATCCCAAACCCAGAGTACGTTCTAATTTCAGGTTATTATTCATCGTTTCAGAGATGCCATGAATTGAAGAATCCAACCAAAAGCTTTAGGGTGATCGTTCCAAAGATTGAAATTCCCGCGTAAATATTCCGAAGCCTCATCTTCATCTCCTGGACTATAGGTATCCTTTATGTTCTCAATGGCCTTTTCTTTACCTGTCATAATTCTAAGAACATGTTTGTTACTTTTATAAGCCTCACGCAAAATTAAATTTGCTTTGGGTGAGGCTCCTCCTTTGAGGAACAGACATAATGCGTAATTATACAGTAGGATAGTTGAATGTTCTGCTTCGAATTGCTGATACAAAGCCAGAAATTCAGAATAATGTTTTTGACGGAGTAGTATTCCTCCAAGAATATATCTGACATTTTGATTATCAGTAGGATTTAAAATAAGCAGCTCCTGAAATTCTGCAATTGATTCTTCTATTTTGCCTATTGCCGCCAGACAATCGGCGTAACCAAACTTGGCGATCATAAATGGTCTGGATTCAAACTTTTCCCAAACCTGCCCTTTATTCTCAATAAAGTAATCATCTCCCAATTGGACTTTCCCATAATCAATCGCCGTTTTGTAGAGTTGCAAAGCTTCTTCCGCACTTTCGGCATTATCACCGAGAAAATTTAATGCCATAATATTCGATGGATTTAATCTCAGAGCTTCTTTTGCAAGGTTTACACCATTTTTTTTACTATTAAAGGCTTGATAAATAAGATCATCCGACTTTTCTACATTTGTTCTCTTTTGTTTTCTAACCGGAAAAATTCCATTTGGTCCTCTTTCCGGGAGATGCTTTTCAAGAAACTCATTCATCTCCTTAGTGCTTTTAAAATTTTGTTTTTGCACAAAATCGAACAGCTCTTTATCGGTCATTTTCAATAATTCAGAAGTTAAGAGCTGCTCTTCGGGTTTCATATTTTTGGAATCTGTCATAAGATAAGTTTAAACGAGTCTTAATTTGAAAATTTGTGAGCAAAAATATGGATTTAGATTCAATATTTTTCCTGTGAAACGACACCATGCTCTAATTGGAGAAGTTTTTTTCGCTCGATACGGAAAAAGATAAAAACTATACTGGCTGAAATAAAATCGGAGATTGGGCTTGCCATCCAAATTCCAGTTATTCCCCAGAACATTGGCAAAACTGTAAGCAAAGGCAGCAAGACAAAGACTTGTCGTGTCAGAGTAAGAAAAAGGGATATTTTTGCTTTGCCAATACTTTGAAAATAGTTGGAACAAACAACCTGCCAACCTACAAAGGGAAGCATTAAAACGAAAATTCGGATTCCGTTTTTACCAATGGCATACAACTGCGGATCGTTTGTATTGAAAAGACGAATAATAGCACCAGGGAATAGCTCGACAAGGATAAAAGCAGCGACTGAAATAATAGTACCCGCTTTAATACCAATATTCCAGGTCTTTCGGACTCTTTCGTAGTTTCCAGCACCAAAATTAAATCCAATAATTGGTTGTGAAGCCATATTAATTGAGATAATTGCCATGACAATCATAATTGCCACTGAGTTAATAATACCCATCGCTCCAACTGCTACATCCTCTCCATATCTGATTAGTTGGGTGTTATAGGTTGCCTGAACAAAACTCCCGGCTATTTGCATTGCAAAGGGAGCCATACCAATAGTAACAATCTGCCAGATAATTGACCATTCGAGCTTCATATTT
>CAILKW010000212.1 GCA_903834845.1 uncultured Bacteroidia bacterium | reverse complement strand
GATTTATTGCCAAATCTGAAAAATACTGTTGTTAGGATGGCTGAATCAGGTGAACGCTCAATAGGGCCAAACCCAGTCGGCACACGCACTTTTTATGATTATGTCACCCCTTTATTTGAAAATGCCGAGTCAACTTTAACTGAAAACGATTATAGGCAAGCGCGTGCTTGGTATCTGTTTATGACTTATGTATTTATGGATGAAACGCTTATGCCGATGCGCAATATGCTGAGCGGACATCCAAATTTTCTGGCAGATATTAAAGGTGTTCCGGGAATGGCTGCATTTCTTTTTCCGGATCATCCGAAGGCTTCGGAGATGGTTGATCATTTTGAAAAAGCCATTGCCTTAAATTTAAGGTATCACACACGTCCCGAAGAACCTGCCTGGGAATCAAAAGGGGGACGATGGACTGAAAATCTGGGGTGCTATACCTGGGCTTTTTTGAGGCCAACACTAAAGACCAGTTTTATGCTTCACCATTTTTATGATGGTAAGAATCGCATGTTACAGCCAAATATTTCCTTATATACCGAATGGCTCTTAAATGGACTTACTTCACCTTTAGAGAGTGAAAACGGAAGAAGGGTTAACCCTCCTCAAGGTGCTCATTCAAAAGGACTTTCACCTTCCAACCTGATGTACACTTTAGGTCAGGAATTATTCTATTACGATCCCATACTTGCTGAGCACCTTTTTTGGGTAACTTCACCTGATGACAAAGGATTTGAATTCAAAGTCGGAAGACCTGATCCCTGGGATGGACCAGCAAAAGCTCTATTTAAACACCCTGGAGGGACGAACCCACACCTGAAATCGGAAAAATATACAGGATATGGATTCAACCTGCGTAAAAATTTTGGAATGTCGGATGAGTTATACGTTCATTTGCAACAGATAGACGATGGTCCAAATTACCGTTGGGGACGTGCTGCCAAAGGTGGCAATGGCATCATTTATTATTATGCCACCGGAAAACGGTACAGCCATAACGGTATGGAAGATGTAGGTGATGCTCCGTTTGGAGATACTGAGCGTTGTACCAATTTCGGAGTAAAAAAAGAGAAGAGCTACCGTTGTATCGGTGATTACCGAAGTGTAGGCAGGAACGATCTGACTGAACCTTTGTATGATTTTGGATTTGCCCAGTTTGCTTCAATTCGTGCAAATAAAGAGGCAGCACCTGAGTACAATTTGCGCAGTGTTCTGATGTCGGGTAACGATTATATTCTTATTTTTGATGATGTAAAAGATAATTCAGTCGAAGGACGTTTGTCATGGTTTGTGGGGAAAGAGGATAGTTTTCCGTTTATCTATCAACTTAAACCGGAAATAAAAGAAACCGAGGCGAATATCCAACCGTCAGTCAGCACCTATCACAAGGATGAAGGAGAGCTAACAACAAAAGGTAGGTATTACGATGGGAAAGGCGATTTTCTGACTTTGGTTACCCATAAAGATGGAATTAAACCAGTGTTGGAATCCGGTATCTGTCAGGTCGGAAAACCTGATGGCACTATTGAAAAAGTTTTTAGCACTGACAAGACACTGGTATATACCAATGAGGGACAGATTTTTGAAGGATACGCGGGAATAATCAGGCAATTGTCTGACAAAAAGAGTTTTGAGGCTGCCCTTTTCAATGGTAATAAGATTGGTATTCCCGGAATAGTGGCACAATTTTTAGTTGTTCCCGAATATGGAGGAATGAGTATCAAAAACACAGTAACCGGATATTCCGGAATCATCCAATTAAGGGGTAAAGCCACGATAATGTTTTCGTTAAATGCAGCCTTGAAAGGATTGATTTTCTATCTGGACGGGATAGAAGTTTCGCTCAAACAAGTTAGTGAATATAATTATTCACTTCAGGTTGAGGCAGGGAAGCATATCTGGCAGTGGACCAATGCCGGAATAATTCCTACTCCTCCGGTTGTAAAAAGTTCTGTAAGCGGTGTGAGCTGGTGTGAGATTAACTGGTCAGCAGTTCCAGGAGCATCGTCCTATTCAATTCAGAAGAGTACAAATGGAGGAATTAACTGGAATACAGTTATTGAAAATATCCAAAGCGCACATTACAAACTTACAGATTTAGCTGACGGTAAGAAGTTGCACATCAGGATAAAGGCTATTGGTAAGGGCGGAACCAGCGAGCCATCAAATGATTATCCTGTCTATCCGTCAAGTGCAAAGCCTCATGCTCCTGAAGGTTTAATTGCTATAAAAACAGGAAATCATGTCACCCTAAATTGGGGACAGGTGCTGGGCGCCGATCAGTATAAATTGTATCAACGTGAAAAAGGCACTTCTGATTTTAAAACAATCTATTCCGGGACAAACCGGTTTGCATCGGTTAATCAGGATATCTCTCCAAAAATCTTTGAATTTAGTGTGACGGCGACCAATGGGAATGGTGAAAGCCCAAAAAGTTTTATTGCCGACACCGATGAAAACCGCATTATTAACTGGTACCCTGTACCAGGGGAAATATTCAGGCGTGACACCGAAAGTCAGGAAAATGGTTATGATGAATACAACCACTGGATCGAACAAAAAATGCCTGTTTTACAATATCCATTTCAAATAGAAAAATAGTCTTATGAAAAACTTAAAATTACTTTTAGGAATCGTTCTTCTTGTGATCAGTGTACAATTAATTGAGGCGCAGGTTCCGCCAACAGCGGTTGCCACAGATTCAATAGCCATAAAAGAGAAAAAAGCTAAAGATAAGGAGGCTTACGAAAAATGGTTAAAGCTCGACTGGCCCAATTTAAAACGATACAGTGAATCGAACGCAAAACTTGGACCTCCCGCAGCCAATGAAAAAAGGGTTGTATTTATGGGAAATTCTATCACAGATGGGTGGGTTCGGACCTCTCCCGAATTTTTTGAGGGAAGACCTTATATTGGTCGCGGCATTGGCGGGCAAACCTCCCCGCAGATGCTGGTCCGTTTCCGGGCCGATGTAATCAATCTTAAAGCAAAGGTGGTGCTTATCCTGGCAGGAACAAATGACATTGCCGGAAATTCAGGTCCGTCAACCCTCGAAATGATCCAGGATAACCTCGCCTCGATGGCCGATCTCGCCACCGCTAATGGTATAAAGGTGATTCTCTGTTCGATCCTTCCTGCTTACGACTATCCATGGAAACCCGGACTCAAACCATACGAAAAAATAATTGCCATGAATCAATGGATAAAAGAGTTTGCCGACAGGAATGGTTATATCTACCTCGATTATTACACGGCAATGGTTGATAGCAGGCCGGGACTGAAAATTGAATACAGCTCTGATGGCGTTCACCCAAACAAACTCGGATATTGCATTATGGAACCTTTGGCTGAAAAGGCTATTTCACAGGCTTTAAGAAAAAAGAAGTAACTGAATTAATTAAAAATCGTTCCTTCGGAAGAACCGACAAAATATTGTAGAATTTTAATTTTTTCATTATGAAAAAAATAATTTTAGGGTGTGCAATGGTGTTTTTAACGCTGAATAATTTTGCCAGGCCACTACAGCTAACAAAATATGTAAATCCTTTCATTGGAACCATTTTTGAAGGACATGTTTATCCGGGAGCAACGCTTCCTTTCGGTATGGTACAGCTTAGCCCCGATAATGGATTGACGGTACAGGACAAATATGAGGGTTACTGTGCAGGGTATTCATACACCAAAAATATGGTAAAAGGCTTTAGCCATACCCACCTAAGTGGAACCGGCAGGCCCGACCTGGGAGACATTTCCGTTTTACCAATGGTTGGCATGGAACCATCTAATGATGATATTAGAAGCGATATTTCCCATCAGGAAGAGAGCGCGAGTCCCGGCTATTACTCGGTGATGTTGAAAAGCTTTGGCATAATGGCTGAGTTAACAACCACCCAAAGATGTGGTTTCCATAGGTACACATTTCCGGCAAGTCCCAAATCCCTTATACGTTTCGACTTAGCATACGGCGCAGGAGACGATGCAACTGTGGATTGCTATTTTAAAAAAGTTAGTGCTACTACATTTGTTGGGTATCGTATCTCCAAATCGTCATTCACCAAAGACCAGCGCGTTTACTTTGCCGCTGAGATGAGCAAACCGGTTAACAATTTTGTGCTTTTTCGCGATGGAAGCCTTATGGGTTCAGGTGATGAAGCCAGAGGAATTGATGTAAAAGCCTGCCTTCTTTTTTCAACAGAAAGTGATGAGCAGGTGATGCTTAAGGTTGCCCTGAGTACGGCCAACGTGGAAGGTGCTCTGGCAGGATTAAAGGAAGTCATTGGCTGGGATTTTAATGCTGCGAAGAAAAAAGCTGAGGATATATGGGAGAGAGAGTTGGAGAAAATTAAAATCACTTCGGATGATGAAGAATTCAAAACTAATTTCTACACTGCACTTTACCACAGCTACCTCTCCCCAATACTAATGGATGATGCTCTGGGGAAGTACAGAGGTATTGACCGACAAACAGTCAGGGATGGCAAAAATATATATACCATTCATTCACTGTGGGATACCTATCGGGCGGCAAACCCATTGCTTACCATAACACAAGAGGAACGTGTCCCCGACATAATCAACTCTTTCCTTACGTTTTACCGTCAGTACGGACTTCTTCCCGTATGGGATCTGTTCTTCTGCGAAACAAATGCCATGAAAGGCTACCACGCCATACCTGTTGTGGCTGATGCCATACTAAAAGGCTTTAAGGGATTCGACTATAATGAGGCTTATGTAGCTATGAAGGCAAGTGCCAATCAAAACATCAGGGGAACCGATTGGTACCGGAAACTGGGTTATATTCCATTGGAAAAAGATGACGGAAGTGTAACATCCACGCTGGAGTACGCCTACGATGATTGGTGTATTGCCCAAGTCGCAAAAATTCTTGGAAAAGAAGGGGACTATCAGGAATTTATGAAACGTAGCGGGTACTGGAAAAACCTTTTTGACCCGGCATTACTGTTTGTTAGGCCGAGAGATGCAAATGGTAATTGGATTACCCCTTTCGACCCGTACAAAGAGGTATTTGGCAAAACAAGGGCTTTTGCTGAAGGAAATTCCTGGCAATATACATGGTATGTTCCTCATGATGTTTACGGATTGATACAAAAGTTTGGCACCAAAGAAAGGTTTGTTCAGAAACTCGATTCCTTATTCACCCTTACACCTCCAAAAGATCAATCCATCTGGAAATATGACGGTTATATCGGATTAGTTTGGCATGGTAACGAACCTTGTCACCATATTCCATACCTCTACAACTTTGTGGGTATGCCATGGAAAACGGCTGAAAAAGTAAAGCAAATATGTGCCTTTTACCATAACAAACCAAAAGGTTTATGCGGAAACGACGATTGCGGTCAAACAAGTGCATGGTATATATGGAGCACTATTGGCTTTTATCCTGTGAACCCCGCGAACGGGGAGTACGTGATTGGCACGCCTATGGCCAACAAAACAGATCTGTCGCTTTACAGCGGGAAACACTTTATTGTAAAGGCAAAATCCCTAAGCAACAAGAATATATATGTTCAAAAGGCGACACTAAACGGAAAATCATACAGCAAGTCTTTCATCAGGCATGATGATATTTTGAAAGGCGGGGAGCTCGTGCTTTTTATGGGGGATACTCCTTCTGCAACATGGGGCACGAAGAGTGAGGATCTTCCAAATTAAATTAGAAATATACTTCAAAATGAAATCAGCATTTTCAGATTCACAAGCAAAACGTTGGTTGGAGATTGTGATAATATCATTTGTAACATTATTTTCGATTTCCAGCCAGCACCTAAAAGCTGGGACAACAAATTTCACCGTAAAAGATGGAGTCATTCTCTGCGAAAGAGGTTTACCGCAAAAACCATTATGGTTTGCCGACAGTCGCTTAACTTTTGCTTTCGAAAAACCCGGAGGAATAACCCGTCTTGATTATTATGCTCCGGCAAAGAATCAAAGACCTGCTATTTTTAATCGTCCTTATCATTGGTATGGATTCAATTACTACCTGACAAAAAAGGGGGTCAACTTCACCCCTGATTTTCAAAACAGCAAAGTTTATCCCTTCGGCATCGAATCCGACTGGCTGCTCGATGGGGAAGTGTTTAAACAAAAGGTTATGGCTATTGACGAGTCGGTTGTCATTCAGCTCTCTACTCCTCAGAAACTTCCGTCCGACTACCATTTTAAACTGGATTTTAATAAGTTGTTTGGAGTATTGGAAGGAAATCAGCATAGAAAATGGATCGAATGGAATTTTGATAGGGCTGAAAATCTGTTAACCGGAGGATTCAGTGAATCAGCCAATAATGATTCAGTCACATTTAGCTGTAGTCTTGGGGCTGACTTCCTGGTCAGTTTCAGTCAATCTAAAATAAATACCAAGTACTATCTGGATAGTCCTGTACTTGAATCAGGGAAGACCTATACTTTTTTCATAAATTTTGGTTCAGGCAAAAATGAATTAGTCAAAAAAAATAGGATGTGGTGTAATCAGCTCAAAAGCAAGATAGCCAGTCAGTACGACCGCTATCAAAATGTTTCAGAACGAAGTCCCAGATTGGTTAGTCCGTTCAGTGAGCTTGATAGCCAGATGAGTCTGTTCCCAATGTATTTTGAAGCACTAAAGGTGAAAGATTACCCCGGTGCCATCAGGGCTAATACCAACCGTTATTGGGTATGGGGATGGGATGGAATAACCAACAGCAGTTCTACCGCCTATTGGGGTGATGTTCAGCACTTAAAAAATATGCTGGATTTTTATGAAAAAACTGCCGATCCTGAGAAAGGTATTGCACATGCATACAGTCACGACATGAGTATTGGTGAGATAGCCCCAATTCCTGCACAATGCATGTATATTACATTGTTGCAGCTTTATTTCGATCAGACAAAGGATATTTCGGTATTGACAAAACATTACCCTTTTGCCAGAAAAATTTTCAATCTGGCTCTTTCGACCGAGGTTAACAACTTGGGTATGAGTAAGGGTTTATCGCTGTTTCCCGATTTCAGAGCACTGATTGATGAAACAGGTAATGACCTGAGCACGCTGAACAACTCAGTATTATACTGTGCTGCCCGCTCGATTGATCGTCTGTCCTCCATTGTTGGGGATACAGAGACTCAAGTGAAGGCCGAATCAATTTCAAATAAAATAGAGAAGAACTTCACCGGAATATTCTACGACAAAGAGCAAAAATATATCGTTTCATCTGTTGATGCTACTACCTTGGAGCAACGTAAAACATATCATATCAGCTCGTTAAGATGGGAGAACAACTATTATGCAGATTTAATACAACAGATGTCTGGTGAAAGTCTAAGTTTTTTCGAGAAGAACCTGATCTGCAAAGCTGGGGTAAGAGAAACTCCTGTATGGGATAAAAGTTTTGATCTGGATGCCAACCAGCTTAGTGATTGGTGGCCTGTAACTGATGAATCTTTTATTCGCCTTTGCAACCAAAATAACAGAGGTGATTTACTTGAAAAATGGGTAGGCTGGCTTCATTACTGGTATGAAAATCTGACAGCTCCTGAGTCTGTGGAGTGCTACTTAAACACTGATAATCCGGCAACTCCCGACCGTTGTAATCCTGATTCATGGCAGGCATTTACGATGCGTACATGGTTTCAGGGAATTATCCACGGTTTGGTGGGGGTTGATGCTGATGCGGGTGGTATAACCTTTTATCCATACAACGGAAAAGAGATGAAGTTGTCCGGGTGGCACTACTTGGACAAAACATTTGATTTTGACATAAAAGGAAGTGGTCCTTTTATCGGATTTATTGAGGTGGATGGCAAAAAAATAGTTGGGACAAACAAGCTGCCTGAAGAATACTACAAAAATAAAAAGCATATTATGGTTATCGTGAGGCGCACCGCAAAGAATCCGAATAACATTTCAATCAAGTATGGTTCAGGAGTGCTGCTGAAAAATTACTCATTTGAAAATGGGATAATAAAAACACAGGTGGAGGGTGCCGGATTAAATTACTTAAAAATAATGGCACAAAAACCTCCCCAGGTGATGATTGATGGAAAAGCAATAATAGCTAATTTTGATAACTCATTAATGTTAGCCACAGTGGAGTTAAGGTTTAAGCATGGTCAGCCACTATCAATGGAGATCAAGCCTTAAAAAATAATATGATTTATATATGAAAGGTTCTATATTTTAACAGATGAAAGATGAAAAAAGGATTAACCAAAAAAAAGCGAATTTTAGAAGGATTTAAGACAAATGGTTCAGAAACCGGAATTATAACTGAAAATGCGAATATCGGAAATTCAGAAGGAAATTCTCGTAGGGATGCCATAAAATTAATCGCAGTTAGTGCCGCTTCCTTAGCTGTTCCATCATGGGTTAGTGCGGAAGAAAGCAGAAAGCCTACACTCCATGTCTATCCTGACTACAGATGGTTGCGTGGCCTTGGCATTGTTCCGTCTTGGGGTGCACGTATCGAAGATGCATGGTGGTTCTATGATGGATCATTGATGCGCGAAGAGGTGTCACTGGCGAAGCAAATTCATGCAAACTGTATTCGCCTTTGGATTGAATATACAGCGTGGATTCGTGATCCGGAGAAGGTGACAGCGAACTTTATGGATGCCGTAGCCGCCATAGCAGAGAACGGCATGAAGGTGATGCCATGCCTTTTCAACCGCTGGCATGATCGGATGTTCGACTATGGCGGCACTTATGCGGAGAACCTTCGTCCCGAATGGGTGCAGCCGCTTGAATATGTAATGGCACTGGTCACGCCGCTCGCCAATGATGAGCGCATCCTTATGTGGGATCTTTGCAATGAGCCAGGCGCACGGGATGCAAAAAACGAGGAGTTTGCCTGGCTGAGTACTGTGGCCGACACGGTGCGTGGTTGCGGAGTGAAGCAACCAATCACCATTGGAACGATGACAGGAACCAACATCACAACTTATGCGCCGTTGGTGGATGTAGTCTGTGGCCATCCCTATAAACACACACGTGCCGAGTTGGAGATACTAATTTCCGAGTTCAAAGAGGTGCAGAAGCAAACAGGGAAGCCTTTTATCGTAAACGAAACTATCCCCGGTGCACTGGACGACCTTGTGCGCGCAGATGTCGTCCGTTATTACACAGAACTTCTTTCTGGTGCAGGTTTTGGATGGATGGGCTGGGTCATCCGTGAGGGCAAAGCCATCTCAACACGGCGTGACCGCTACGACAGAAATGGAATTAATAATCAGGGTTTTCATCCCTTCTTCACAAAGGATGGCAAACTTCGGGCTGGTCTGGAGTTTTTAACTGAGAAACCTTTAATACCTGCCCCGTGGGATAGGAAATAGTTTACAGCCTAAAAACTGTTAAAAACAATCATAATAATAAGTTCAAATGGAAATTCTGAATTCATTTAGTGATCAATTGAAAATGTATAGTCTGTCCAGAGTATCAGGAAACACAATTTTTACATGGCTGATTGGTAAGAACTTGACAGGTTCATCGAAGCAGCATAAAAAAAGGAAGGAGGTAGATTTGATGACCAATACAGAAGTGAATGGGCGAAATATTCCCCCATAACTAAAATATGCAGCAAATTAAAAATTAAAAATTAGAAATTAGAAATTAGAAATTAAAATATGAGATTATGAAAACAACTCGTCGAGAATTTATCAAGAAGGCTGCCACTCCGATGTTGGTAGTACCTTTCATCCTCCCATCGCGTGTGTGGTTAAATCCACCGAGCGACCGCATCACAATGGGCTTCATAGGTGTGGGCAAACAGTCATACTATTTGGTCTCAAAATTCTTACCTGCTTCACAGATTCTGGCTGTCTGCGACGTTGATACCACTCGTCGTAAACACGCTCAGCAGACAGTGGATAAGTTCTATACAAATAACAAGGACAAGGGTGTTGCCGACTGTAAAGATTATAAAGACTACCGAGAACTTTTGGAAAGGAAGGATATAGATGCCGTTTGCATTGCTACACCTGATCATTGGCATGCAGCTAACATAATGCTGGCACTGAAGAAGAAGATGGATGTTTATTGTGAGAAACCTTTAACCCATAATATTCAGGAAGCTATTGATGTTATTTCGGCAGTAGATAAGAACAAACGTGTCCTGCAAACTGGTTCGATGCAGCGTTCGATGAAGGAATTCAGGGTCGCCAGCGAACTGGTTCGCAACGGCTGTATTGGTAAGATTGACCATGTAGAGTGCAGTTTTGGTGGACCTCCCGTGCCTTGTTCTCTCCCCGAAGAGGCTATGGAACCGGGCCTCGATTGGAACATGTGGCTTGGTGCCGCGCCAATGCGCCCTTACAATTCTATCCTTAGCCCACGTGGCATACACAATAATTACCCACAGTGGAGATCATATAGAGAATACGGCACCGGCGGCGTAGGCGATTGGGGTGCCCATCATTTGGACATCGCGCAATGGGGGCTTGGAATGGATGACAGTGGCCCTGTTGAGGTACGTTTTACTGGTAAGGAGGCGACACTGGTATATGCCAACGGTATTAAAGTTATCCACAAGCTCGATGGTTTTGGAGTACACTTTTTCGGTACCGATGGAGAGGTAATGGTCAACCGGGGCAAATTCAAGGTTATCCTAAAAGGTAAGACTATTGCTGAGTATATTGGTAAAGAAACGACAGGTACTACATGCTCAGCAGAAGTTGCAAAGGCAGAGCAGTTACTGTTGAAAGATGCCAAAATCAAACTCTACGTAAGCACATCTCAAACTGATGATTTTCTCGAATGTGTTAAGAACCGCAAAAAACCGATTTCCAATGAACAGATCGGAGGTCGTACTGTTATCTGCTGTCACCTTATTAATCAGCTATATTACAATAATACTGCGATGAAATGGGATCCGGCAAAGTTAGAATTTACAGGAGGCACCGGCAATCCTGCTTGGCTTACCCGTGATTCCAGGGATTGGACCAAATGGAAGTAGCAATAGTTTATAGCCCAAAAACTGATAAAAACAATCATAATAATTAGAATGACATAGCCATGATTAGAATTTCACCAATAGTAATGAATTTTTCATCATGGCTATTTCACGCGACCTTTAAAAAACAAATCATATACGCATGAAAATACTATCTTCATTTTTTACTTTATTGCTACTGGTAAATATATCAATAGCAAATGCCCAATCAAAGAGTTATGATCTGAAAAATTTTCCAAAAGGGAAAACGCCAAAAGAAATAGGCACACGTATCGCCGAAAAATTTCTGAAGACACCGCATTCGAAATATGGGAATACCCATCCTGAGACACCTCCAACGCAG
>CAILKW010000211.1 GCA_903834845.1 uncultured Bacteroidia bacterium | reverse complement strand
TAAATAAGTTTTTGCTTCAGTAAATGAGTTACTGCTTGTCAGAAATGTATATCCGGATTGTTCACCATTAACTCCAACTGCATACGGTTCAATAATGGAATAGTACTTGTCAATCAATGCATTAGTCGCTGACTGGGTAATTACATTGTTTTTAAAAGATTTTAGATGGTCTTTATACTTTTGCATATACAACTGATCATCGGCAATGTACCTGATTAATGGCCAGTTGGTGGTAACTTCGTTCATTGACAATGACAATCCACCCATGCCACCGGGACCGCCGATATTTACAGTCCCTGTTATGCCCGGGCTGTTCAGCATGGCTTCGTTATTGTCCCACGGTATCCACATTATTTTATTCGAGGAGTGGTTGTACAAATAATAATTGTGCGCCATATTACCATAAGTGTCCCAGTTGACTATTGCATTATTGATTGCCAGCCATTTAGTAAAATAGTCAACATTGAAAACATTCTCCAGATTACTGCGCCATAATGTTGGATTTGAAGTCTTGTTGCTACTGTTCAAAGCAGTTACCAGATTCTGGACATCCGAATAATCGGCTTCTGTTTCATTATTCTTCTTCTCGAAAAGGGATTGTGTAAATGTGGTCAGATTGGATTCAGGCTTGTATAAATTGCCACTCTCTTCACCCAACTGACTTTGCACCATATTGTCATCAGGTAACTCGACTCCACAATAGACCCCACAATATTTTAAACCGGCACCCAGATCAATAAACACCTTGTAAAATGCTGTCTGAGGTGCTGCTATCCCACCTAACCTGAAAATGTCAGAGGTAAGTTTTTCCCGTATCAGTGATTGGTCTTTATAGCCAGGCGAAAATGACAGCTCTTTAAAGCCATAAAAATGCTGGTTGGTAACACCTGTGTAAGTATCTTCGAACTTATCGAAATTCAGACGGAATGGAAGCTTATAAATTCCGGATGTCCAGGTAGTTTGCAAAGTAGAATTTCCTTTTAGCCTGAAACCTACATTTTTCCAGGTTTTCCCGTTGAATTTTAAAGTAACATCAACATAATCGGGTTCAGTTGTAACAAAACCTGCACCTGGTCCACCACCTCCCGGTCCACCCGCAGGAGGGCCACTCTGGATTCCAAAATCACTACCATAAATACTTTTCATATTGGCACGGATCGAAGCCCATTTTGTCGCCCCAACAGTAATTTCAATTGTATTGATATTGTCCTGTGGAAAAGCAACCGAATAATCAGGAGTAACGTTACCGTGTGTTGCTTCAGTCCAGTCGGAATTGTAAACCAACGGATCTGTAATCTCTTCAATAGCAGGATCCTTACGGCAGGAAAACAAGCTTAAAATCATAAATGTCAAAATACTAAAATACCGTTTCATTTTGGAGTAATTGTTAATTTATTGGGGACGGTTGCCATTTTCATGAGGTCTTTTTGGACGCGCTGCCATTTCCAATTCAAGGTATTTTGGAAACAACTCTTCAGGAATAATCTTGTTTACTTTATCATTCCTTATTTTGTCAAGTGCATCGAGTTTTGATTTTTCAGGCATAACGGGTGGACCGGATTTATCTCCCATCAATTTTTCCACTTCAACAAAGAACTCGTTGAAGGCTGTATCCACTTTTTTTGTTTGTGCCTTATTAAGATTAAGAGGTTGGCAGATCTTTTCATCTACCATTTTCAACCTTTCTTGTATTGTTAGTCCGGGGGGTGGAATTGTTCCAGAACCTTCAGGTTGTGAAAAGCAGAAACTGCTTGTAAGTAAAATCATCATAACTGTTGCGAATAATTTTGTCTTCATCTTTTTAATTTTTATTTGTTATTGATATGGAGGCAAATGTAGAACTGAGAAAATGTGTTGCCAAGTACAATCAGCAGACAGGATAAAAACATCACCCAATGAGGTATTTTTATCACTGAATGGATTTTCAATTTTGAGTTATAAAAATTCAGGAATGAATATATAGTCATAAGTTCGGTTTTATTGACTACTTTTGGGAGACAAAAAAAAAATCAAAAACATGCAAAAATTACATTTAATGCTGATATTAAGTTTTTTATTAATTGGCAATTGTACAAAAAGCCAAAGCCCAAAGATTGATCAAACTACTGTTAAGGAACTCAATCTGAATCTTTATCTTGGAAAATGGTACGAGATTGCACGGTTTCCGCATTTTTTTGAAAAAGATCTCGTTGGAGTTACAGCTACGTACCGTTTATTGGAGGATGGGAAAATTGAGGTCGTTAACGCTGGGAAAAAAAATACGCTGGATGGAGAACTTTCTGAGGCGATAGGGAAGGCCAAAATGCCGAACAAAATGGAACCTGGCAAATTAAAAGTCTCCTTCTTTTGGATTTTTTATGCCGATTACTATGTATTGGAACTCGATGCTACTAATTACCAATATGCCATGATCGGAAGTTCGTCCGACAAATACTTTTGGATTCTGTGCCGTACCCCGCAGATGGATTCAAAAGTTTATGACATGTTGCTCGACAAAGCCAGGAAGCGTGGGTACAACTTGGATAAGCTTTACAAAGTCCCGCAAGTTGTTAAATAATTATTGTTTCCCTGCGATCTTTTTTCGCAATTGATCCCTTAACTCCAGTAATTTCAACGAACTCCCAACCTTATAAATATGCGGCATAATAAATCGCTTATGTTCAGCCGGAAGTAGTGCAGCACGTTTCATTAAATATTCGTGACACTGTTGCGGAGTTGGTAGTTGATTAGTAATCTTGTTGTTATCGAATACTATATTTTGAAGGTTTTCTCTTTCCAATCCTGCAACATTTGTGAATTTGTCTGGGTGAACAGGATTATAGATAAATTTGCAATCTTCTGTAACTTCATTTTCGAGTAGGATACCATCACGGAAGAAATTTCCTTCGCTGTCGTAATAACGATAGAGTTTTTTTCGTCCGGGATATGTCATCTTTTCGATATTCTCCGAAATTTTCATACGTGGAGTACCATTGCAGAGAGCCAGTTTATATACGCCGTCGAGTGCTGCATCAGGCTTTCCGGTAACGAGTTCTGTGCCAATGCCGTATCCATCAATTGGTGCATGTTGCTCGTTCAGACTGTTTACAACGTATTCGTTCAACTGATTGGATGCGAAAATTTTCACATAATCCAGATTGGCAGCATCCAACATTTTACGTGCTTTTTTGCTCAGGTAAGCGAGGTCACCGCTGTCGAGTCTTATGCCAACTAATTTATGCCCATTGGTTTCTATCTCCTTGGCTGTTATTATTGCATTCGGAATACCGCTACGCAAAGTATCATAAGTATCAACAAGCAGGGTTGTTCGGTCAGGATTAAATCTGGCATATTCGCGAAAGGCAGTCAACTCATCATCAAAGCTTTGAACCCAACTGTGTGCCATTGTTCCTGAAACTGGAATATTGTAAATAAATCCTGATTGAACATTTGAAGTTGAAGAAGCTCCGCCAATGATAGCTGCACGGCTTGCCTGAATACCACCTGTTCCGTGCGACCGTCTAAGTCCAAAGTCAGCAAATGATTTCTCTCCGCAAACCTGTTTTATCCTGAATGCTTTTGTAGCAATCAATGACTGGAAATTAAGTATATTGAGAAGCAAAGTTTCAATAAGCTGAGATTCAACAATATTTCCTTCTACCCGAAGAATAGGTTCATTGGGAAATACAATTTCGCCTTCTTTTACCGATAAAATGGTTCCGTTAAAACTGAATTCTTTCAGGTGATTTAAAAAATCTGTTTGAAATCCTTGTTTTTCAAGGTACTTTAGGTTTTCGTCCGAATACCGAAAGTCTGATAACGATGTAAGCAAATCACCAAGCCCGGCAAAAACAAGAAAACCTCCCTCAAAAGGATTGGTTCTGTAAAAGTAATCGAATACAGTTTGTTCGTCTTTCTTTCCGGCTAAAAAATAACCCTGAGCCATCGAAAGCTCATACAAATCGGTGTAAAGACCCAATGTTTCTTTTGATGAATTTGCCATATTAGTATTTTATTCAAGTATAACCAATTGTGAAAAATAAAAAACCCGGTAGAGTCCCGGGGTATTGCAGTTAAATTATTGGAATAACGCCTTATAAGAAAATTTAACGGGCAGTTTTACCTTCCTTCGCTCCATTTCGGGTCTAATCTATCTCTCAATAGTTTGTGACCTGTTAGGTCCGACAGAAACGATTTTGATTGGGACATGCAGCCTGGTTTCAATGAATTTGATGTAATTATTTAACTCTGCCGGAAAATTATCCTCGCTTGTAACTTCTGTAAGTGGTTTATTCCAGCCGGGAAGAGACTCATAAACTGGCTCAACATTTTCATCCAGTTCATAAGGAAATTCATCCGTGAGTTGACCGTCAATTTTATACTTTGTACAAATCTCAATTGAATCGAAATTATCAAGTACGTCTGCTTTCATCATGATCAGTTCTGTAACCCCGTCAATCATAATGGCATATTTCAATGCAACCAGATCAAGCCAGCCACAACGCCGCGGCCTTCCTGTAGTTGACCCATACTCATGACCTATCTCTCTGATTTTTTGTCCTGTAGCATCGTTTAGTTCAGTTGGAAACGGACCGCTTCCAACACGGGTGCAATAGGCTTTAAAAATTCCAAATACTTTTCCTATTTTATTAGGTGCGATTCCTAATCCTGTACATGCTCCTGCAGTAATGGTATTAGAGGATGTAACGAAAGGATATGAGCCAAAATCGATATCCAACATAGTACCCTGTGCTCCTTCGGCAATTACAGATTTTCCTGATTCAATCTGTTTATTGATAAAAGTTTCACTGTCGATAAGTTGGAATTGCCTGATAATTTCAATTCCTTCAAACCATGTTTTCTCATAGTCGCTTAAAACCGATTTGTAATCGAAATGGTAGTAATTAGTCAATATATCAGTGTGTTGTTTGACCCTTTCTTTATACTTCTCTTCAAAATTATTAAGAATATCGCCAACTCTCAGTCCATCTCGTCCAATCTTATCACGGTATGCAGGACCAATACCCTTTAAGGTAGAACCTATTTTGGCATCACCTTTAGCTGCTTCCGAGGCTGCATCAAGCAGTCGGTGAGTTGGAAGAATCAGGTGAGCTTTTTTCGAAATTAATAATGTTTTTTTAAGATCGAACCCCAATTTTAGTAGAGAATCTATCTCCTTCATAAAAATTGAAGGATCGATAACTACTCCGTTTCCAATAATATTGATTTTATCGTCTCTGAAAATTCCAGAAGGAATGGTATGTAAAACATGTTTTATGTTGTTGAATTCCAGAGTGTGACCGGCATTTGGCCCCCCTTGAAAGCGGGTAATCACATCATAACGGGGAGTTAAAACATCTACAACTTTTCCTTTTCCTTCATCGCCCCACTGAAGACCAAGTAATACATCTACTTTCATTTCAAATATCTTAATTACAAAAATTGACCAAAGGTAAAAAATTATTTTATTATTTTGGTTCATCCATCTCTCCGTAAAGGTAGAGAGAGTGATGTGAAAGTCGGAAATTGTTTTTGGCACAAGCATCTTCTATGATTTCCAGAAGTCGCGAATCCTGAAATTCTGTAACTCTCCCGTTTCTTATATCTATAAAATGATCGTGCTGTTTGGACGCGAGGGTTTTCTCAAACTGGGCAAGGTTTTTTCCGAATTGGTGTTTCACCACTAACTTACTATCCAGTAGCAATTCAATAGTATTATATAGTGTTGCGCGACTTACGCGGTAGTTATTATTTTTCATCGAAATATACAAAGTTTCGATGTCGAAGTGCCCCTCGGTGGCATATATTGCATCTAAAATAGCAAACCGTTCAGGAGTCTTTCTGTGTCCATTATTTTCAAGGTAATCTTCGAAAATTGACTTTGCTGTTGCAATGTTATTAAAATGGCTATTCATACTTAATCTAAGTTAAAATAGTGCGTAAAATTAGAAATATTTTTAAAATTAAAATAATTAAATAAAAATCGGTACGAAACCTTAAATATCTTTACGATTCACTGTATCCACTCCTTTAATAGTGGAAAGCTTGTTGATAAGTGTTTCAAGAAGATCAGTATTTTGTATATAAAAGTAGAGATTTCCTTCAAAAATACCATCATGTGCATCGAGGCTGATAGACCGCATATTGATGCCGTATTCGTTCGAAATTATATTTGTAATCTTATGTGCAATTCCTTGTTGGTCGAATCCTCTGATATATAGATGGGTTAGATAAGATAGTACTTTTGATTTGGTCCATGTGGCTTCAACGATGTCATCTCCATGACTTGACATTAGTTTTAACGCCTCGGAACACGACTTATTATGGATCATGATTTGTCCGTTTTCTGAAACAAAACCGACAACGTCATCACCTGGGATTGGATTGCAGCATAAGGCAAGAAGGTAGTTGGCTTTCTTCTGGTTTTCAGTAAGTAAAAAAGGCTTTTTTTTATCAATTTTAGGATTGTCATTTTTCTTATCACTGCCAAATGAAAAGGAGAGTTTCCAAAATTTAACAAACTTATTTACTGATTTTTCGAGAAGTGTTGTTTCCAGATTATCGAGGCTGACAATATTCATTCCGATTTCGGCATATAATTGTTCTTTTGTGTTGAGTCCATAGTGAACAATTAATTTTTTTAAAGTATTTGAAGATGGCTTAACGTTTAATTTCTCAAGTTGCTGATTTAGTTTATTTCTCCCATCTTCGATGTGTTTTTTTTGTTCCTGTTTAAATGAATCTTTGATTTTAGATTTGGCTCTTGCAGTAATAACACTCTCAATCCATGCCGGTTTGGGGGATTGTTTATCAGAGGTTAGTATTTCGATTTGGTCGCCGCTTTTCAGAACATGGCTCATCGGAACCAGAAAATGATTCACTTTGGCACCGATGCAATGGTTTCCCAGCTCAGAATGTATATCGTATGCGCAATCAAGAACTGTAGCCCCCTTTGGAAGCATCTTCATCTCGCCTTTAGGTGTGAAGATAACAATCTCCTGTGAATAGAGGTTTAATTTGAATTCATCAAGAAAGTCAAGTGCATCAGATTCCGGATTTCTGAGCAATTCACGGATTTTTAAAAGCCATTTATCAAGTTCATTTTCAGAGGCACCTTCCTCTTTGTATCGGTAATGGGCTGCGAAGCCACGTTCTGCAATCTCATCCATTCGCTCAGTACGAATTTGAACCTCAACCCATTGTCCTTCAGGTCCCATTACAGTCACATGTAGTGCTTCGTAACCGTTAGCTTTGGGAATTGTTATCCAGTCGCGAATCCTGTCAGGTTTAGGAGTATATATATCGGTTATAAGTGATAGTATATCAAAACATTGCCTTTTTTCTGAAATACCATCCTTTGGTTTTATAACAATACGGACTGCCAAAAGATCATAAATCTCATCGAAAGTAATATTTTTTGCCTGCATTTTATTCCAGATAGAATAAATGGATTTAGGCCGACCGCTGATCGTGAAATCAAAATTCTCGTTATGTAGTTTTCCTTGTATCGGTTTTGCAAAATCGTAAACAAGGTAATTGATTCGCTCCTGCTCACTTCTGAGCTTCATTTCAATTTGGTGATAGATCTCAGGGTTTTTATATTTAAGGCTAAGATCTTCAAGTTCGGATTTTATTGCATATAAGCCAAGGCGATGAGCAAGAGGAGCAAATATATAAAGTGTTTCTGACGTAATCTTCAATTGTTTTGGATAAGGCATCGAATCGAGTGTACGCATATTGTGTAGCCTGTCAGCAAGTTTGATCAGTATCACTCTTACATCATCCGATAGTGTGAGAAGCATTTTCCTGAAATTTGTAGCCTGACTTGAGTCAAAAGTTCCTGAAAGTTTGGTGAGTCCATCAACAAGATAGGCAACTTTTTCTCCAAACATCCGATCAAGATCTTCGAGTGTATATTCAGTATCTTCAACAACATCATGCAAAATTGCTGCAAGAACTGATTTTGTGCCGAGCCCGATTTCGCTTACCACAATCTTTGCAACTGCTATAGGATGAATAATATACGGCTCGCCCGACCTACGCCTGACTCCCATGTGAGCGGCATTGGCAAATTGAAAAGCTTTCCGAATAAGTTGCTCATTTTCAGTCGTTAAGGACCTAGTAAAGGACTTTATCAGATCCTCGAACAAATCTTCAATTTCTCTTTTTTCTATTTCAGTCTGGAGATCCATTCTTACAGTATTACTCCATTTTCAATTTTTTTAAAGCGTAAAAGTAACTTTTATTCTAAACAATTTTGCACTTTATTTATCTCTTTTTTTTATGTTTTCAAAAACGATCTCAATTGTTTCGACCATTGTCCCCCACGAAAACTTTTCCTTTTCGCGAATTACATTCTCAGTAAAAAAGGCTCCTCGATCGTTTTTATAGAAATCCAAAATACCTTCTGTTATTCCCTCAGCACCTGGATCTACAACATAACCTACTTTCCCATGCGGAATTATCTCTGCCAGACCTCCAACATCGGTTACTAACATCGGTTTGTTGTAGTGGAAGGCGATTTGAGTTACTCCACTCTGAGTTGCCGACTTATATGGTTGTACAACCATATCAGCTGCACCGAAATAATATGCAACTTCATGATCAGCAATAAAATCTGTTCGGAGGATAACATGATCGCTGAGTTTATTGTTATTGATAATCTGTAAATATTTCTCAGACGATGTATAAAACTCTCCTGCAATTATCAGTTTAACAGGAAATTGACGAAGCTTTTCATCTCCAAAAGCTTCCAAAAGCCAGTCGAGACCCTTGTAATCCCGAATAAATCCAAAGAACAATAGATACCGATAGCCAGGGTCTAAATCCAACTTTTTTAATGCCTGCTCTCGGGGTACGATTTTACCGAAAATATCATAAAGCGGATGGAGGGTATAAACCATAGGTGCCTGAGGACGAAATAATTTAAGATCATTTAACACGGATCTTGACATGGTGATAAAACCATCGCAATTATTAGTAAAATAACGTGTTAATATGTTGTCAATTAAATGTTTCTCATGAGGAATTACATTATCGGCAATTGCAATAATTTTTGTATGACGATTTAGGCGAACTATTTTTGCAATCGTACCCAGGCAAGGTGCCATAAAAGGAATCCAATAGCGTATTAGAAGCAGATCAGGTTTTAGTGATTTAATCTCTCGCCCCACTGCCAGCCAGTTGAATGGATTAATTGAATTGACTTTAATTCTGATATCCAGACCTTCAGGTGCAGGCTGATCAGAAAGTTGGGTTTTACCAGGAAATAGGAAAGATGGGTACTGAAGTGAAAATGTGTAATTAATCACCTCATCACCACCATCGATAAGGGCTCTTGTAAGTCGTTCATTGAACGTAGCTATACCTCCACTTCTGAAAGGCCAAATCGTACCAAGGAGAATAATTTTCATATTCAATGCAGTTAGATTTTCAGGCAAAGGTAAAATTTTCAAATGAACATTAACACCAAGAGAGGACAATTGTAAAAATATATTGTAATTTGACGAAGCAAAAAAATGATAAACAAGATCAAGACTGTTTTTTTGGAAAATATCGCTTTACTTACTATTGAATCCATTATCTTTGGCAATTTGTAAATTTTAATGGAAACGATGGATGATAGACCTTTAATTTTAATTACAAACGATGATGGGGTTTATGCAAAAGGTTTGAATGAACTTATCGAAGTTATCCGCCTTTTTGGAAATATTGTTGTTGTTGCACCCGACAGCCCTCGGTCAGGAATGTCGCATGCAATCACGGTTGATCATCCTTTAAGGGTTACACAACTTCAGGAAGAAGAAGGACTTTTAATTTTCTCTTGTACAGGAACTCCGGCCGATTGTATTAAACTGGCTTGTAATCAATTATTAAACAGATTACCCGATTTTATTATATCTGGAATTAATCACGGAGCAAATACCTCAGTTTCAATTTTATATTCCGGAACCATGGGTGCCACTCTCGAAGGTTGTATTCATGGCATACCTTCGATTGGTTTTTCGCTTAATGATTATAGTCCGGAAGCCGATTTTTCAAGGTCAAAGATTGTTGTTGCCCGAATTTTTCAAAAAGTTGCTGAACATGGACTTCCTGATGGAGTATGTTTTAATGTAAATATCCCTAAAGGAGAGATAAAAGGGATTAATTTTTGCCGACAAACCAGAGGGAAATGGGTTGAAGAATTCGAGAAAAGAACAGATCCCCACGGACGTGAATATTTTTGGCTCAAAGGTTATTTTAATAATGCTGAATCTGAAGCACGTGATACTGATGATTTTGCCCTGCTAAACGGTTTTGTTTCCGTTGTACCGGTAAGCACTGACCTCACAGCCTATTCTGCTTTTACTGTAATGCAAAAATGGAAATTCTGAAATTATGAACTACGATGATAAATCATTGTTTTTTAACAAGATATTGTATGGATTGTTGGTGGGATTTTTAAGTCCTGTCCTTTTTTTTATCCTTTATTATATTTTTCGATTCGGAAAATTCAGTTTTCACGACTACGTATCCTTTCTTTTGGAATCGAAAAAAATAGTCAATGTTATGAGTTTATCGGTATTACCTAATCTGGCTTCTTTCATGTTGTTTATTAACAGCCATAGATACAGCTCGGGTCGGGGAGTTTTGACCGCCACAGTTATTTTGGGAGTTTTAATATTCATTTTGAAATTTATTTAATGAAGTATTTTATCATTGCCGGTGAAGCATCAGGCGATTTGCATGCTTCTCATTTAATGCGTGAATTGAAAAAAGTTGATAATCTGGCTAGTTTTTCCTTTTTTGGCGGAGAATTGATGGCTCAAGAAGGAGGTATATTGTTGAAGCATTACCGCGAAATGGCATTTATGGGACTTTTTCCTGTACTATTTAATCTCTCCAAAATCAGACGTAACTTTAAATTGGCTGAACAAAAGTTGGTGGAAATTCAGCCAGATGTAGTGATTCTGGTTGATTATCCGGGTTTTAATCTGCCCATTGCCGAATTTGCCAAGTCAAAAGGATTAAAGGTTTTCTATTACATCTCACCCAAAATATGGGCTTGGAAAACCAAACGGGTATATAAAGTGAAAAAATTTGTGGATGAGATGTTTACAATCTTTCCTTTCGAGACTAAATTTTACAGCAAATACAATTATCAGGTTCGTTTTGTAGGTAACCCAACAATAGACGAACTATCTAACAGGCCAAATCAACAGGAAAGTTTTTCTGAATTTATTCTTCGAAACAGACTTCCCAAAAAACCATTAATTGCTTTGCTTGCAGGAAGTCGTCGTCAGGAAATTAAAAAAATCTTACCTGTATTGGCTGAGGTTTCGAGGCGATTCCCCGATTATCAGTTTGTTATTGCAGGTGCTCCCGCCCAGAATCAACAATTGTATAATGAAATTTTGGGCGAAATATCTATCCCTGTGGTGTTTGGACAGACTTATGAGCTATTGCAGCAATCCACTGCAGCCCTTGTAGCTTCAGGAACCGCTACCCTTGAGACAGCTTTTCTTAATGTACCTCAGGTGGTTTGTTACCGTGTTGAATCAGGACTGCTGGGAGTAACTTTAAGATACCTTTTAGTCAAAATCCCTTATTTTTCACTGGTTAACCTTATTGGAGGTCGCGAAATTGTAAAGGAGCTTTTTCAATACGAATGTACAACTGAGGCGGTTAGTTCTGAATTAGAGAAAATTCTAAATGACAGTCAATATCGCAAGAATATGCTTACCGGTTATGCTGAGGTCTTAGCCGAACTCGGCGAACCTGGCTGTGCCGAACGTGCTGCAAATAAAATGATTGAATTATTAAGTAGTTATTAATTGATTGTATGATCAGTTTATTCAGAAAGGAGATCACCCAGTTTTTTGGTTCAATAACAGGAATCATGGTATCTGTTGTCTTTCTGTTGTTGACAGGACTTTTTTTATGGGTTTTTCCTGGAAATTATAATATTCCAAATAGTGGGTATGCTACTCTGGAAGGGCTTTTCGAAATTGCTCCCTTGCTCTATTTGTTTCTTATCCCGGCAATTACAATGCGAATGATCGCTGATGAAAAAAGGAGTGGCACAATGGAACTTCTTCTCACCCATCCTATAACCGAATTGCAATTGATTCTTTCAAAATTTTTTGCTGCCTTAATGGTCGTTTTGCTTACACTATTGCCTACTTTGATTTATTATCTGACTGTTTACTTTTTAGGAAGCCCCGTCGGATGTGTTGATACAGGGGCAACATGGGGAAGTTATCTGGGATTGTTTTTTCTTGCGGTAATTTACCTGACTATAGGATTGTTCACCTCTTCATTGACAGATAATCAGGTAGTAGCCTTCATTTTTGCAGTTTTTTTATGTTTTTTTTGGTATTCAGGTTTTGGGTTTATCGCCCAGTTACCTTTACCCTCACGTAGTGCTGCAATAATAACTTCGCTTGGAATTGAGGCTCATTACGAATCTGTCAGCAGAGGTGTACTTGATAGTCGCGATTTACTCTATTTTTTGTTTATGGCTGGTTTTTTTATTCTTCTCACTCGTATGATACTGGAATGGAAACGAAGACCATTAAGAAGAACGGTGAACCATTTTCTTATGTATATTTCTTTTGTATTGGTTGTTGCGTTTATTTCCGAAAACAATTTTTTTCGAATTGATTTTACTTCGGAAAAAAGATTTACACTTTCGCCGCAAACGCATCAGCTGCTTAAAAAAGTAAAAGTTCCTGTTGATGCTGAACTTTTACTCGCAGGAGATCTTCCACCTGGTTTTATGAAATTGCAATCGGCTGTCCTTGAAAAGTTACGCGATTTAAAAATCTATTGCGATGAACCGATAAATATACATACTACAGATCCTTATGCTGTTTCATTGTCAGGAAACGAAAAAAAGAAGTATTTTGAAAACCTCATTTCTAAGGGTATAAACCCTGTAAACCTAAGAATAAATACAGATAGGGGGGTTACAAACAAGACTGTTTTTCCAACATTGATTTTTCGTACCGCAGATAATGCATTGGCAATAGACCTATTAAAAAATGATCCATTTATTCACGAGGAAGAAAACCTCATTCGTTCCATCGAATTGATTGAATATGAGCTGGCTCGAGGTTTGGAATTATTGTTACAGGAAAAGAAGGAAAATATTGCTTTTTTAACAGGACATAACGAACTTGAAGAGGTACAGGTACGCGATATTTCGGTTAGCCTTTCAGAAAGTTTTAATATTCACCGAATTACGTCAGAAAAACTTCTTTCGTTTCCTGACAGTTTTAAAATTTTGGTTGTTGCGAATCCTACAAAGTCTTTTCCTGAAAAGGATAAATTTGCGATTGATCAATTCCTGATGAATGGTGGTCGGATAATCTGGTTTATTGATCCTGTGAGTGTTAGTCTCGATAGTCTTTCAAATGGAATGACAACTCTTGCATTCCCAAGAGATATTAATCTGAATGATCAGTTATTCCACTATGGTGTAAGAGTAAATTCGGATTTAATACAGGATGTTGATTGTCAGAAAATTAGCGTAAATATCGCCATGTTGGGGCAGACTCCAAAATATTCTATGGCTCCCTGGTATTTTTCACCACTGCTGATTCCATCGCAAAATCATCCTATTGGAAGGAACGTTAATCGGGTATTGTCCGAATTCGTAAGTTCAATAGATCTCGTAGGTGAGCAACGTACACGTAAAAGTTCAATTATCTTAACTTCTTCACCTTATGCCAGATCCAATCAAAGTCCGATGATTGTCAATCTGCGAATGATAGATGCCCCTCCGTCACGTAGTCTTTTTAGTAAGCAGTTTATCCCAACAGGCGTTTTAATTGAAGGGAAATTTACTTCGGTATTCAAAAACAGAATGGTTAATGAGTTTGGAATACCTCAAGAGACCGCAATAATTCCAGATAGTAAAGACACAAAAATGATTATTATTTCGGATGGAGGTCTGATTGCCAACAAATTAAGTTTCGTGGGTGGTAAAGATGTTCCTTTGCCACTTGGATACGATAAAGTTTCGAATATTACTTTTGGGAATAAAGAGTTTTTAGTCAATGCAGTTCATTATCTTTGCAACGATTCAGGACTCATGGAGCTGCGTTCACGTACAATGCAAATGCGCTTACTCGATAAAGTGAAATTACGGGAGCAAAAGTTCTTGTGGCAGATGGTCAATATTGCCCTCCCTGTTTGTTTAATCCTTTGTGGCGGGTTAGTGTTCTGGTTTGTTCGGCGTTGGCATTATGAAAGGTATAAGCCTTGAAATATGGATGTTAGCCTTAACAATTAAAGACGTTTTCTTTATTTTTCGGTTTTTACTAAAATATTGACAATTAAAATTGGAAACTGAGTTAATAGTTGTAAATTCGTAAATTCATGCAAACGAGATTTCATATCTCAATTGTCTATAATACAGAGTGAAATTTTTTAATACAATAAACAAATTAAAGATCATAAACAGATGAGATTTGTCGTTTCAAGTACCGAATTGCTGAAGCATTTGAATGCAATCAGCAGGGTGATAAGTAGCAAGAACACCTTACCTATTCTTGATAATTTTCTATTAAAACTCGAAGGAACCACTTTGATGATTACAGCTTCCGATCTGGAAACCACTCTAATCACAAAAATTGAACTTGAGAATTCCGAGGAAGATGGTTTGATTGCGATTCAGGCAAAAATTATGCTTGACACGCTTAAGGAGTTTCCTGAGCAGCCACTTACTTTTAACATTGACCCTGATTCACTTGCGGTTGAGATCCTTTCGGCAAATGGTAAATTTTCGATTGTAGGACACAATGGCGAAGATTTTCCTGTTTTACCACGGCTTGGTGAAAGTAATCATTCTATTATGCTCGCTCATGATCTTTTGTTGACAGGAATCAACAAAACCTTATTTGCAACGGCAGATGACGAGTTACGTCCTGTGATGAACGGAATTTACATTGAACTTTCGACTGAGGAGATTGCTTTTGTTGCCTCCGATGCCCACAAATTAGTAAGGTACAAGCGGAGTGATGTTAAATATGATGCTGCTGCATCATTTATCCTTCCCAAAAAACCGGCATCGTTACTAAAAAACCTTCTCCCTCGCGAAGATTCAGATGTTAAACTTGAATTTGATGAAAAGAATGCTTTTTTTACACTGAGCGGATTCAAAATGGTTTGCCGTTTGGTTGAAGGAAAATACCCTGCTTATAACTCTGTTATTCCTTTGAATAACCCTAACATTCTGATAATGGACAGAGTAGAATTCTATACTACTCTTAAGCGAGTTTCGGTTTTTGCAAATCAGGGTAGCAATCTTGTTAGGTTGAAATTAACTCCTACCGAGCTGGTTGTTTCTGCTCAGGATATTGATTTTGCAATATCAGCTGTTGAAACAATTAAATGTGAATACGATGGTCAGCCTATGGAGATTGGTTTCAAATCAACATTTCTGGTCGAAATTCTTTCAAACCTCTCATCAGAAGATGTGAAAATGAAACTCTCTGATCCTTCTCGGGCCGGTTTGTTGTTGCCTGCGGAAAAAGAACTCGAATACGAAGATGTTCTGATGTTATTGATGCCAATGATGATCAATGCTTAATTTTTGAACTCATATTTATTAAAGACCTGGCGGTTAGGAGACTGCCGGGTTTTTTATTTATAAATAATAATTTAACGTGAAACTGAACCTTAAAAATCCTCTCGTATTTCTTGATCTTGAAACTACAGGAATAAACGTTGTCACCGATCGTATTGTCGAGATTGCACTATTGAAAATATTTCCCGATGGAAGGGAAGAGGAAAAGTTACAACGTATTAATCCAGGAATGCCTATTCCTGTGCAAGCTTCTGCTATTCACGGCATTTACGATGAAGATGTCAAAGATGCTCCTGTTTTTAAGGAAGTTGCCAAAATATTTGCCAAATTTATTGAGGGTTGTGATCTTGCAGGTTTTAATTCAACTCGTTTCGATATTCCCTTACTCACCGAGGAGTTTCTTCGTGTGGATATTGATATGGATCTCAAAAAACATAAATTTGTTGATGTACAGATCATTTTCCATCGAATGGAGAAAAGGACACTTGCAGCTGCTTATAAATTTTACCTCTTAGAGGATCTTGAAAATGCACATAACGCAATGGCTGATACCAAGGCAACTTATGAGGTTTTAAAAGCCCAGCTTGAGCGGTATAAAGGAGTCGAGTTTGACGATAATGGAAAAAAAACGATTCCTATTGTAAATAGTGTTGATGCTTTGGCAACGTTTTCAGCGTTCGACAAAAGTGTTGATTTTGCAGGACGTATTGTTTATGACGAGAAAGGTACCGAAGTCTTTAATTTTGGGAAGCACAAAGGAAAGTCTGTTGAGCAAGTCCTTCGTATTGAGCCAGGTTATTTTGCCTGGATGATGCAGGGTGAGTTTCCGCTTTACACTAAAAAGGTGCTGACAGCGATAAAACTAAGAGATTTGAACCGTAAAATTTAAATTCTATTCCATATCTCATTTTTCATTAATAATCCTTTAAAAGCAATAAAGCCATGAAAATTATATGTATAGGTCGTAATTATCTTAAACATGCCAGAGAACTTGAGCATGAAATTCCAACTGAACCGGTGTTTTTTATGAAACCCGATTCTTCTTTATTATTGGATAACAGACACTTTTATATTCCGGGTTTTTCAAATGAAATACACCATGAGGTTGAGCTGGTTGTCAAAATTAATAGGTTGGGAAAAAGCATTGAAGCTTCCTTTGCACATCGTTATTATGATGAAATTGGTCTTGGTGTAGATTTTACTGCACGTGATTTGCAACGTCAGCTCATCGAAAAAGGCTTACCTTGGGAAAAGTCAAAAGCCTTTGACTCTGCGGCTGTTTTGGGAGATTTTATTCCTAAGGAGGAACTTGGAGATCTTGGACAAATTGAATTTTCCCTCCGTAAGAATGGAGAATTGGTACAGCAGGGAAATTCGCGAGATATGATTTTTTCTGTTGATACTGTTATAGAGCATATTTCGCAGTTTGTAACTTTGAAGATAGGAGATCTGATTTATACAGGAACACCTGCTGGTGTAGGTTCAGTCAAAATCAATGACAGACTCGAAGGTTTTATTGGAGATAAAAAAATGTTTGACTTTCTGGTGAAGTAAAAAATTATTGCGGAATTTTACACTAAAAAATTAGGCATTAACAAACAGGGACAAAAATCTCCTTATCATTTTACGTTTTTTCCATTTAGACTTGCCTCGTCCCCAAACCAATGCAGTTCACCAAAGAGTGGTCTGATAAAGGTTGCAGGATACTTCAGTGCGTTTCCGGAATCTTGAATTATTTCGTTGAAAATACCTGCTTTTGATTCCCCCGAAATCATAAAAGCAACTTTTTTTGCATTATTCAATACTTTCCCAGTAAGGGTTATTCGTTGTTGACCAGTAAGCGGATGTGTGGCAATTCCTGTTACCTCCGCGGATTCCAACAATAGCATTTGATCCGGAAATATTGAAGCGGTATGACCATCATCGCCTAAACCAAGCATAATCAGATCGAATTCAGGCCAATCATTATTAATTGGGATCCAAGAATTTATTTGTAAGCCATATCTTTTAGCCTCTTTTGTTGGGTCAGCTTCTCCTTTAATCCTATGTATTTGGTTTTGATTCAGATTAATTTTTGAAAAAAGAAATTTGTTTACAGCGCCGAAATTACTTTCTAAATTATTGGGTTCAACCATTCTTTCATCTCCCCACCAGAAGTGAATTTTTTCCCAGCAAACTGCAGTTACATATTTTCCAGCCAGAAGTGAAAACAACAGTGATGGTGTTTTTCCGCCTGATAATGCCAGATGATAGGTGTCGCTTTTAGATTCGCTTACCCAGTTAATTAATTGCAAAGCAAATGTTTCGGCCAGTTCTTCAGGGTTCTTACTTTTGTGTATTAATGTGTTATTCATCTTAAAAACTTATAATTCACAGTACAAACCATCGTCTGCAAGATTTTTACAGGGATATCTCCAGGTCTTTTCCCCGTCAATAAGATCATCTGATTGATATGGACCCCAAGTTCCGGCTGGATAACCATAAATCGGTATGGAAGAATCATTAGCCCATGCATCAAGTATAGGTTGAATAAAATTCCAAGCAGCTTCAACAGTATCTCTGCGTGAAAAAAGTGTAGCATCGCCAAGCAAACAATCGAGGAGTAGTCGTTCGTAGGCTGATGGCAACTGAATATCAGCAATACTCGAATAGTGAAAATCCATGTTTACCTGATTTACCCTGAACCCCGCTCCAGGCTCCTTCATGCCAAATTTCAATAAAATGCCTTCATCTGGTTGTATTCTGATAATTAATTGATTAGATTTATGTTGGTCGAATCCGCTTTTATCAAAAAGATGATGGGGGGTAGGTTTAAATTCAATTACTATTTCTGTCACTCTGGTTGGTAATTTTTTTCCTGTTCTTATGAAGAATGGAACTCCCGTCCATCGCCAATTATCAATATAAAACTTCATTGCTACAAACGTTTCAGTATGAGAATCAGGATCAACGCCAGATTCTTCACGATATCCAGGTACAAGCTGTCCCTTAATTGTTGATGCAGTATATTGTCCCCTGATTACTTGGTGTTGCAATTCTTCCGGTTTTATTGGTCTCAATGATTGAAAAACTTTCATCACTTCATGACGAATCGCATCAGCTTCAATGACTACGGGTGGTTCCATGGCAACCATGCCTACAACTTGCAGCAGATGGTTTTGCACCATGTCACGCATCGCTCCTGAATTGTCGTAATATCCTCCACGTCCTTCTACTCCGAGACTTTCAGCTGAAGAAATCTCAACCCTTTCAATGAAATTTCTATTCCAGACAGGTTCGAAAATACCGTTGGCAAATCGAGTTACCATAAGATTTTGAACAGTTTCCTTTCCAAGATAATGGTCTATTCGGTAAATTTGATTTTCTTCATAATTTTTTAAAAGACTAAAATTCAATGAAATAGCACTTGCAAGGTTGTTCCCGAATGGTTTTTCAATTATGAGCCTTTTAAAACCATCTGATTGTGAGTTTAGATCTGCCAATGCTAACATTTCTGGGACAATATTGTAAAGATTGGGTGGCGTAGAAAGGTAAAATAAGTAATTTGCTGGGATATTCAGCAAACTTCTTATATTTTGCAACCGATTATGCATTTTATTGTAATCATCTTGTAACTCGTAATCTATTGTTTCATAATAGATTTTGTTTAAAAACTGAGTATTTGTCTCTTCATTACCGGGCAAGAATTCCATCATTCGTTTTCGAAACTCCTCATCTGTTAGCTCAGTTCTGCTGACTCCTAAAACTGCAAAACTGCCAGGTAAAAGGTGATTAACAAATAGTTGATGAATTGCAGGGATAAGTTTTCTTTTTGTCAGATCGCCTGAGGCACCAAAAATAACGATTACATGTGGATTCGGAATATTCATTTTTTTTATTTTCGATAGTAAATATTGTAGTAAGATGACATTTTTCTGTCTCAATTGTTCAATCGAAGGTTGAAATGTATTATATCTTAGAATGTTTCTAATGTGTAAAACTGATCTCATTAGTCCAGCCCCAAACTATAAGTACTTCATCTACAATCTTATAATAAAGGGTGATTGGAATGGGAGTTGACTTATAGTTAAATATTCCATGAAATGAACCGGATTCTTTTTCTGAATCTTTCAGGAAAATCAGGATATCAATTGAGAACTCAATGTTGCTGATTGGTGACATTTTGAAAATAGCCTCTTTTGCGCACCAATGCATCAATAACCTGCGGTTTGATATCCCCGTTTTGTCGCAACAGGCTGAAAACTCTTCGGATGAGATAAAACGACTGGCTACTTTGCCCACATGTCTTGTAATAGGTTCGGCATCTATACCCGGAAGGCATGAAGCATGAAGCAAAATGGCGACAAAACCAATACAATGAGTTATGCTTATATTGATAGTTGAGTTTTCAAGATATGGTCTTCCATCGGTATGGTATTTGATAAGGTGTGGCTGGTAAATTAATTTGTTAAGAAGTGCTCTTGTAGCAAGCCATTCTTTTTTACGATGATGTGCTGAAATTTCGGAGTAAGTGATTTTCTCAGAAACTGATAATTTGGCCAAAGAGAGCAAATCTTCAATCTCTTCGGTAATTTTCCAAAGTCCGATTTCTCCGTTTTCTATTTTTTCTTGAAGAATCAGTGGCATTATTTATTTTTTTTCCATTCGGTTGTTTCGATTAGCTTAATTACGTCTTGAGTTAAGAAACTAATCACCGGCTGTAAACTGTCAATATTTGGGATCTCCTGTATATATAGTGATCCACGAAGAAAATGTCTGATACTGTCGGTCAAATAGAATTGCATAGGTGAGGCTGCATTTCCGTTAATGTTGTAAATTGTACCATAAACCTTTTTTGTTGGATTTATAAATAGTTGTTCTTCAATTGAACTTGCTTTCTGCGAATGTTTATAAGCAAGGGTTCGCGACTCTTCAATGTATGATCCAAGATTATTATTGATATTCTTATAGCTCAGGTGTATTTGAGCGTGGTTGGCTGGTACTTCAATAGTGATCCAATAGGGTTGATCAGGATTTGATCCATCGCGTTCAGGATTGGAATAGTTTGGTATTTGAAAACTATATGGCGAAGGCATCCCTAGAGATTTGTAGCTCTTTGAAGGAAACGAGATTCTGAAATATCCTCTTGGCCTTGGAGTGTATTCCTTCTTGCAAGAATTGAAGAAAAGCAGAAAAACGACCAAAAAAAGAAAATTATTACACGTCATTATAACATTTTAGTATAATTACAACAAACAAAATAGTGAGGATTCGGAAGTAACAATATTGAATCCGATATCCTCACTGTACCTTTTAAGAAACAAACTGCAAATTAATCAAAACTCATCAATAATTGATCAAAAAGGTAAATCATCACCTTCTCGGTCATCATTACCGTAGGTATTTTGGTCATTTCCAGGTTCGTTTACTACTCCTGATGTCTGGGTAGCTTTTGCACTTTCTCCGTATGTACCTTCAATTTTTTTATCTAGTAACTGAAAGGAATCTGCAAGGATTTCGGTAATGTATTTTTTCGAACCATCCTGCGCATCGTAACTACGGGTCCTTATTTTGCCCTCCAAATAAATCAGTCTTCCTTTTCTTACGTAATTCTCAGCACGTGAAGCTAAATCACGCCAGCATACGATATTATGCCATTCCGTAGTTGTTACTTTTTCGCCGCTTTTGTTTGTATAAGTGTCGGAAGTGGCTAATGAAAAATTGGCAACAGATACATTACTATCAAGGTGTCTTACCTCAGGGTCTTTCCCTACATGTCCAACTAAAATAACTTTGTTAACATTCATGATTTTAAAAGATTATGGTTTGAAATGCTAAATTACGAAAAAAACTTGAGGATTACAAGCCCCAAAGATAAAAAAAATGCAGGTAATACTATTAATGCACGACTCTTTATTCCGGTAGTTCTCGGAAATGCATTAATCAGTTTTTTCATAAGGCATTAGATACTTCTATAAAGACTTTCTGATCCTGGAAAAAAAGTTCCATGCCTAATTTGAACAGCAACTTACACCATCAAAACCAAATTAAACGAGGTTGGGTTTTACCTTTTACGTAACCTTTTGCCAAATTAATTACTTTTCATCGGTTGCAAATGAGAAATAACCGTCTATTCCTTTTTGTTGTTGACTTCATACTTTCAGTATTTTATGGATTTATGGCATGTTTTTGACCTAAAAAAAAAAAATAAAAAAAAAAATAAAAAAACTTGATTAGTATGATGTTGGTAAAATCAAAAGCTATATATTTGTATTCCAAAATTGAAACAAAAAAAGTTGAATCATTTAAATTTATAGCAATGACAAAAGCAGATATCGTAAACGAGATTTCGAAAAACACGGGTATCGAGAAAGTAACTGTTCAGAAGGCAGTTGAGGCATTTATGGACACCGTATCCGGTTCACTTGCAGAGGGAAACAATGTTTACCTTCGTGGATTTGGGAGTTTTATCGTGAAAAAACGCGCTGAAAAAACAGCTCGCAACATTTCCCGCAACACAACGATTATTATTCCTGAACATTTTATTCCTTCATTTAAGCCGGCTAAGACTTTTGTAGGTCGCGTGAAAAACAACGTAAAATAATTAAGAATTTAAGTTATGCCGAGCGGGAAAAAAAGAAAAGGACATAAAATGGCTACTCACAAACGGAAAAAACGTTTGCGTAAAAACCGCCACAAGAAGAAGAAATAGCTTTTAGTGGTAGTTATAGGATTTTGAACCTAAAGTGCTTATGCACTTTAGGTTTGTTGTATTTATAAATATTTATTTACAGTAAGAGTAAAGAACGTGAGTAATGAACTGATTATTGATGTATCGCCCTCACATGTTGAAATAGCTTTACTCGAAAACAAAAAACTGGTAGAACTTAACAGGGAGAGCAGTGATCTGAAGTTTGCGGTTGGAGATATTTACCTTGCCAAGGTAAAAAAAATCATGCCGGGATTAAATGCTGCTTTTGTTGATGTAGGCTACGAGAAAGATGCGTTCCTTCATTATTTGGATTTAGGACCACAGTTCCAGACATTAAACAAGTTTCTGAAACAAGCAAGTTCCAAAAAGAATAAGCTCACAAATGAGTTACGTATTCAGGCAGAACCTGATATTTTGAAAGATGGAAAGATTACCGAAGTTCTTAAAACCGGGCAGACGATTCTTGTGCAGATTGCGAAAGAACCGATTTCGACTAAAGGACCAAGGCTTACCTCCGAATTATCAGTGGCTGGAAGAAACATGGTTTTGATCCCTTTCAGTAACAAAATTTCAGTTTCTCAAAAAATCGAATCGGCTGAGGAAAAAAGCCGTTTAAAAAAATTAGTTCAAAGCATTTGCCCAAAAAATTATGGGGTTATTGTAAGAACAGCTGCTGAAGGGAAACGTGTAGCGGAATTAGATCCCGAACTGCGAAGATTGGTGACTAAGTTTGAAAACGCAATTGTCAAACTTGAAAAACAAGTAGCACCATCGTTGGTTTTAGGGGAACTCGATCGCACAATCGGAATGATCAGAGATTTATACAATACTGATTTTTCGAATATTTTTGTGAATAACGAGGAGATTGCCGCCGAGATAAAAGAATATGTTGGAACTATTGATCCTGAGAAGAAAAAAGTAGTAAAATACTATAATGGTAAATTGCCCATTCTGGAGCATTTTGGGATTGATAAACAAATAAAAGCATCTTTTGGAAAAACCGTATCTTTTAGGAGCGGTGCCTATCTGATTATTGAACACACTGAAGCGTTTCATGTTATTGACGTTAACAGTGGAAACAGGTCGAAAACCGGTGATCAGGAATCAAATGCTGTTGAAGTAAATATGGCCGCAGCTGAGGAAATAGCCAGTCAATTACGCCTTCGCGACATGGGAGGCATTATTGTTATCGATTTTATCGATATGCACGGGAACGAAAACCGGCAGAAAGTTTTCGAGAAAATGAAGGAAGCGATGGCTTCCGATAGAACAAAGCATAATATATTGCCGCTGAGCAAGTTTTGTCTGATGCAGATTACACGTCAACGGGTGCGACAAGAGATGGCAATCGAAACTGCAGAGACTTGCCCCGTTTGTAAAGGTTCGGGAAAAGTTACCCCAACATTGTTATTCATCGAAGAAATTGAGCAGAAAATAAGATATATTTTCGAGGAACTACACAAACAAAAGTTGACGATTAAACTACATCCATTTGTTGGAGCATTTCTTACACGTGGATTTCCCTCAAAGGCGTTAAAATGGAGATGGAAATATCGTAAGAGAGTAAGAATTGAAGAGATCAATGCAATGAGTTTCCTTGATTCAAAGTTCTATGATGAGAACGCCGAAGAAATTATCTTTTAGTTATTTAAGGCTCATGCAGACAAGGCATGAGCTTTTTTTTACAGCTTTGAAATTTGATTTTTGATAATAATGAAAAAACAATTATTTCTCTTATTTGTGTCGCTTTGGTGGTGTGTGTATGCATTTGGACAATTGTTAAGTCCGGTACAGTGGCGTTTCGAGCAAAAACCTGCCGGGAAAAGTGAAATTGAACTTATTTTTACAGCTTCAATACAAACCGGATGGCACTTGTATTCAACCAATTTACCCGAAGGCGGCCCTATTAAAACCACCTTTACACTATTTCCTGACAGCACTAAGTATCAAATTACCGGTGGAGTTACTTCAATTACCACCCCATACATGGAACATGATAAGATCTTTGATATGGATCTTGAATTTTTCAGTAATGAAGCCATTTTCGTTCAAAAGATAAAAATATTATCTAATCAATCATTTGAATTAAAGGGAACTATAGAGTATCAAAGTTGTAACGATGAGACATGTACACTTGACGAACATGACTTTTCGTTTAATATAATTGGATCAAATAATGAGGCGGTTGTTAGTAAAAACCTTGTAAAAGCAAGCGAGGAAAGTAAAACTCAACATGGTTTGTGGTGGTTTTTAATTTTCAGTTTTATTGCTGGCTTAGCTGCAATACTAACTCCTTGTGTTTTCCCGATGATCCCTATGACTGTCTCCTTCTTTATGAATAGCAATAAGTCAAAATTACAGGCTAAAATTCAGGCGTTAATTTACGGAGGATCAATCATTTTAATATATACCCTGATCGGAACTGTTGTTTCTTTAACTTTAGGTGCAGATTTTGCAAATTGGATAAGTACGCATTGGTTACCTAATGTATTGTTTTTCATTATATTCGTGGTTTTTGCTTTTTCCTTCTTCGGTGCTTTTGAAATTGTTCTTCCGAGCAGTTGGGGAAATCGAACCGATCGTTTTGTTGATCAAGGTGGAATTGGCGGAGCTTTTTTTATGGCCTTAACGTTGGTTCTTGTGTCATTCAGTTGTACAGGACCTATTGTCGGAGCAATTCTTGTTGAATCAGCAGGAGGAATGGTGATTAAGCCAATAGTTGGAATGTTAGGTTTTTCATTGGCTTTTGCCTTACCATTTACACTTTTTGCAATTTTTCCTCAATGGTTATCAAACTTGCCGAAATCCGGTGGTTGGCTAAACTCCGTGAAAGTAGTTCTTGGATTTATTGAATTGGCACTTGGTCTTAAATTTCTTAGTATCGCTGATCAAACCTATCATTGGCGAATTCTTGATCGCGAGGTGTATATTGCTTTTTGGATTGTTATTTTTGCCATGATGGGATTTTATTTGCTTGGAAAAATGAAGTTTGCTCATGATAGTGAAACAAAATTTATTTCGGTACCTCGTTTGATGTTGTCAATGATATCCTTAACTTTCGTCGTTTACCTGATTCCAGGAATGTTTGGAGCTCCTCTAAAAGCGATTTCTGGTTATCTTCCACCAATGACTTCGCATGATTTCGATCTGCATAAAATTATTAGGGATGAAGTTAAACTTGTGGACCGTAAAACAACAATGTCCAACTTTGGTGAATCGGCTGTTACGCTATGTGAAAAGCCAAAGTATTCTGAATTTCTTGAATTGCCACATGGTTTGGAGGGTTTTTTCGATTTTGAACAGGGATTATTGTGTGCAAAAGCTCAAAATAAGCCAGTTTTTATTGACTTTA